>JBCBOT010000709.1:0-502 GCA_039821165.1 Planctomycetota bacterium | reverse complement strand
CTGGCGACCGGCGCCGAGACCGCCCGGCTCGAGGGGCATGAGGACTCTGTCCAGAGCGTCGCCTTCTCGCCCGACGGCCGGCAGCTCGCCACCGCGAGCGGTGAGCGGACGTCGCGGATCTGGGACCTGGCGACCGGCGCCGAGACCGCCCGGCTCGAGGGGCATGAGGGCTCTGTCGAGAGCGTCGCCTTCTCGCCCGACGGCCGCCAGCTCGCCACCGGGAGCGATGACAGCACGGCGCGGATCTGGGACCTGGCGACCGGCGCCGAGACCGTCGGGCTTGAGGGGCTTGAGGGCTGGGTCGTGAGCGTCGCCTTCTCGCCCGACGGCCGGCAGCTCGCCACCGGGAGCGCGGACCGCACGGCGCGGATCTGGGACCTGGCGACCGGCGCCGAGACCGCCCGGCTCGAGGGGCATGCAAGCGGGGTCCAGAGCGTCGCCTTCTCGCCCGACGGCCGGCAGCTCGCCACCGGGAGCGCGGACCGCACGGCGCGGATCTGGG
>JBCBOT010000708.1:0-502 GCA_039821165.1 Planctomycetota bacterium | reverse complement strand
CGTACTGGGAACCCCCACCCGCTCGCTGCTGACCGAAAAGCTGTTTGGCAGCACCACCGTGGGCATCACCAAGCAGTGTCATGTGCCGCTCTTGATCCTGCGACCTCAGCTGGTAGCGACCTACCGCGAGCAAGAGCTGGCGCTCAGGTGCGAGCACCTGTTTGAATATCCCCTGATTCCCTTCGACAACAGCAGCAGCGCTCAATACCTGGTCAACCAGATCAAGCAGCGGGCTGAAGGCTGTCCTTCTATCAAGCAGTGCCTACTGTGTTGGGTGATTGACGACAGCGTTCGCAAAGAGCTGCGCGGCAGCGACCCGGTCGGTCAGGCCCATCAAGCACTGGCCCCCGTCAAAGCCGAGCTAGAGGCGATCGGCCTCCAGGTCACCACAGATATCCGCCAGGGCGAACCCCAGGAAGAAATTCTCAAATCGGCTGAGGTCAACGATGTGACCGGAATTGCCGTTTCCACTAGCGGCGGCGGTTTGCTGAAGAAATTCTCC
>JBCBOT010000707.1:0-506 GCA_039821165.1 Planctomycetota bacterium | reverse complement strand
GGACGGCGACCAAGACCTCGACGTGCTCTCGGCCTCCGGCAGTGACGACACGATCGCGTGGTACGAGAACGACGGCGCCGCTTCGCCGACCTTCACAAAGCGCGTCATCGCGACGACAACCAACGGCGCATGGTCGGTCGCAAGTGCCGACCTGGACGGCGATCAAGACCTCGACGTGCTCTCCGCCTCCCATTCTGACGACGCGCTCGAGTGGTACGAGAACGACGGCGCCGCTTCGCCGACTTTCACGACGCACGTCATCACGACGACGGCGATAATCGCCAGATCGGTCGCGAGCGCCGACCTGGACGGCGACCAAGACGTCGATGTGCTCTCGGCCTCAAGAGGTGACAACACGGTCGCGTGGTACGAGAACGACGGCGCCGCTTCGCCGACTTTTTCGAAGCACGTCATTACGACGACGGCCGATGGCGTCCAATCGATCGCAATCTCCGATTTGGACAGCGACCAAGACCTCGACGTGCTCTCGGCCTCATGGGATGATA
>JBCBOT010000706.1:0-507 GCA_039821165.1 Planctomycetota bacterium | reverse complement strand
TTGCCTTTGCCGCAATCATTCTTCCAACCAAAGCCCTGTTTCTCAACGCTTTCTGCGGCTGGCTCCGGCCCAACACAATCACCAGGCTTGTGGGCGCCGTGTGCCTTACCCAGGGTGTGTCCGCCCACGATCAAGGCGACGGTTTCTTCGTCATTCATCCCCATACGGCCAAAAGTCGTCCGGATATCCCGGGCCGCGCCAAGAATGTCGGGGTTGCCTTCAGGGCCCTCAGGGTTCACGTAAATGAGGCTCATTTGCGACGCACCCAGAGGGTTCTCAAGCTCGCGATCGCCCGTGTACCGACGATCCGAGGCGAGAGCTTTCGTCTCCGGACCCCAATAGACCAGCTCAGGCTCCCACGCGTCTGCGCGACCGCCGGAAAATCCGTAGGTCTCAAACCCGGAGTTCTCAAGCGCCACGTTGCCCGCGAGCACGATCAAGTCCGACCACGAAAGCGCGTTGCCGTATTTCTGCTTCACCTGCCAGAGGAGGCGGCGCGCTTTATCG
>JBCBOT010000705.1:0-507 GCA_039821165.1 Planctomycetota bacterium | reverse complement strand
ATAGATCATCCCGGCGTAAAGGCTGGCGCGGATCACCATAGGCCAGCCAGCATAGAAGCGGACATTGCCGGACCATTCGATGAGCATATCCCAGAAGAAAAGCCCTATCAGCGCAAGCAAGGCTGGCGCTGGTGGGACAGGCATGGTCAGGCCTGCGGGAGCTTCAATTAGTCCAGCAAGCCGGCCGGTGAACTCTGTGATCTGAGTAAAAGATGTGGCGCGGAACAAAAGCCAGCCATAGCAGACCACCTGAAAGAAGGTGGTGATGGCCACAAGGCGCAGGAGCCACGCCCCAAGGCTGCGCCGCGCGCCCTCGCCCGAGCGTCCATGTCGCCCGCTGATCATCCGGTGCACAGCGAGAAGCGCGCCCTGATAGACGCCCCAGGCCACGAAATTCCACGCCGCCCCGTGCCAGAGGCCGCCAAGTGTCATCGTGGCCATCAGATTGCGATAGGTCTTGGCCGGTCCGCCGCGATTGCCACCAAGCGAAATATAGAGGTAGTCGCG
>JBCBOT010000704.1:0-510 GCA_039821165.1 Planctomycetota bacterium | reverse complement strand
TTAGTCTTGTAGCACCCAGTTTTATTTTTTTAAATTAATTATTACTTTATTCTTACTAACTAATATAAATTTTGGTCATTTATCGAAGCGAATGAATGGGTCCGTCAACCCCACTGTCAGTTGGCATGCTAGTAATTGGTTGGGATAAAATACCACCACCAATTACCTCTCCCTCACTCCCTCACTCCCTCACTCCCTCACTCTCTCACTCTCTCACTCTCTCACTCCCTCCCTCTTTATCCCTAATGGTTAAATTATCTACAGAAAGAGCAAAAAATAGAAAGCTAAAACTTGCTTATCCGATATTTTATCAAACCCTATCTTAGATTATTGTCTTAACCTTGTAACCTCAGCTTCTAATTCTGCTATTCTCTTTCTGGCTGCTGATAGCTGTTTCTGACATTCTTGTAATTGATTAGTTTCATCAAAAGCTTGATTAAATGCTTTCCTTCTATTCTCAAGACCGAACCATTGCTGATAGACCTTTGTGTGAACCTCTACAGAGTGACC
>JBCBOT010000703.1:0-516 GCA_039821165.1 Planctomycetota bacterium | reverse complement strand
GCAACGAGATCGATGTGGTGAATTACGACGGGCCAAGCCAGACCGGGATATGGGGCGTGGGCAATCGGAGCCTGGCTGCATGAGTGAGATCGTCATTGAGGTCGGTGACAGGCCCATCCGAGAGATCAACGAAGAGATGCAGGCGGCCTGCGCCACGGGCCACCCGATCCGAGTGATCGAAACGCTGAGCCGACACAACTTGGGGATCGGATTGCCACCAGGGGGTGATCTGACCTTTGAGGGCTCGGTCGGCTACTATTGCGGCGGATTGAATACGGGATCGACGCTTCGGATCGGACGGAACGCAGGTTGGGCCCTGGGCGAGGGAATGGCGGACGGGCACATCACCGTCGAGGGACGCGCGGGCATGTCCTGCGGTGCCGCGATGAATGGCGGAGTGATCCACGTGAAGGGCGATGCGGGGCCGCGCTGTGGTGTTGCGATGAAAGGCGGCACGATCATTGTCGAAGGCAAGATCGGTTATCAGTCCGGCTTCATGGCCCATCGCGGAAAGAT
>JBCBOT010000702.1:0-523 GCA_039821165.1 Planctomycetota bacterium | reverse complement strand
GTTGGCCACAGAACGCCACCGCAGGCAGGGCGATGGCCGCGGAAATCCAGTGGAACATGTCGCGCGTGGCATCCGTCGCCCCGGACCAGACCGCCACCGACAAGAGCATGACATTCATCGCGGCAAAGCCCGCCACGGCCAGACGCATCAGCAGCGCGCGGCCCGCCGCCTCGGTCGCCTTGCTTTGCAAAGCCGTCGGGTCGAGCGGATGTGCTACGACACCCGCGCTGGCCAGTGCGGCAACCAGTGCGTCCGCATCCACATCACCGACGGGCGTCACGTAGGCACGTTTCAAGGTCAGGTTCACACGCGCGCGCGACACGTCTGCACGGTCCATCAGCGCCGCTTCGGCATTGCGGATACAGGTGTGGCAGTGGATCTCGGGCAATGACAGCAGGATGTCGTCGGGCTGCGCCACGGGCACAGCCGTCTCTGCCGGGACGGCAGCGCAACCAGGGCAGGCCATGGGCCGGGGATCGGGAACCGCCGTCATGACCGGGTCAGCCTTTGACGAACAACGGAA
>JBCBOT010000701.1:0-524 GCA_039821165.1 Planctomycetota bacterium | reverse complement strand
GAGGCCGAGAGGACGTCGATGTCTTGGTCGCCGTCGAGGTCGGCACTCGCGACCGAGAAGGCGGCAGCGGCCGTCGTCGTGATGGCGTGCGGCGTGAAGGTCGAAGCGTTGCCGTCGTTCTCGTACCACGCGACCGTGTTGTCCCAATACGAGGCGGAAAGCACGTCGATGTCTTGGTCGCCGTCCAGGTCGGCACACGCAACCGTCCATGCGCCAAGAGCGGCCCTCGTGATGACGTGCGGCGTGAAGGTCGGGGAGGCGGCGCCGTCGTTCTCGTACCACGCGACCGTGTTGTCAGTAAAGGAGGCCGAGAGCACGTCCAGGTCTTGGTCGCCGTCCAGGTCGGCACTCGCGATCGATCTGGCGCCACTGGCCATCGTTGTGATGATGTGCGCCGTGAAGGTGGCGCCGTCGTTCTCGTACCACGCGACCGTGTCGTCTCTTTCCGAGGCCGAGAGGACGTCGATGTCTTGGTCGCCGTCGAGGTCGGCACTCGCGACCGAGAAGGCGGCAGCGGCCGTCGT
>JBCBOT010000700.1:0-525 GCA_039821165.1 Planctomycetota bacterium | reverse complement strand
ACGTCGCCGGCGTCGCCAAAGGCCTCGTCTTACCGGAAGCCGACGACGCCGAGCCGATCTCGCGCACGACACCCCTCGGCACCGAGTACGATCCATGGACTTCGAAGTCGGCGGCGACGACGCCGGCATCTCGGCCTTCGCGCTCGATGTCAACTGCCTCGACATGTCGCCGTCCATCACCGCCGACGGCGTCGCCCAGTCCGGGCTCGCGCGCCTCCATGTCGTCGACGTCACGCTGCCGCCCCGCCAGCAGCAAGTCGACATACCGTCCGCCATGCTCTTCGGCCCCGACTCCGCAGCCTCATCGAGGACTTCGGGCTTCGCGACATCCAGGTCGAAGAGCACGACGCCGTCTCGGTACAAGGCATCAACGACGTCTCTATCGCCCTCGCCATCGACAAGGTCCGCGAGTACTCGTCGACGACGACGCCGCCCGAGAGTCCGGCAAGAAGGCCTGCGACGACCCCTTCAGCCACCGGCGGCGTCGGCACTGAGGTCAAGTGCTTCGTCGAGCTCGACGACTTC
>JBCBOT010000699.1:0-531 GCA_039821165.1 Planctomycetota bacterium | reverse complement strand
CCCCCCCAAACCCGATACTCTCTTCAGCAGCACCGGAGACCCCAATGCGCCACTACGACCTCTGCGTCATCGGATCAGGCCCCGCCGGCCAACGCGCCGCCATCCAGGCCGCCAAGCTCGGCAAGTCCGTCGTCGTCGTCGAGAAACGCCAGACCGTCGGCGGCGTCGCCGTTAACACCGGCACGATCCCCAGCAAAGCCCTCCGCGAGGCCATCCTCCACGTCGCAGGCCGATCCGTCGCCGCCCCGCGCTACGAAGACTTCGCCTCCGCCAAAGACGCACTCTTCTCCAACCTCATGCAGTCCTGCTCACGCGTCATCGGCGCCGAGATCGACATCACCGAGGGCCAGTTCCGCCGCAACCACGTCGAGGTCATGCACGGCACAGCCGCCTTCACCGACCCCCACACCGTCAACGTCACCCACAACCGCGGCTCCGACCGCGTCCAGGCCGACAAGTTCCTCGTCGCCGTCGGCACCCGCCCCGCACGTCCCGATACCATCCCGTTCGACGACGACAACATCATCACCA
>JBCBOT010000698.1:0-532 GCA_039821165.1 Planctomycetota bacterium | reverse complement strand
GTTCGGCAAGCTGAAGGTGCGGCTCAAACGCGAGATCGTGACGATGGGCCAGCCGGATGTGGATCCGGCGGCACGCACGGGCCATTACGTGGCGCCCAAGGACTGGAACGATCTGATCACGCGCGACGATGTTGCCGTGATCGATACGCGTAATGATTACGAAGTGGCCATTGGCACGTTCGACGGCGCAGTTGACCCGGAAACAGCAAGTTTTGGCGCGTTCCCAGCCTGGTGGGAGGAAAACAAACACCGGTTCGCGGGCAAGAAGATCGCGATGTTCTGCACCGGCGGTATCCGGTGCGAGAAGTCGACGAATTACCTTCTGGGCCAGGGCGTCGAGGATGTGTTCCACCTCAAGGGCGGTATTCTGAAATACCTCGAAGAGGTGCCCCCCGAACGCAGCACCTGGCGCGGTGAATGCTTTGTCTTTGACGGGCGGGTGAGCGTCGGCCACGGGCTTGCTGTGGGGCCGCATGTGTTGTGCCATGCCTGCCGCCGGCCGATCCTGCCCGAGGATCGTTCACGCCCGGAA
>JBCBOT010000697.1:0-536 GCA_039821165.1 Planctomycetota bacterium | reverse complement strand
TCGAGGTCGACGTCCGGGGAGACGGGGGACTTGCGGAGCGTGGCGCGGAAGATGGAGGCGCGGGAGGCGAGGTCCGGGAGCGGGATGTAGACGAGGGTGTCGAGGCGGCCGGGGCGCGTGATGGCGGCGTCGAGGACCTCGGGCCGGTTGGTGGCGCCGATGACGACGACGTTGGCGCGCTGCTTGAGGCCGTCCATGAGCGTCAGCAATTGCGACACGATGCGGCGCTCGACCTCGCCGTTGGTCTTGTCGCGCTTGGGCGCGATGGAGTCGATTTCGTCGATGAAGATGATGGCGGGGCTGTTTTTCTCGGCCTCCTCGAAGGCCTTGCGCAGGTTGCTCTCGGACTCGCCGGCCATCTTGGACATGATCTCGGGGCCGTTGATCAGGAAGAAAAAGGCGCCGGTCTCGTTGGCGACGGCGCGCGCGATCAGGGTCTTGCCGGAGCCCGGCGGGCCGTACAGCAAAACGCCGCGCGGCGGCTTGACGCCGAGCGTCTTGAAGAGCGAGGGGTGCCGCAGCGGCAGCTCGATCAT
>JBCBOT010000696.1:0-537 GCA_039821165.1 Planctomycetota bacterium | reverse complement strand
ATTGGCACGAGAAGAACTTCCCGCACGCGACGGACGGCCAGAACTCCGGGCCAAGGTGCCCCCACTGAAGGCCGCGGGTGTCCCGCCGCTGCGTGGCGCTGCTGCAGGGACCGCTGCAGGAACCGCTGCTGACGTCGACGGGCTGCGCGACCATGCTCTCGCTGGCTTCTGCTCGTGGGGACGGCGACGGCGATCGCGCGTGGACCACACGCGGCGGTCGGGACCTTGGCATCGCCGCATCGGCGACCGCCGACGTCGACAGGCAGACCTGAAGTCGCTGACAGGCGGGCCCCGGACACTTCCGCGCGCTGCCGGCATGCATAGCATTGGTAGTATTTACTGTTACTACTACTACTATCTGATTTCGAGCTAGTACCTAACTATCGTCGAAGGAGGAAATTGGAGCTCGCGATGTCGAAGGAGAGGCTAGCGTCGCCACAGCATGCGTGCTACTGCGCGTCCCGACTTCAGGAGCGGCGCCAGCAGCCCGGTGGCGGCGTTCCGTTCGTGACCGTCGTGAACCGCGGATCATCAGAT
>JBCBOT010000695.1:0-538 GCA_039821165.1 Planctomycetota bacterium | reverse complement strand
CCTTAGTCGAGGCCGAAAGGCGTAGACGATGGATAGCAGGTCAACATTCCTGCGCCGGGCACGTGGAGTGATGGAGGGACGGCATCCGAAAAATATGCGGACTAATAGAATGGTCCGTTGCTCTGGTCCAAGAGTGGGGGATTGGTAAATCCGCCCCAATAGGCTTAAGGACCTGAGCTAACAGCATTTAAGTCCTGGATGATGTTGGAAGGATGTCCAAGAAAAGCTTCTAAACTTTGAAGCGTGCTTGACCGTACTAAAACTGACACAGGTAGGCGAGATGAGTATTCTAAGGCGCTCGAGAGATTCATGGTCAAGGAACTAGGCAAAATAGACGCGTAACTTCGGGAGAAGCGTCGCTCCCTTCTGGGGAGCCGCAGTGAAGAGGTCCAGGCGACTGTTTATCAAAAACACAGGGCTCTGCCAAGTCGAAAGACGAAGTATAGGGCCTGACACCTGCCCGGTGCCGGAAGGTTAAAGGGAGATGTTATTCGTAAGATGAAGCATTGAACTGAAGCCCCGGTAAACGGCGGCCGTA
>JBCBOT010000694.1:0-543 GCA_039821165.1 Planctomycetota bacterium | reverse complement strand
ACCATACCGCCTCAACGCAACTTCGCCGGTCGTTGTGCATCCCATGGTTCTGCACCATCGACCGCGCACACCTTCGGCTATTGGGTGGCAGTTCGAAGCCGATCCAAGCGTCTCATTTTAACAACGTTCCCATTGTGCGCGTTGGATTCGGCCGGCATTCGGGCATTGAATTATTCGCGACACGATCGATCGTCAGCAACAAAAGACACCCACGCACATGATCGCGTTCACCGAGGACGATTCTGTGCACGATCGGAGCGCAGCTAAATTCGCGACATGGATGATTGTGAAACGCTGGAAAGCTCCAACGCCCAAAGTTATCCTCACCCCGATCCCTGACGCATTGCGCTCCAGCCTATTCCTCGGCGACGACATCGTCGCCGTCACTCGGTTGCGACACGCACACGCTGGACCTGCAGAACGTTGCGAATCACCGAGTACGAGCGGACAAGTCACCACTGCCGAAAGACGTTCTCGAGTACTTCGGTGCATTCGATGGTTCGCCACTCTCTGTCAGACCGCGTCTAGGACCGCAGTATAGCG
>JBCBOT010000693.1:0-557 GCA_039821165.1 Planctomycetota bacterium | reverse complement strand
CTTGGGCGATCGGGTCCCAGTTGGCGCCGGCATCCTTTTTGTACCAGTCGTAGATGCGGCCGACGAAGGGCGAGATGAGCTGCACGCCTGCTTCCGCGCACGCCACGGCCTGGGCCAGCGAGAACAGCAGCGTCATGTTGCAGCGGATGCCTTCGGCACGAAGCTGATCTGCTGCGCGGATGCCTTCCCACGTCGACGCAATCTTGATCAGCACGCGCTCGCGCGCCACGCCGCGCGCTTCGTACAGCGCAATCAGATGCTTCGCCTTGGCGACCGTCGCCTCGGTGTCAAACGACAGGCGAGCATCGACTTCGGTGGACACTCGGCCCGGGATGATCGACTGGATCTCGCAGCCGAATGCCACGAGCACGGCATCGATGATGTCTTCCACGCTGTCGCTGCGAGCGTCGCGCACGGCCTGTTCGAGCAGCGGGCGGTATTCGGCTTTCTGCACAGCCTTGAGGATCAGCGACGGATTGGTCGTTGCATCGTGCGGCGCGTAGGCGCGCATGGCCTGGAAATCGCCCGTGTCGGCGACGACGGTGGTGAACTGCTTG
>JBCBOT010000692.1:0-569 GCA_039821165.1 Planctomycetota bacterium | reverse complement strand
ATCTCAATCAGGTAGAGGACTTTCCCTGGCGCGATATTTTTAATCGCGACCAACAAAGTTTGGAGTGGTTTGATAAAGATGGGAATTTACTTGGTCGTAAGGGACTAATTAAGCTAGGTGTCCCGCCCGAAGTGGGAACAACTTTTATTGAAAATCCCGAGACAAGAGAAGTATTTCGGACTCACACTCTATCAATGTTCATTCGTCGTAACGGTGAGTTGGGTCCTCCTACCTTAGTTGGTTTTATTCGCGCTACCCAGTCGAATGAGGAAATTGAGGCTGCTGAATCAGAACTATTTTGGATCTTGATTATTGGCGGAATGCTAACTTTGATCCTCATTGGCTTAGGTGGTTTTTGGCTGACGAGAAAGGCGATCGAACCGATTGAGGCGAGCTTTCTTCAGCTCAAGCAGTTTACTGCTGATGCTTCTCACGAGCTGCGGAGTCCCCTAACGGCAATTAAGGCTTCGGTAGATATTATGCGTACCCACCCTGAACGAGTGCCTCCTGGATGTCACTCACGTCCTGATCTGTGGCAATACTGGCCACATCGCGGGCGAGGCCTGACC
>JBCBOT010000691.1:0-574 GCA_039821165.1 Planctomycetota bacterium | reverse complement strand
CACGATCAGTTCGTGGACGATCGATTGGGGCGACGGGACGGTCGAAACGATCAACGGTAACCCGGACACCGCGACACACACGTACCCCGATGGTCCCAGTGCGTTCGTCATTAGCGCAACGGTCACCGATGAAGACGGGACGTATTCCGCCAATGACCACGCGGTCACGGTTGTGAACGTGGAACCGGAGCGCACGATCGGCGGTGCGAACTCGGTGAATGAAGGTTCTCCGTTCACTCTGAACCTGTTCGCGGGCAACGATCCCGGTGAGGACACGATCAGTTCTTGGACGATTGATTGGGGCGATGGGACGGTTGAAACGGTGACCGGTAATCCGGACTCGGTCGTTCACACCTACAGCGACGGTCCGAACACGTTTCTGATCACCGCGACGGTGACCGACGAAGACGGCACTTATGCCGCCAACGATCACGCGGTCACGGTTGTGAACGTGGAACCGGAACGCACGATCGGTGGTGCAGACGCCGTGAGTGAAGGCTCTCCGTTCACGCTGAGCCTGTTCGCGGGCAATGATCCCGGTGATGACACGATCAGCTCTTGGACGATCGATTGG
>JBCBOT010000690.1:0-587 GCA_039821165.1 Planctomycetota bacterium | reverse complement strand
CGACATGCCGGCCGAGGCCGCCTTCTTCCTCACGCGCCCCTTCGGCCAGCCGCTTCTCGTCGGCTTCGTGGGCGGCGCTTTCGGCTGGGAGCTTTCGCGCGCGGGCGCGGACGCCGCCATCGAGTTTGCCACCGGCGAGCTCGTGAGCATGCTGGGCTCGGACGTGCGCAAGCATCTCACCGGCGGGCTGATGACCGACTGGGCAACGAACCCGCACACGCTGGGCGCCTACACGGCCGCCGAACCCGGTCACTTCGCGGCACGGGCCAGGTTGGCCGCCCCGGTCGGCGGGCGCATCTTCTTCGCTGGCGAAGCGGTGGGCGGCGGCTTCATGTCGCTCTGCTCGGGCGCCTGGCTGAGCGGCGAGGCGACAGCACGCGCCGTCGCCGCCACCATCGACCGGCACTGCAACAGCTGCGGGCCGAAGCGCGGTCCCATCGGGGGCGCTACGGAATGACACGGCACGACAAAGTGGCTGCCAACACCACGCGCGAACCGCGCTACGATATCCTGTTCGAGCCGGTGAAGATCGGGCCTGTCACCGCCAAGAACCGGTTCTACCAGGTCCCCCACTGCAACGGCATGAG
>JBCBOT010000689.1:0-598 GCA_039821165.1 Planctomycetota bacterium | reverse complement strand
TTTCGGGGCTATTCCACCCGCTCCAGCATCGTCACGTGCACCCCGCCGAACTGTCGTTGGTCCAGCATGGCGTAGCCGTCCGGCGCGGGTTGAAACGCCTCCTCCTCCCACACGACGACAGCACCCGGCGCAATCCAGTCTCGTGCCGACCCAAGGGCCCGAGGCCCAAGGCCCTGACCATAAGGAGGGTCGAGAAAAACGAGGTCAAAGGGTGCATCGGGGCACGCGCCCAACCGGGTGGCGTCGGCACGCAGCAGCGTCGCCTCTTCGGCGCCCATCTTGCCGATGTTCTCCGAAATCAGCCGTTGACCCACGCGCCCCTTTTCAACCAGCACAACCGACGCGGCTCCCCGCGACAGCGCCTCCAGCCCCAAGGCACCGGTGCCTGCGAAGACATCAAGCACGATAGCCCCATCAAGCGCATCGGCGTGGTTGCTTTCAATGATATTGAACAGGCTCTCGCGCACGCGGTCGGACGTTGGGCGCAAATGGGCGGCCGCATCCCCTTTGCCGACGGTGGCCAAGCGGCGACCGCGAAAGCTGCCGCCGATAATCCTCACGCCTTGAGAAGGGTCTTCAACTCCAGCCCCGTATCGGC
>JBCBOT010000688.1:0-607 GCA_039821165.1 Planctomycetota bacterium | reverse complement strand
CAAAGCACGGCCCATGCGCTAGGTCCATCACCGAAAGCGACTTTGGCTTCGATGTGGTCGGCGCCGATGTTCCGGATACCGCCGCAAGAACTCTGGTATAGATAACGCTATTCAAGCGATAATCCATTTCGCGACGGCGATGTCGTCGAGGCGCGCGGCATGCAGCATTGCGCGAAATTGCGTCTTAAACTCCGGCCAGTCGTTATCGTGGCCTGAGAACGTGATGAGATCGGGTTTCGATGTCATCGCCAACTTCTCCAAATATTGCGATTCCGCGGTCGCGGAATTCGCGATCATCCATCGCTCTTTTCGCTCCTCGTAGGCGACATCTATTTGTCGCCTCGGGCGTCCTGCGAAGTACACGCTCGCCAGCGTTGCGTCTGGGGGTGTAGCTCCGGATAGCGAAGTGGAAGAATTCGCGACGCCAAAATTGGCGCCAAACTGAGATGTTGGTGTCGATGTCGCGGTTCCAGTAGCTTCCTGGGACGCGACGACGCTGCATTGCGCGAGTTGTTCTTGTAAGCGCAGAACCTGCTGTTCGAGCAAACGAAGTTGATGGGTCATCATTGTGACCTCCTGGGACTCATTCGCGCCAGGTTTGGTGTCC
>JBCBOT010000687.1:0-612 GCA_039821165.1 Planctomycetota bacterium | reverse complement strand
TCATCCATCGGTGCGGTCAGTGCCCGCTGTGCCGTCGAAGCCGCTAACGTCGCAAAGGGCATGGATGCCCGTTGCAACGGAGGGCTGTACCAAGGCCAGCCCGCGTCGCCAAACGGGGAAGGTGTGCCGAAGGCCCCTGCGTAAAACCCTGTTATGTGACCGGTGCGCTACGCTAGACCTGCAAGCTCAGGAAAAGTTTGAATCATCCAGCAGAGCGGATCATCCGCGTCAGGAACGCACGCATCCATTAGAGACACGTATTGCAACGTCCGGTCGTCATCAGCGTCGAGTCGTCGGCGCAATTCCGTGGCGAAGTCGAGAATGTCGATGCCGGGAAACCAGATCGAAATGTCAAACAGACGGGCCACGCGTGCAGGATCGGTGTCGACATCGGTCGCATCGAGAATGAGCTTGGAGATTCCAACACCATCGTATTGCGCGATCAAGTCACGAACTGCATGCTCCGTGACATCAGAGTAGTCGTCGTGATCGAGTTCGATGCCATCAAGGATTGATGTCACCATCGCGGTAGTCATTGGGGCAGTCACATAACGTTAGCGGCTTGGGCGGCACCGCGAGGATCCAAATCATTGGTTGTTGCCCCTTAAAGTG
>JBCBOT010000686.1:0-625 GCA_039821165.1 Planctomycetota bacterium | reverse complement strand
CGCGAAATGGGAGAGGAGCCGAAATCCCGTCAAGAACTCCAAGCACGAAGGAAGAGTCGTGAGGAGTTCGGTGTATCGCGAGCCGTTTCTCGAAGCCAGTCGGTACAAACAGGCCATCAGTTGAAAACTGTGTGGACTCGAACCAAGTCACGATCTGTTCCGGAATCGGTGGCGTGCTGGGTAACGGTAAGGATCACGCGACGGCGGCATCAAACGAACCAAACCGCCTCGACCAACCACCGCCGTTCGTCGTGCATCCGGTTGTTACCGAGCGGATGATTCACGGGCGTGAGTTCGGACGGCATTGTACGTGATTTGAACAGAGCTTCCATCGCGCATGGCACAGGTTCGGCAATCAACGCACACAGCCTGGATTCCGCAATGAAAAAATGATTCGCGTCACGCTAAATAACGGACAGGTTCAAACGCGGGTTTCGACGTTTCGTCGGTTGTGATCTCGATTTCAGCATTCGGCACAGCAACACGATTGGACATCACTACAACTCGCTTGCGATCGACCTGAACACGGAGCGCAGATTAGATACGCACACTTGGCTGCCTCCGCCGGTAACGGTAGGGATCACACGCCGACCACACCGCCTTAACGCAAATTCGCCGGTCGTTG
>JBCBOT010000685.1:0-630 GCA_039821165.1 Planctomycetota bacterium | reverse complement strand
AGCTCTAATCAGGGCAACAGCTAGTGATTTGGATCCCCGCGGTGCCGCCCAAGCCGCTAACGTTGTGCGGACTCATCAAATGGGAATGGGACAGTTCATCTTTCTCCACTGCCCGTGCGGCTTCCGCTCAAACCGTGTCCACGTTGGCTCGCTTCTCGCCCACGAATCGTCGCTCAATGGCTACACCGTCATTGTCGCCACCTTCGATGTCGTTAAACGCGAAATCCTGACACATTCGGCTTGCTTGCCCCACGAACTTGACACGGCGGATGATGACTCGGAAATTGACGATTGATTTAACGACGAGCATGAGGCTGTCCGCGTACAGCACGGCCCACTGCTTACGCCTTCCAGCGACGAGTCGTCCACAACGGACTACCCGTGTCCCGATTGTGGCCGCGACCTGCAACTCAAAACTGTTGGAAGCTGGATCGCCTAGCAAACGCCGCACAACATGGTATTTACGCTAGCCTGCGGCACACCTTGGCTCTTTGGCAACGGGCCATGGCCTTGGTAGAATCGTTCGTAGTTCAGACACTGTTCGCTTCGTTTAGGGCGGTGTCGTAAAAACCTTCCGACTATGTGCCCAAGAGATGGCAAGGACCGGAAGGAGGTTTTTTTGTTGATTAG
>JBCBOT010000684.1:0-635 GCA_039821165.1 Planctomycetota bacterium | reverse complement strand
GCCCGGGTGACCATGTGAACCGCTCCAATCGCCTGGGCGCTGCGCCGAAGGCCTAGCGTAAAAACGATGTTAGACGACCGCTGCGCTACGCAGCGGTGTCCCATCCCATGAAGTGATAGCGACCGCCTGACACCCACACAAACTCTTGAACGTTCCAGTCGTCGCGAAACGAGTGGATGTCCACTGGGGCGTCCATTGCGGGAGTGAAGTCAGTGATTGGAGTAATGCCTAGATTCTCGGTGACCTTTCGTTGCAGGTCAGCGAGTGATCGCGAAGTCTGCACTGCGTTACGAATGTATATGTCGGTGTTGGCATCGGAATCCCAGCCAGTCCACAGGAGGCGGATGACGGCGGCATAGAATGAGGCTGGCGAATCATGGTTTGCACAGTCATCCGAGACGAATTCGATCTGCGATTCGTTGCGTCCATTCTGGCCGGATACGCGATCCATTGGATTTACTGAGGTCGTCTAACGTTAGCGGCTTGGGCGGCACCGCGGGGATCCAAATCACTAGTTGTTGCCCTTGTTAGAGGTTAACTGAAAGTGACTCGCTTTCACCAGTGTGCGGTGACCCAGGCTCAGCCCGGGTGACCATGTGAACCGCTCCAATCGCCTGGGCCCCGTGGGGTTGCAC
>JBCBOT010000683.1:0-655 GCA_039821165.1 Planctomycetota bacterium | reverse complement strand
AGTGCCGACTTGGACGGCGACCAAGACCTCGACGTGCTCTCGGCCTCGTGGGAGGACGAGACGGTCGCGTGGTACGAGAACGACGGCGCCACTGATCCGACCTTTACGAAGCGCGTCGTCACGACGACGGCCGTTGGCGCCGATTCGGTCGCGATTGCCGATCTCGACGGCGACCAAGACCTCGACGTGCTCTCGGGCGACACGGTCGCGTGGTACGAGAACGACGGCGCCCCTTCGCCGACCTTCACGATGCGCGTCATCACGACGTCGGCCGATGACGCCAGTGCGGTCGCGACCGCCGACCTGGACGGCGACCAAGACCTCGACGTGCTCTCGGCCTCATGGCTTGACGACACGGTCGCGTGGTACGAGAACGACGGCGCCGCTTCGCCGACCTTCACGAAGCGCATCATCACGACGACGGCCGATGGCGCGTGGTCTGTCGCGACTGCCGACCTGGACGGCGACCAGGACCTGGACGTGCTCTCGGCCTCCGAGTTTGACGACACGGTCGCGTGGTACGAGAACGACGGCGCTCCTTCGCCGACCTTCACGACGCACGTCATCACGACGACGGCCGACGGCGCCGTCTCAGTCGCGAGTGCCGACCTGGACGGCGACCAAGACCTCGACGTGCTCTCGGCCTCCTCGAATG
>JBCBOT010000682.1:0-665 GCA_039821165.1 Planctomycetota bacterium | reverse complement strand
GCCATCGAGGCCAAAGATCTGGCGCAGCAGGTCGATCACGGGTTGCGGACCCGCGATATAGCCGCCGATGGCGCCGCCCAACGCCTTGCCCAACGTACCTGTCAGGATATCCACATCGACATCAAAATGCGCGGGCGTCCCTTCGCCCTTTGGGCCCATGAAACCTGTGGCATGGCAATCGTCGACCATGACCAGCGCGTCATAGCGCTGTGCCAGCGCGGTGATTTCGGGCAGTTTGGCCAGGTAGCCGTCCATGGAAAACACGCCGTCGGTGGCGATCATGATGTGGCGTGCACCAGCCGCGCGCGCTGCTTTCAATTGCGCCTCAAGATCGTCCATGTCCGAATTGGCGTAGCGATACCGCTTGGCCTTGCAAAGCCGGATGCCATCGATGATCGACGCATGGTTGAGCGCATCCGAGACAATGGCATCCTCGGGCCCGAGCAGTGGCTCGAAGAGCCCGCCATTGGCATCGAAGCACGCCGCGAACAGGATGGCGTCATCCTTGTCGAGAAAGGCGGCCAGCCGTCGTTCCAGATCGCGGTGCAGATCCTGCGTGCCACAGATGAACCGAACCGACGCCATGCCAAAGCCGTTGCTGTCCATCGCCTGCTGCGCGGCACGCGTCAGCGCGGGGTTGTCGGCCAAGCCAAGATAGTTGTTGG
>JBCBOT010000681.1:0-691 GCA_039821165.1 Planctomycetota bacterium | reverse complement strand
GTTTTGAGGTCTGAGAATGCGGCCATCAAGTCCTACAGTCCTACGACGATTCTGCGTCCATTTCTCGCCGGATTGTCACCGACTGTTTTCGAGTCTATCCAAGAGCGGGTTCTTCCCGGAGACGTCGCCCATCGACGCAGAAGCGACCGCAGAAACGAGCATGGCTGTCGGAGGCGGCGATCGGGTCAATCCGCGTCGAGAGTCTTCGTTCCTTTTGCGTTGTTTCACTGCATGGGCACTTCGGGAG
This sequence comes from Planctomycetota bacterium, assembly GCA_039821165.1. Lineage (GTDB taxonomy): Bacteria > Planctomycetota > Planctomycetia > Pirellulales > Pirellulaceae > Stieleria. The sequence goes on along the minus strand of JBCBOT010000681.1, from coordinate 444 downwards.
TCTGAGAGGAGCATCAGTCGCGTCCTGCGGTGATTGTGCGCTGATTTCGCGACACACTGCTGGCGACCGCGTTCAGCGGGAATGCAGCTCGCGATGGTCTTCGATGCCGCCGTGAATCCCTTCGTGCAGAGCTCGAGGTCACTCCCGTGCTGCTACTCACCACCAATTCGGCGGCCGTGCGGCGCCCCGAAAGCGAAAAGTCCACGGCCGCAACCCCTTGGCAGCAGAGTGTCGACGATCGACGTCGCGCGGCCGTTCCACCAGCGATTCGCGGGTTTCTGTCGGCGCGCTGTCCAGCCCGCTCTGCCCTTTGGCTCGCCGAGTCGTCGGCGATCGTACGGCACCACGAGCAAGGAACGAAGGACCCGCTGGCAGTCGAGTCGCGCAGCAGAAAGACCGAAGATGAACGTCGCGCGGCCACTACCAGCGAGCCGCCAGGTCTGG
>JBCBOT010000680.1:0-726 GCA_039821165.1 Planctomycetota bacterium | reverse complement strand
TGAATTCACCCTCCCTCGTTTTGTCTTTGATGCCAACGGCATCAAAGACAAAACGAATGGGAGGGTCGGTTCTTTTGCGGCGTTCGTCCGCAAAAGAACCGGGGAGAGCAATCGAGCGACTCCGTCGCGGTAGGGACGGCCGTTGCCGACCGCCCCCCGCACAGATCCGTACTTGAGTGTTGTCTCATACGGCTCCTGCCTTAATTCGGGCGCGAAATCGTTGATCTGGATACGGGTGGCGTACCTTGGCGGGAGGTAAGTAGATCCGCAGCAGCCGTTTCATTCGCGGCCAGGGCCAGCGATGGCGTTGGCTACGTCGCCGTAGCGCACGCAACCATAGACGGCTGACCTCGTCACGAAATCGACGAAGACGGCTCACATTGCCAGGAACGGCGTAGTAAGCCATCCAACCACGGACCACGCTGCCCAGCCAGCGGCCTTGCACGCCGATTGGTTGGTGGCGCCGACGATGAAGCTCCGCCTTGATGGCCGAAAGCGTGCGAGCCATCCGGCTCGCAATCGTCTCGCGGCGAATCATGAACCAGCTGTTCTTCGGGCTGGTATCACAGCGATGCGTGAAGCCGAGAAAGTCGAACGTTTTCGGTCGACCTTCTCCACGCTCAGATCGTCGCTCGATCGCGTAACGACCGAACTCGATCAAGCGAGTCTTCTCGGAATGAAGCTCAAGACCAAATTTCCCAAAACGTTCCCGGAGTGCGTCCAGAC
>JBCBOT010000679.1:0-742 GCA_039821165.1 Planctomycetota bacterium | reverse complement strand
TCGACGTGATGTCGGCGTCATGGCGTGACGACATCGTCGCGTGGTACGAGAACGACGGCGCTGCTTCCCCGACCTTCGAGGAGCACGTCATCACGACTAAACACGACAATCCACACCATGTAGCGAGTGCCGACCTAGACGGCGACGAAGATCTCGACGTGCTCGTGGCCTCCCTGAGGGACAACACGGTCGCGTGGTACGAGAACGACGGCGCCGCTCCCCCCACATTCCCGAGAAACGACATTTCGGTCACAACACAGAGGGCGGAATGGGCCACAAGCGCCGACCTGGACGGCGACCAAGACCTCGACGTGCTCTCGGCCTCCCGGGAAGACGACACGGTCGCGTGGTACGAGAACGACGGCGCCGCTTCGCCGACCTTCACGAAGCACGTCATCACGGACGAGGCCCTTGCCGCAAGATCGGTCGCAAGTGCGGACCTGGACGGCGACGACGACCTCGACGTGCTCTCGATCTCGGTGTTTGACAACATGGTCGCGTGGTACGAGAACGACGGCGCCACTTCGCCGACTTTCACGACGCAGCAGGTGATCTCCAACTTTGGGAGTTACCGTAGTGCCGTTTCAGTCGCAAGTGCCGACTTGGACGGCGACCAAGACGTCGACGTTCTCTCGGCGTACCTTAACGACGACACGGTTGCGTGGTACGAGAACGACGGCGCCGCTTCCCCGAGATTTACGATGCGCATCATCACGACCACGGCCCATACCGCGAGCTTTGT
>JBCBOT010000678.1:0-755 GCA_039821165.1 Planctomycetota bacterium | reverse complement strand
CTGGCGCGCCAGTTGACTACGCTGTGCGTCCAGCCAAACATCAGCGATGGGAACAGCAATCCTAGGCATAGCGGTCCATAAGATAGGCCAGCAAAGCGCGCGGCGCTTGTGCTGCGGTCGCGCTGGCCGTGTGTGTGCGCGCTGGCGAGCACGCACGGGCGCGAAGAAGCCGCTTCGTCGTCGCGCCGGCGCTTGGCCTACGTGCCGCGGCCGAGGAAGCGGTGCGGACCCCTCGGCGTGGCGGGCGTGGCGCTGATCGTTGCGGCGCGCGGTGTAGAAGCTGCGGCGCCTGTGCGCGCGAGAAAGCGATGGAGAAGTTGTCGTTTGGCGTCGTCGACGCCTTGAACAGCGCAACGAGACCGCGGACGACTCGACGTGATGATCCGGAGGGCGGCGGCTGCGCGGCCGTGGACCCGGGCGCGACGCTCGCAGCACGGCGGACGACGTTCGTGTTCCTGCACGGCGCAATCTTCGCGGCGGCGAGCGCGACGCTGATCCTCCGAGCTCGCGGTTCGTGCGACGGGCCGGCAACACTCGCCGTCGGCGGAGAAGGAGGCGCGCCGAGGAGGAAGCGGTGCGCTTCGCGGACCTCCGGGCGCGGCGCGCCACCACCGCCACCGAAAACGGCGCGCTGGACGACGACGCCGAGGACCGCTGGTTCTACCCGCAGTACGCGTGCCCGGCCTCGAGCGTCGGCGCCCCCGGCCTCCGCGAGATCGACCACTGCGCGTTCACGAGCTCGCTCTGCTGCCGGC
>JBCBOT010000677.1:0-847 GCA_039821165.1 Planctomycetota bacterium | reverse complement strand
ATGTAGTGCCATCGTCTGCCGGCGATCTCTCTGAAGAGAGATGCTTTATCTGTGTAGTTCTGGTATGTGCCTCTGCTTGCGGGCACTCGCCAGGACGGGTGGTAGTCAGGGTGAGTCCCGAAGAATAATCCATCGGGATCGATTTCTTGGGCCATGGACTTATATTCGTCGGGCCCGACACCCGCTACCATTTTCGCGATGAAACCTTGCAGTTTTTCCTTGTCGCGATTATAGATTCGCGCGATGCGCTCGGCTTCGGCGGACTGCTTACTCCGATTGGTCTTCTTTTCCCTGGTTTTACCCATGAGGACCCGACGTTGATCGCTGATATTTCCAAAAAGCGATGTGTCGGGAAAAGACTCGAAAATATCCCGATGCTCACCGTCGACGTCGGTGCCGACATCGAGGGGACGGTTCCGCGGGAGGGAGCGATGATCTGTCGCTTCGGCGATGTTCACTGCTTTCGCCTGCTTCTTGTCGTCCGCAACGGGTTGGTGGAAAGGATTTTTACCGGGAGGTCTATCGCCTTTCTTCGGCGGGTCGGACTTTCCTTTGGCATCGGCGTCGGACTTATTGTCGTCGCCATTTTTGCCTCGTCGACCGCGTCGGCGATTCCTGTTGCGATTCTTCTTGCCCTCCTGCGGTTGGTCGGCGTCCTTATCGTCGCCGTCGCTTTTGCGATCCGCATCCTTCGCCTCCCCCCTCTTACGGGGTTGTCGGCGATTGGGCTTATTGAAGTTCGCGCCGCGTCGATCATTTCGTCGACGCATTTCCTTCAGCTGATGGACCTGCTCGAGCTGTCGGAATCGGATGTGCAGTTGCAAGACATACTAGTCGACGTTTCGAC
>JBCBOT010000676.1:0-890 GCA_039821165.1 Planctomycetota bacterium | reverse complement strand
TGAGTGGTGAGTGGTGAGTGGTGAGTGGTGAGTGGTGAGTGGTGAGTGGTGAGTGGTGAGTGGTGAGTGGTGAGTGGCGGTCCGGTAAGCGGCAGGGCGCTAGCCCAATACCGTCAAATCGGGATCTTGATTGTCTCAGCGAAATCGGGGTGGGGGCGTGGTGGTTTACGATGGTGGTCGTACTTTGTAGGGCAAGCAACGCTTCTTTTCTTAACCACCCGTGGGTTGATCCGCGCTCGCCTCGGCGGCAGGACCTCCAGACGGATCGCTTCAATCGTGACGGCTAACCACTGTTTCATCAATCGACTTCGTAGGCCTCGACCCGGTGGCGCCTCGGCCAGTTGCAAATGGATGATGTTGACCGTTGCCGTGAAGCTGATCCGGGAGGGCTCCACCTTGTTTTTGATCGCCGCTTGATAGGCAAGCTTGCGAATCACAAAATGAGCCAGCAGCAGTCCCCATACCTCCTGCCGAATCATCTCGGGCGACTGACTGCGAAGCACGCGGCCCCCGTGAAGCGTTTGTTTCATTTCGCCAAAAGCGATTTCTTCTTCCCATCGCTCGTGATACAGACAGATCAGTTCCTTGGCCGGACATTGCTTCGGACACAACAGTGAAGTGACCAAGACATGCTCTTCGCCATGGCCGCAGCGAGCAGGGTCGTCGAGCGTGTAGCGAATCACTCGAACGCGTTTGCCCGGCCGCTTACAGACGCGATCGTTTTTGCCGAGGTAAATCGTCGAAAGATAAGAACCATCAGCCAATCGCTCTTCGACACGGAAAATGTGGCCTTTTTTGACGCGGATCAGGAACGGAACCTTGTCGTCGATGAGCCGACAGATGATCGGCGCGACGCCAAAGTGACGATCACCGAGCAGCAAGCAGTTCGG
>JBCBOT010000675.1:0-1050 GCA_039821165.1 Planctomycetota bacterium | reverse complement strand
CCAAATCGAACTTCAAGTGCATCCATTTACAAAAAATGAGCACTTGCATTCGATCCTTCTACAGAGGATAAAGTGACAGACGATCGTCTACACTAGGCGAGCCCAAATACCCAGGAGCAGGTCATGACCAACGGCGGCGGAAACCACGAACCTCAACCAGAAACCAAAGACAAACCCAAAAATGGAGAAAAACAGGCTCAGAAGTAGTCGGAGATCATTCTGCTGATAAGGACATCGCCGGCAGTGACCGGCTATGGCGTCAGGATAAGCGTCAGCAATGCAAATGCGATCAAGGACACACCACCCACGCATTCGGTTTTCTCAGTGAGCTTTGACGAAGCTCGGACTCCCACCCAAGCTCCCATCGCACTGGCCAGAGCAGCGGCAGTTCCGAGGAGCAACGCATTCCCGAGAACGAGTCCGAGCTCGCTACTGACCCCTGCTCCAACAACCGAGCAGTCAATACTGGATGCGAGAATGGCGGCGGCGATCGCGTTAGGGCATTTTTGATTGTTCGTCTTGCCGTCTGATGTGAGGCCGCTTCTTAGTCCACGCAAACCCAGCACGATCAGAATCAGTACGCTGAGGAGCCGGCTAGTTTCAATCCGCCCGCAAGTCACCATTTCAGAAGCCCCTGCCCCCACGAAGGTCATCGCGAACGCCGCCATTCCAAACCCAACGCACGTCGCGGTCACTTCTTTCTTCCCTCCAAACGCTACAGAAAGCGTCGCGGCAATCGCAAACGCATCGGCGGATGTACCGATCGGGAGCAATAGCCATGATGTCCAAGGCATTGGCTTACCCTCCGTTGTTAGACCTAAAAATGTTTCCCACGCGGCGATGGGCGCTTCGGCCCGTCGTTTCGACGACTGGATAGAAAGCTCTCCAGGTCTCCCTCGCTGATCCGTTTACAGTTGCCGAACTCATGGCAGGCAAGCTCTCCACGAGCGAGAAGCCCGTAGACCATACTCAAGCTAATCTGCAGCTTCTCCGCAATCTGTTTCACTGTGTAGAACACTCCACTTGGTCGATCAGCCATCGATATCAATG
>JBCBOT010000674.1:0-1070 GCA_039821165.1 Planctomycetota bacterium | reverse complement strand
ACCAATCCTTTGCGGCGAATCTTCCGCATCTCCTCAACCATGGCTTCCTGAAGTTCTTCTTGCCGTTCCTGCGATTCCAAGAGTTGTTTGTCGGGACGCTGCGATGGTGCGAATGACCCGATGTTTGAAGCAATCGCCGCGCTTTGAGTCGCAAGGCTTGTAAGCTGGGGTCCGGGGTTCTCTGGACGGTCGACAAACGCATGAATGGCTTGTCGTTGGAACGCCCGAAAGTCGTCCAGTGAGAGGCCTTTCCCGACTAGCTGGAACGCCTCGGATATCTCGCCCGCCACGCGCTCAGCATCCGTCTTGATTGCCTCTTGGATGCGGCCCAGAACTGGTGTGTTTGGGTTGTCTGTCGCGATTCGTTCTTGGGCCTCTTCTTTAAACCGTTCGAAGATGACTCGACGTAGCTCCGCTGGTGCATTCTTCAGCACGGCGGCAAGCTCTTGATACTCCGCGGCGATCTGCTCACGCACGGTCCGGAATCGTTCAACAACCGACTGAATCGGGTCTGTTGCTCGAAATCGCTCTCGGGCATCAGCAATCGCTCGAGACATGTTCTCCGTGTCATTGGCAAACAGCTTTCGAGCTTCTGCCACAGAGTCACGAAGAAGCTCTCCCGGCGTCCTTAGAGACTGAGCGACTTGGAATGCCTGGTTGTTGGCTCGAAAGCTTGCCATCGCCGATTCAATGGCGCGCCGATACAAGACTGGCTCGCGTCCAAATACTCGCCCCGCTTCTCGAACGGATTCACGAAAAGATTCGAGTGGCGAGCGGATCTGCTGTAGCAATCCCTGTCTTGCTTGGGCGAGCGGATCGCTTTGACGAAGCGTGTTCTGCTCTTGCTCACGAAATCGGTTGAATTGGTCTTGGTCAATCTGACCACGACTGAGCAAAAAGCCGGCATCGTCTAACCGCCGCCGGAATCGCTCCAGCGGCGTTTCGATATCTTGAATCTCTTGGCCGAGTCGAGAGATTGCCGGAGATGCGGCCCGCTCGTCATCTTCGGTTGCTTGAAGGGCTACACGACGCTCGGCCAACTCGGAATCCGGGACAACTCGAGCCGAATT
>JBCBOT010000673.1:0-1130 GCA_039821165.1 Planctomycetota bacterium | reverse complement strand
CGACGGAACGACTCGTGGAGACCCGAGGACTCCGCTGCGGTGGACCTGCAAGACTACCCGAACGCTCGCCAAGGAATTGAATCGGCAGGGTTACCAGATCAGTAGCACCAAAGTCGGCGAACTTCTGCGGTCGGCGGGATACAGTTTGCAGGGGAATCGGAAGACGATCGAGGGGAAGCAGCATCCCGACCGCGACGGTCAGTTTCAGCACATCTCTGATCGCGTCCGAGCTTATCAGCGAACCGGCCAGCCCGTTATTTCGGTCGATACAAAAAAGAAAGAACCGCTGGGATTGATGAAAAATGCGGGACAGACGTATCGCAAGTCGGGTGACCCGGTCCGTGTGAAGACGCACGACTTTCCGGACAAGGAACTGGGCAAAGTGATTCCTTACGGGGTCTACGATGTCACGCACAACGAAGCTGGCGTGTTGGTTGGGATCAGTCACGATACGGCGGAGTTTGCCATCGCGGCGATCCGTCGTTGGTGGAAAAAGATGGGCCGCAAGCGATACGCTAACGCGAAGCGAATCTTGATCACGGCAGACTGTGGTGGGAGCAATAGTCCGAGAACCCGATTGTGGCGTTGGGCACTTCAGAAGTTTGCCAACGAAACTGGTCTGAAGATTGAGCTTTGCCACTACCCACCTGGGACGAGCAAATGGAACAAAATCGAGCATCGTTTGTTTTGCCACATTACCCGCAACTGGCAAGGAGTTCCGCTGGAAAGCCATGAGGTGGTTGTCAATCTGATCAGCGCGACGCGGACCGAAGAAGGCCTTGAGGTTCACGCATGGCTTGACGAATCCGAATATGAAAAGCGGAAGCAAGTTAGCGACGAACAGCTTTCGGAAGTCGTGATCAAACGCCATGAGTTCCATGGGGAATGGAACTACGCAATACTACCAAACAAACGTTGCAAGATTCGGTAATCAATTGTCTTGCAGGCCCTTAGAGTTGACCCACTCGAAGGCGTGGAAGAACCCGCGAATCTCGGCGAGAATCTCTGGTGACGGTTCGCCCACGATTCGATTAGTCCGCCTAACGTGAGCGGCTTGGGCGGCACCGCGGGGATCCAAATCACTGGTTGTTGCCCTACGAATAGGTTAACTGAAAGCTAGTCACTTTCAG
>JBCBOT010000672.1:0-1130 GCA_039821165.1 Planctomycetota bacterium | reverse complement strand
ACTTGTCCGCAAGAAGGCTCGGCTCTTGTCGATCATGGCCGGTGCCTTCACACAAATCCGAAACGCCGAAGGCAACCTCTACGATCATCGAGAATACAACGTCATCAAAGACATTCCCTCGGCCAAGAAACTGGTCGCCGATTGGCCGACCCCGATCGTGTGGAGCGGTTTCGAGATCGGCAAGTCACTGACTTATCCGCACCAGAGCATTCTTCGTGACTACCGCTACGTCGAACACCATCCACTTGCCGAGGCATACATCCTCTACAATCCGCCTCCGCACGATCGCCCGACATGGGATCTGACTTCGGTGCTTCACGCGGTGCGTCCCGGGCAAGGTTATTTCAAGCTATCGCCTGCTGGTAACGTCGCTGTCGCCGACGACGGCTTGACAACGTTTACCGCCGAGTCAAATGGACGGGATAAATACTTGATCGTGACCGACGAAATGAAGCCTCGAACGATGGAAGCGTTGGTGCAGCTCTCGAGCCAGCCCCCGACCTTGGTCTCGCGACCCGAATAAGCGAACGATGCGTGGAGTTCAGTGATCGTGACTGGGCTCAAGCGACCCCAAAAATAGAGATCGAATCGGAGAGACGACGTGGTACGAACCTTCTCTTTGCTGCTCGTTGCGGCTCTCGCGATCGGCTGCAATTCATCCCAGACCCCGAGTGCCGACTCAACGGCCTCTAGTGATGGAGCTGACGGCAAGCCGCGCGTGGCACTCATTATGCAATCGTTGGCCAACGAGTTCTTTTCAACAATGGCAGAAGGTGCCAAGACCCATCAGAGCGAAAACGCCAGCGACTACGACTTGATCGTCAATGGGATCAAAGACGAGCGTGATCTGAGTCGCCAAGTCGCGTTGGTGGATGAAATGGTCGCCAGTGGCATCGACGCAATCGTGATCGCCCCTGCGGATTCCAAAGCGTTGGTGCCGGCGCTCCGCAAAGCTCAGAAAGCGGGTGTGATCGTCGTCAACATCGATAACCGTTTGGACGCGGAGGTTCTGGATCAAGAAGGAATCACGATTCCCTTCGTTGGACCCGACAACAGGGCGGGCGCTAAGAAAGTCGGCGAGCACTTGGCGGCCAAGTTAAACAAGGGAGATTCGGTGCTGGTGCTCGAGG
>JBCBOT010000671.1:0-1200 GCA_039821165.1 Planctomycetota bacterium | reverse complement strand
GATGTCGTCGAACAACTCCCGTCGACCAAACCCGATGCACATCTTGTGATCATTGACCACGGAGCCCGCGACTGGAAAACCCCGCCGGCACCGATCGTGATCATGCCGACCAAGCCTGATCGCTCGGACATCGCGACCTACCAAGATGCACTGTCGCTCTTGCGTCCGTCGGGGAAGAGCGTGATTCCCGTGATCACCGATGCGCAGGGGCACCGCCCAAGCCACACGCGCGCCGTGCAGGCGATGCGAAGAGTAGGGGCCTTCGAGCTTCGGTCATCCGGTGTCTACGGCCGCGCGGCGGAGCAATGGTTGTCGATCTTCGACCATCGCCTCGATGGTGCCTACAAAGTCGATGAAAGGCGTGCCGAGTTCGAGTCGATCTTGAGCGCCGTGTTGAACCTGCACCATCAGACACGAGTCAATGAACGAGGTACGGCATGACCGAGCGGCAAGACACACCGGACTGGTTCTCCGAAGAAGCGACTCGGGCCGAGGAGCAAGCACTCACGCTAACAGGCGTGAATCCATCCGCTTCCGGCGGACCAAAAATCGAAGTGAAACGCATCAACAAAGCGTTTCAAGTGGAGGAGGGGCGTGCCGCCAAGTGGCACCTGCTCGTTGCAAAGCAAAAGGCGGCCGGAAGAGGCCACAAGAGCGGCCCTGAGCTCATCGACGAAGCTCTCGATCTACTGTTCCAAAAACATGATGTCTAGCGATCCGTACCCGTTAGGCTTCCCAATGTGTATCTACGAGACGAGGTGTGACTCGCGGCGTTGAAGACCACTCCGGCACACGCTTGGTGGATCCCGTTTGTCACGCGCAACTTTTTGCATTTTCGCGAAGTAACGTGATACGATGAGAGGAGTTAAACGAAAGGAGCACGAAGATGACACAGGACGAATACACAGAGAAGGACTTAAGAGAGCACGAAATCGTGCGCAACATCATCGATGGATGCGCCGCCGCAACCCGACGGTGGGTCAACGGCGAAGTGACGAACGATTATCTCGTCCTACTTTCTGGACTCGCAGGTAGTTGCATCGCCGTTGGAAAGCACAGAGGTTTGGCGGGCCACGAACTCGGAACCGAGGAATCGATCCGTGAAGCGAATCACTTGATTGCAAGATTGACTGAGGTGCGAGAGGTGCTGCGGTATCCACAATCGGCGGCGGCAACCCTCGAATCAACGTCGTCCTTGAT
>JBCBOT010000670.1:0-1206 GCA_039821165.1 Planctomycetota bacterium | reverse complement strand
GTTGCAGGAATTGACCGCCAGCAGTACAAGATTGTTTCACTGTCAGACTCAACAGCCAGCGTTGTTGATATCAACACTGGCAAGAAGCTTGTGTTTGAGCGTTCGCAAACGCAGACAAATTGAGAAACGCAAACGGATCGCAACGAGTCGCCGCTACAGGCGTCCGGTCCGACTTTCTATTTTTGTCCGGCGAGAACTAGCCCGTCGTCGATGAACTTCCTTGCATCCAAGTCGGTTGGAAACCCAGACTCGACGAACCGCATCAGGCTCGACTCAGTTGACTCAAGCCAGTGCAACCCGAGTTCATAGGCGAACTCTCCCCTTTGAAGCTTTCCGCTCTTTCGGTGTGGCTTTAGAAACTTCGAAACGCCTGAAATCGCAAGTGGCCTCTGATGCCCGCGGACCTCATCCCAGGCAACAGACTGCTCAAATAGAACGCGTTCAGGGGAGTCACCAATTTTCCGTCTTGCGGTTAGTTTGGCCGGATAGTGCTGGTCACCTTGGAGATCCCAGTGCCATGATTCGGCTATTTTAATCCTCTGATTGCTACTCGTCCGAGCTTGGCGGTGGAATCGCAGGAAGATCGCTTGCCCTTCTTGAACGGTCAAGCCAGAGTTTCCACCGACGAGTTCGTCTAGAGTGGTGCCACGCATCGCGTCGGGGCAGTAGAGAAGCCCCCATTGTTCAGGGTTCGGGATGCCCATTGCCGTCACAGCGTCACTGAACGATTTTTGCTTAGAAGAGTCCAAATGCGGGCTGAATACTCCGAACTCGATCCCGTGACTTCTCTCGTGTGCCCAAACGAGAACTTGCTCTTTTGCTGATAGATACAACCTGAAACGTGAGTAACCCTTTCGGTGAAGCGCGCCATCGTGGGTTTCCTCTGAGCTGTATTCGGCAACTACATCGATCGGATCAACCGACTCAGACCAGTCGACGACCGCCGCACTGAATTTCTCAACAGACTTCGAATTGGACTCGGACCGCGCTACACCGAAACTGATCGAGGCTAGGAAAACGAAAGCGAAAACTCGGTGACTCATTTAGCTCTCCATTCAGGCGTTGGTGCGTTGGGGTGTGATACAGTAGAGCCTACATAGGGAACGACGTCCGCACCATTTCTTCGGCGCTGAATCAATCGATGAATCACCAGAAGATCGCACGACGCTTTCTGGTCGGCCTCTACCTAGCCATGTCGGTCTGCGG
>JBCBOT010000669.1:0-1384 GCA_039821165.1 Planctomycetota bacterium | reverse complement strand
TAAAGCTCGGGGCGCGGAACCCCTCAGCGTAATTTCCGAAGATGAGGAACTGCGGGACAGGTTTATAAGACACGCCGATCTTCGGCGAGAACTCATCCTCATCAATATCGAATGTACCGCCGGGTTCGGAGGTTTCGAAACTGTCCCAACGGATACCGGGGATGATGTTTAGCTCACCGGGGATAGGCCCAAGATCGGTCAGAGCTAGCTCGGCCTGCAGGAAGACACCAAAGAAGTCTGTCTCGGCGTCCGGTACGCCCCCGCGAGAGCCGTCGACCGTATCTGTGTCCAAACCAGTTTGCTGGTCCTGATAGTACTCACCGCCATAAGTGAATGTCAGGGACGTGGCATCGTTGAACGTGAAGATTGATCTGTTGTCTAATGTAAATCCGAATGTCTCGACTGATCGATCAGTGGTCCGAGGATTTTCAACTTCATCTTCCTCCACAGTGTTGTCTGCGTAGTACCCAACGAAGTTCAAATTAATCAGATCGTTCGCTGCGGGGTTCCAGTTTAAACCGCCCTGAAGCGTGTTGTTCTCCGCATCTCTAAAAACCAGTTCGTTTGTCGGCCCGGCGACGTTCACGCCTTGTGGGTTTTGTGGGTCAGTAGAGTCTCCACCGTACCGCAACCAAGAGGCGTAGAGCTCCAGATCGTCCGTTGGCCGGATCGTTGTTTTTAACAGGGACGATAGAATTTCATCATCGGCGGGTAGTGAAAAGTCGTTGCCCAGCTCAATGTTGCCAGAGTCTCTATAGGTCACATTGGCAACGACATCGAACAGGCCATCCGCAGATTGCCAAACGCCCGTACCGCCAACACGGAACTCATCGTTGACCGACTGAAATCCAGACGTAACGCGAAATCCAAATTGTTCACCTTCCGCCAAAACATCTCTGGCAGTGATTGTGCGTGTGGCGATGACACCACCGAGAGCGCCGGAGCCATAAAGTGCTGACGTCGGACCGCGGACGACTTCCACGACTTGCACCAGTTCAGGATCAATAAAGAAGCGGCCATCATGTCCAGACACAAAGCTCTGGCGTGCCCCATCCAGAAAGATCAGCACACCATTGCCGGACAGTCCCCTGATGGTCGGCGCGTCCCCCGTTCGGCGTGGGCCGGAGTCAAACTGGGCTCCCGGCACCGCTTGAAAAATCTCTTGTAGTGTCGACGGATTGAAGTCGAGCACGACATCGCGATCGACCACACTCACCTGCCCTGGATAGTCAAAGGCAGCGATAGGGTTACGGGTCGCATATACGGAGATTGGATCGAGGCGAGTAACCTCTTCCTCATCGTTCTGCTGGATCTCTTGCGCGAGCGCACCACCCATCAATAATGCGCCTGACATTACTCCTGAAAGCAAAACTCGTTTCATTTG
>JBCBOT010000668.1:0-1421 GCA_039821165.1 Planctomycetota bacterium | reverse complement strand
ATCGACTGGTCACCGAAACGCAGGCCATCGGCCTCGACTATTTGAGCACCGAAATCGATGCACGGCAGTGTCTCGCATTGCTCTTCAATACCGATTCAACGCGCGCCGAACGACTCGACGTGACGCTGGACCAACCCGACGAGGCAATCGATGGCAGGCGAGTCTTTCCTCATCCACCACTCGTCGCAAAATTCGTCGTGACGGAAATCGATGGCGATGTCTCCCAGTTCATCGTGGTCGCCCAGCAACTCAATACGTCCTCCGATGCGATCGGGCGACGATGCCGCAAACGAGCCTCCGAACGGCTCGTCCAGTTGATCCGCAATATTCGCCAACGCTTCGATCTACCCATCATTCTCGGAGGCGACTTCCATCAAGAAGTCGCCTCGAATGTGCTCGCCGCGACCAACAATGCCGATGATCTCATTATCACGACGACTCGAGACGCAGCGTCCACGAGTCTCGTGATCGGGCAAAACCGCCAGATCGAAAAGATCATCACCACCCGCGACCAACAGGTTGTCAACATTCACGGCGGCGAAACGGGAGTCACACGCCTTGAAACCTCGTTGCCCGAAATCGATTCGCGGGTTGCGGCGGAGAATCCGGTGGTCTTTCGAATCATTATGGAACAGCCGGACGAAAACACGGAATCCGAGGCACGCGGTGACGAGAACGTGCCGGCAGACGTCCATGTCATTCGCGTCCCGAAGGGCGCCAAGGAGATTCGAATCGTTTTCGAATAGCACCGCCGTTTGTTGATTTTCACGCTCGGAGGGTGGCGGATCGGCGCCATTTAGGCGGTCCGTTGGGTAACTGGATGGATCGCGTCGTCTTTGTGGGGAGAAAACCTACAAGAATCTTTCTGGAAACTGGCGGACGGGGACGGTGTTGCTTGCTCTACCCGACGCCGGAGTTGCCCCCAACCCAGAGAGCAAGATGATCGCTGCCACCGATGCCGCTGCTACCAACGACGACATTCAGCGTCCGCGAGTCGAAGATCGTGTGAGCCGCTCGCTGGAACGTCTGGGCTATGTCGGATTGCAGGTTGAGCACGCCGGAGAGGGCAAAATCAATATCCGCGGAACGATCGAGTCCAAGCAGGACCGGTTCATCGTTTTCACCGCGGCGAGAACCACGGCAGAAGTCGTCAGCGTCAAATTTCTACGCGACTAAGGATTTGAGACGCGTCGAGCGAAAGGTGGCAATCGCTCGACGCGTCCGATCTTGACCCCCTACTGACGCGGGAACTGCGGAACCATACCGGGCAATCCCTGACCCGGTCGCGGCATTCCCGGGATGCCAGTCGGACCTGGAGTCGAATCGTCGCTGGTGTCAAACAGGTCATCGCGGCTGACACGCAACTTGGCGTAAGTCTCCTCGGGAATGACGTAGTACCAATCGGCGAAGCGATCGTTGAG
>JBCBOT010000667.1:0-1496 GCA_039821165.1 Planctomycetota bacterium | reverse complement strand
CACGGCCCCATTGCGAAAGCCGTCTCAGTCGTGGCAGCGTGTCCTATTGGTCATCAATGACGAAACGAAGATGTGCCCGACTTCGAATTTCAATGCCACACCCGCTAGAACAAATCAAGTTGGCTGGATGGAGGTGGATCGTTGGAGGTTTGGATCGAGGACGGTGGCTCGCCAAATTCTCGTGTTTGATCGGGCTCAGTGGCAGTGGGCGCGTTGGTGGGGGCATCCGTTTTTTTGGCGGGCGCGTAATTGAAAGGCGATTGCTCCACTGCCACTTCGGTCACAACGCCGCCGGTCTGCAAGTTCATGCCGATGCGATAAACGCGGTGGCATTCAAGGGTGAGCGTGTTTTGCCAAACTGCCCATCCACGAAGACCGTTGAGGCCCAAGTTGATCGCGGTCATCTGCGCGGCTCGATGATCCACATCCTGGCCGGTGAATTCCCAGTGCGGCTGATACTTGCCAACGCTGAGCGGCATACGGCCTGAGCCGCATGCCGGATCACAGATGGTTTTCCTTTCGTGGGTTCGTTCTGTTGGAACGGTGAGCGATCCCATCAGATCGCACACCGCATCCGGCGTGAAGAATTGGCCGCGTTCACCGTACGTTATTGCCCCGGTGAAGATGTCACCCAGGACGTCCATGCCAGTATCGCTCATCACATCCACCAATCGGTGGAATGCTTCTTTGAGCGTGTCGGCCCCCCGATTCGGCATCTTCCCTTTGTCATGTCCTTTTGCGATCACCGCAAGGTATTCCTCTTCCGCTGTTCCGCCTGAGAGTGCACACCGGGCCATCGTCAAGAAGTCCTCAAAGACTTGTCCGCGGCTGAGGCCGGTCTGGCTGCTTGCTCTGTCGAATAGATCAACCAGCCCCTTGGACTCGGGAATGAAGTACTGTTCTCTAGCCATTGCCGTCTACCGTTCGGCGGCGGCGGTCTGCTCCTGATTGCGTGTCATGGGACTGCCCTTTCTTTACTTCCGGACTATTAATCAGATTTAGAACGAAGCGTCAACGAAAATCCGCTGATGAAAGGAGCCGCGTGGTCCCTGCGAGCCATTCGGCGCGGACGTGGACAACTTGAAATCGCTGACGCGACGTTAAACGGGCTTGTGGATCGCCCCAGCCGTCAGAGCGGGTTTGCCGAAATCGCTGGAGAAGCCTGACGATTGAGTTGCTTCTACGCTGCGTCGTCCGTAGCGTTGGATATGCTTATTGCTACTCAGGCCAAGAATGTCCGTGCGACGCTAACGTACTTTGACGAAGTGCTTACTCAAGGTGACTACTACCTTGGTCAAGAAGTCGGTGGGAAGTGGCGTGGAAACGGTGCCGAGCTCCTTGGGCTCGGGCATGAACCCGAGGTCACGAGAGAACAGTTCGGTGACCTTCTTGACGGAAAACATCCCACTACGGGCGAGAGGCTCACTCAGCGCCATCGCAAGGACCGTCGACCCGGGATGGACCTGACGTTTTCAGTCCCGAAGAGCGTGTCTCTC
>JBCBOT010000666.1:0-1604 GCA_039821165.1 Planctomycetota bacterium | reverse complement strand
CGTGCCACCGGTCTGCCCCGAGTTAGCGGCGCAAACACTTCAAAACCTCAATCTAACGTCGCTTGATTGAGGACTAGTGTTGAATCGAAAACCTGTATCCAACCAAAAGATCGTCCCTTTGTTGACCCAGGGCTTCGGTGGCGTTACAACTTTTATTGTGTTCACGCCTTCACAGGGGCTTGATGCGCATTTCAATCGAAGAGCAGCTTCTTCCCGTTCCTTCAACCAGCGGCAGCATGTGGTCGATGACCCGTATTCGTTTGGAGTGTCATGCCGTCGCGGACCAACACGACGCACACAGGTAGTTACCGCTAAACAAATCCGGTCGCCTGCTGGAGTGCAGTCATGACGACTGGACGGTTCTCACGTTCGAATGAAACTAATCCGCAGCGAACGTTGCTTCGTTATCTCAATCCTCCTTCGAAGCTGAAGCCCCCGCACCGAGCAGCAAATCTCACTTTACAAAGGTTTTAAATTCACTCCTGGGAACTAGTCATGCGGTATTACGAGCTTGTAATGGGATGTGAAGATCGTTGGACAATATCGTTGAATCGTACTTTCGATAATGGGGACACAATCGACATATGGCAATACTCAAGATGCGAAGCCGTGGAAAACACAAGACCAGTTCCTTGCCGTGTAAAGGTAGCCGGGACGGAAGTGGACTATTGCCCAACGTCATTCGGAGCATTGGTTGTTTCGAGCCCAATGGCTGATGTAATCGCCGGGCTGTCGGAGGCCCATGTCCAGACTATCCCTGCTTCGATTGAGGGTCATAGTAGCTCGTGGAAAATCCTCAACATACTCGCGTGCATTGACTGCATCGACCACGAACAATCGCAGATTTACTACCATCCCCCTAGTCACCGAGAGAAACCCAACAAACCGCGCGGAGTGGTGAAACTGGCAATTGATCCTGGTAGGGCGAACGGTCATCACATTTTCAGGCTCACGGAATGGCGTGTAGCGGTAATTGTGTCTGAAAAAATGAGGGACAGACTTGAAGATGCGAACATGCAAGGGCTTGAGTATTGGCGTGTGTGCTAGGAATAGAACAACGGTGAAATCAAAGGGGTCAGGGTGAAATCAAAGGGTCAGGCCTCTTTGATGCGTGGTTTTGGGAATCGGACCCGCTTTCGGCCTCGGGGTCTCATCGTCGACTCGAGATTCAGCCGCCGCGCGATCGATTCGACCCACCCCTCGTCTCCCAGCGGCTTGCCCCTTTGCGCTGAAAGGCGGCAGGCAGCCAGTTCATCCTCCGTCAGTGATGAATTGACGCGATCCACCCAACCCGGAAGTCGCGATATCGGCCACGATGAAAGCAGCTTGGGATCGGGCTCAGGCTTCTGTCGCCAACGCCACAGCGATCCCCATCTCCAGTCTTCCGCCCGTTCCACCAAACCAGCACGAAGCGCGTTTCGCTCGACATAACGACAGACCACGAGAAAGTGGTCGTCATCCTGAATCGGGAAACTCTTGTAACGCTGCTGGTACACATGACCTTGTCCAAACAAATCAAAGGGGTCAGGCCCAATAGTGTTCGGCCCATCAGTTGACGGCTGAAGTTTGGTGGGTTTTGAAGCGGAGATCGGCCTCGAACTCAT
>JBCBOT010000665.1:0-1606 GCA_039821165.1 Planctomycetota bacterium | reverse complement strand
CACCGCTGGGAAATCGCCGACCGACGCAAGCAGGAGAGAGCAGCCAAAGGCTGACTGCCCTTCACCGTGCGCATACGCTGCAAGTCTCATCTTCATCGTCGAGCTTGTAGGTTGTGTTTCGACCGTTGAGCCCAAGAATGATTACGTGATCGAACTCCAATCCTTTTGCCGAACTCATTGTGGAGAGAGCAATGTTCTCATCTCCTTCGGGCCATTCGGCAACTCGTGTGATTTCGACATAGTCGAGCCCAGAATCGCGAAGCCTGTTCTTGACCGTGTCGAACCAGCGTCCACCCAACGGTTTTAAAAACGCTACCGATTCGTTCGATAGGTCGACGGACGACGATATGAAGTCAATGGCTGCACGGATCTGATCTCGATATAGACCAGCAACCACCCTTGGCTTCGGTCCATGCCTCTTGCACGTCTCGAAGTTTGGAAACGTTCCATCATCGCCTACCTTCATGTCTCTAAGCAATGGTTTCGCAAATTGGCAAATCTCAACCGTGTTTCGGTGGTTATCTTCAAGTCGATAGATGTCGTTGGGAAGCACCGAGATCCCAACTTCCGCCCAAGTGAAGCCCTTGGGGTAGATACGCTGTGCCGCGTCCAGAATGAAAGTTACGGACGATGGATCTGCGGCAACGTTGAGTAGTCCTCGCACCTGGTTTGCGGAGAGATCCTGGGACTCATCGACGATGATGATGTCGTATTTTCGTGGTGACTCAATTTGACTCACCATCACGGCCAAATCGTCCCAATCGGTCATTCCGTGGGACTGCTTCCATGTTTCGTACGGGGCGATTACGTCGGACACAATCTGTTGTCGAAGCTGCCGAGGAACACGAGGAGACTGTCCGCGTCCCGTTCTCTCACACGTGACGTACTCCTGTTTATCCTTCGATTCAAAACGGCCCAGGACGTACTCGACTTCGTCGACCAGAAAGTCGGTTTGCAAGGGGACACCAATACCGAGCGATTGAATCTTCTCCTTTCGCTGCGGAGCATCAATGATGTTCTCAGGGCCGAGCAATTCTGCTCCCAAATTCGAGAACGTGGCCACCTTCAGACTGAGCCCGGTTTTGCCCGAGAGTTGCTCCTTTGCAAGGTCGCTAATGTAACCTCGAAGTGTCCGATTGAACGTTACCACCAACACCCGAACGTCCTGCTGGATCTTCAGTCGCTCGCGTCGGGCAAGCCAGAAACCGACCAACTGACGAATCCTGAGCAGTGCGGTGGTCGTCTTTCCGCTGCCTGCGGCACCGCGAATCAGCGTGAATCCGGCTCTAGTGTTTTGGATTATCGGAAGCTGCTCTTTCGTAGGCGGTTGAAGTGGGAGTTTTTTCATCAGGTGCCCAGGTGATTTGAATTCGCTCCCGCCCAATGGCGGCTCAGTGCTTTCTGCAACAACACAAAGTGCTCGAAGAGCTAGCTCGACAGGGCGTTCAGCAGTTCAGATGTGAACAGCGGTGCCAGTGATGGAGATTGGCAGCGTTCGTTGGGGCTGCGAAGGGCCGCATTCCGGCAGTCTTTTCTCTACGTCAACCTCGAACCACGCTTCCCCGACAGAGACCCACCATTCTTATTCTACCAGGATGGGAATGTG
>JBCBOT010000664.1:0-1608 GCA_039821165.1 Planctomycetota bacterium | reverse complement strand
CCTTCTGACCGTTCACATAGATCGCCAAACCTGCGGCTGTGCTCGAACGGTCAGAAGGCCGAAACGGAAATCGTCCGCGACAACTTGACGAAAAACATGACCGGAGGTGGCGGAGACAACATCGCGATCGGTCAACGTTTTCGTGACAAGGGATTTACGGGCGGAGTCGTCGACCAGTTTCGTGTCTTTGAGGTTGAACTCACGGAGCTAGAGATCTTTCGGCTTGCGGAACCGAATGAGTCGCTCGCATGGGTCGACGAGCCGCTGGACAAGTGGAGCAAAGAACAGCGTGATTTGATGACGCGGCATCTACACGCTCGTCACAATGCCGAGGTTCAGCAGGCACGCAAGGCGTTGGGCACCGCGCGACGAGCACTCTTTGCGACGCAAGACAAGTTGCAAGAGATCATGGTGATGCGCGAGCAACCCAAGAGGCGAGTCAGCTATCGTCTCAATCGTGGCGCCTATGACGACCGAGCCGAAGCGGTTCGTCCCGCGACGCCGCGAGCGGTGCGCGAGTTCGGCGAAGAGTATCGTGATGATCGTTTGGGTTTGGCTGAGTGGATGACCGAGCCGGACCATCCTTTGACGTCGCGTGTCGCGGTAAACCGGCTTTGGCAATTGTTCTTCGGCGTCGGATTGGTGCGTACGCCAGAGGATTTTGGAAGCCAGGGGCAGCCGCCGACTCACCCGGAGTTGCTCGATTGGTTGGCGATTGATTTTGTGGAACACGACTGGGACGTGAAGCGGGCGATCAAACAGATTGTGATGTCGCGGACGTATCAGCAGTCGAGCGAGCACTCGGATTCACGCGTCTGGGAAATCGATCCCGAGAATCGTCTCCTCACTCGACACAACGCGTATCGACTGCCTGCCGAGATGCTCCGGGACCAATCGCTTGCCGTGGCGGGGCAACTCGTGTCGCAGGTCGGCGGGCCACCCGTTAAACCTTACGAAGTCGAGGCATCATTCAAGCCGACAAAGCGTGATCAAGGCGTCGGGTTGTATCGGCGAAGTCTCTACACCTACTGGAAGCGAACCGGGCCGGCGCCGGCGATGATGACGTTGGACGCTTCGAAGCGTGACGTCTGCCGCGTTCAGCGGGAGCGAACCTCGTCACCGCTACAAGCCTTTGTGTTGCTCAACGGACCGCAGTATGTCGAAGCCGCCCGCTCGTTAGCGATCTCTTTGGCCGAGGCACACGGTGGCGAGACGCAGTTGGTGCTGCGAAATGCGTTCCGAACGTTGACGAGCCGGGAGCCGAGGACCGAGGAATTGTCGATCGTCTCGGAGCTTTTCGAAACACAGCACGCCTACTTTCAAGCCAATCCGGACCGCGCGAAGCGTTATCTCGCGGTGGGTGAGTTCAAGGCACCGACTCATCTGGACGCAGATCGCCTCGCGGCTCTCAGCGCGGTAATCGGCACACTGATGAACTTTGACGAAAGCGTGATGAAGCGATGAAACCGATTCAAGCCATATTGGACCGCCGCGAATTCTTTTCGGCCGCTGGACTGGGGCTCGGCAGCGTGGCAATGTCCCAGCTGATGTTGCGGGAGGCCTCCGCGTCGCCGAGCGGATTGGGGGCGCCGGCGGGATTGCATCAAG
>JBCBOT010000663.1:0-1611 GCA_039821165.1 Planctomycetota bacterium | reverse complement strand
CTCACGCAGGATGTGACTGCACTTCGATCGGACATGCGACACCTTGAAGAGCGGATGAACCATCGTTTCCTCGAATTGGAGCAACGTCTCACGATCAAACTCGGCGGCATGATGGTGGTTGCGCTCGGTATGATCGTCGCACTGCAACAGATTCTTGGTGGTTAGTCAGGCTCCCAGACATTGAGAGCGGCGAAACCTTGTCGCCAATCCTTGGTTCATCCAGATGAATCGAGGATCCGACACCCTGACAGACAGTGTCGGCCGCTATCGAATGAGCAGTCTCTGGTCGTGCCAGCGATATCCAAGGGCGTCGTAGAGCGGGATCCAATGAGCTTCCCAAAAGTCGTATCCCGCACCGTGAATTCCAAGTAGCATTTCGTTGTCAAAATCGATCACGAGGATTCCCGTATCTTCGATCTCTTGCCAACCTGACTTTGAGAGTGCGAGCCGGTCGCTTTCATGCGGCTGGATCGGCCTCGCCAGGTTTCTGATGCGACGGCGATCACCGGGGTCAGTCACACGAAAAAGAGTTCCCCAGTTGGGGAGGCTCTGAATTTCGTGAAGCAGCCACCGGGTAGGAAACTGGGCAAAGGTGGCGATGAGTTGTCTGGCTGCTTGGTCTTTTGACAATTTAGGCATGGCAGGTCCTTTCGCTTTGGTTGAACATGCCAAGTGGCCGCCATGGCTTAAACGGACGCGAAAGCCGAAAATTGGGGGTGACCTTTAGGGGGAACCGATTTCCTGCTTGCTGCCGGCCGGTGAAGCCATGGCAGCTTGGAAGCTGTTCAACTGGTAGAAAGAACCCGAGTGCGATGAAGGGCAATGGGAGAAAGTACCGATTTTGAAACAGCTTCGATTCAGCTGCCAACTTCTGAAACAGCGGTCAGTTCATCCTTGGGCAACTGGGCATGCGACCTAAAGCTGTGCGGGCTGGAGTTCCAATCACCCAGGAATCGCCCACGCGGTTCGATGTCTGGTTCACACGTGGCTCGACCGAAGAGGCGTAAATGCCGCATGAACTGGGAGAAGTCCCATCTCATGGAGTGTCGCATTCCGTTGCCTCGGGCTCGTATCACCGTCTCCATTTTCTGATGGGAACCACCGCGACAAACTAATTCGGAGCCGTGTGCGCCAATAAGGCACGGTTTTGTGAGTGAAAGCAGACAACTCAGGTATGGTTGAATCTTGTGGCACCGTCGGGAAACCAGGCGGCAAACGGAGAACACCAGCATCGACCTGCAGCTTGGGAAGGACGCCGTCTGCTCGACCAATATCTCTTGTCGCGCTGCAACAGATTCTTGGTGGTTGGTCAGGCTAGATGTCATTACGATAAGCGCCAAATAGTCATCGATCGGCGTCGAGCACGCAGGAAACCGTATCCACTCATCGCGGCTGGAAACTAGGCTCGTTCTCCAAGGCAACCACTGGAAAACCAGGAAGCAAATACTCAAGGTCGAGGCCGTTGTCTCGGAGTGTCAATGCGAGGTAGAACGATCGGACTATGGTGGGGCAAGAGTCGGTGTGCCCATGTTCTTGCAGTTGAAGAGCGGCATCTTCGATGGCAATCGCGAGCGTTGCCGCCACGTGCCAGTCTTGTTCCAAGAGTCTCAC
>JBCBOT010000662.1:0-1646 GCA_039821165.1 Planctomycetota bacterium | reverse complement strand
GTCGCTTGGCTCGCTTCGCGACTTTCGACTCCATCACTCGAACGAGTGCCTCGTCCTTAAGATTTTCGAAAAAGCCGTTTTCCCTTGGAGTGGCTTTTTGAGTCGCCTCCGGATCTTCCAGCGCGCGGAGGATCTCCGCTTCTTTGGCTTTGCGATAAAGCAACAGGTAGCACTGGTGCTCAACGTGCTCGTGTGGGCCACCGACTTTGTGCAAGCTGAATTCGACGGTCAACTCGCTCCGATTCGGGACGACTTCGATTGGCGAAAGGTAACAGTGCCAAACGGGAGAATCCCGCTGCGCGTTCGCATGATCTACGGCAAAACCAATCACAACGGCACACACAGCGATCAGACGTCGGGTCGGTATCATCGTTTACCCCTTAGAAAGCGATTCGGACGCCTCATTCTAGCAATGAGCCGTCGCCATCGAGGCTTCGGAATCAGCCGACGTGTCGCAATGCGTCGATGGGACTCATTTTGGCGGCGCGAATGGCGGGGTAGAGTCCGAAGACGACGCCGACGGCGACACTGATGCCGAACGCGATCGGGATCGACCACGGGATGACGATCGGTTCGAGGGATTGAACACTCTCCGGCAGTGACTTCATCAGTTCCGGAAAGGACTGTTCCGCAGTCCACATCATGGCGGCGATCATTTTCTTGCAGGTCAGACCGCCGAGGATGCCCGTGATGCCGCCGCAGACCGAGAGCAGCACGGTCTCGATCAAGAACTGACGGGTGATGTCTTTGCGACGTGCACCGAGCGCGCGACGGATGCCGATCTCCCGCGTCCGTTCCGTGACCGTCGCAAGCATGATGTTCATGATTCCGATGCCGCCGACGACCAACGAAATACTGGCAAGTAACGCCATCATCGCCATGAACATCAGTCGAGTGTTGCGAGCCTGCTGGAGGAGCTCGAGTGGCACTCCGACTTGGAAATCATCGAAGAGGTGTGTTCGTTTGAGTGCTTGTTCGACCGCCTGTCCGGTCACGACCGCATCGTTCTGGTCTTTGAGTCGAAGCGTAATCTGGGTACACGCTCGACCGCCGTTGTTCCCCGTTGAGTATGCTTCGCCGAATCGAGTCCAGTAGGTTTCGATCGGGATGTACACGTTGTCTGAGAAGTCTTGGCCGGATGTGGTTCCTTTAACACGCTCGATTTCAGCTCTCGGTCGAGTGACACCCACGACTTTGAAGTAGTCGTCGATGATGTGTATCGATTTTCCGATCGGGTCCTCGTGACGGAACAGTTGCCGCGCGACTTCGTGATCCAAAACACAGACATTGGCTCGGGTCTCGAGATCGTGGTCGAGCAAGAATCGGCCACGAGCCATTTCCAGTCGGTAGATTTCTTTGTACCTGGGCGTGCAGGCGTTGATCTCGCCATCGACCATGCGATCGAGGTAGCGGAATTCGCGACCGGTCCGTCGATAGAGCGGGATCGCATCGGAAATGGTGGGGATGTTCTCTTTGAGGTGAGCGCAGTCTTCTTCGGTGAGACCGTAAAAGTAGACCTTTTTGCCTTGAACCTGATCCCCTGAGGGCCGTGATGTTGTCAGGATCAGGTTGTTTGCGCCGAGTTCTTCGATCAGCGAAGGCATCGCGGACAAAGCCAATCGACAGATCGAAGAACTCGGCGCAAA
>JBCBOT010000661.1:0-1665 GCA_039821165.1 Planctomycetota bacterium | reverse complement strand
CGTTGATGGTCCCAGCTGGAACATTACCCGCCGGCCAACGGACGAGGCAGGGCACACGAATGCCGCCTTCCCAGAGATCGCCCTTTTTGCCACGTA
This sequence comes from Planctomycetota bacterium, assembly GCA_039821165.1. GTDB lineage: Bacteria > Planctomycetota > Planctomycetia > Pirellulales > Pirellulaceae > Stieleria. The sequence goes on along the minus strand of JBCBOT010000661.1, from coordinate 1,569 downwards.
GTGGCGAGTTGTCTGCGACGCCGCTTCCGCCGTTGTCGGAAAGAAAAATGACGATGGTGTTGTCGAGCGCCTTCGCGGCGTCCAACTTGTTCAGGATCGCTCCGATCGCATCGTCCATACACGTCACGGCAGCACGATAGTCACGCTGCTTTGCCGTCTTGGTAACCACGATCGCGGGACTTTTGTAACGATAGCGATCCACTTTCTGGAACGCACGCGTGACTTCGGGATACATCTGTTTGTACTTCTCGGGTGCTTGTACCGAGGTGCGGATTCTGGGGTCGAGTGCCGAGGAATTATGTGGGGCATTGAACGGGACATACAAAAAGAACGGTCGCTTGCCCGCGTGTTCGTCTAGGAAACGCAATGCCTCCCGGCGAAACAGGTCCGTGCAGTAGATGCCTTTGTCCTCCGTTGTCGGCGTCAGGTTGCGATACATGCTCGGGACGCCGTATCGTTCGTGCGTGAAATAGTCGATGCCTGTGTTAACGGACCCGTAGAAATCATCGAAACCGCGCGAGGTGGGCAGGTATCGCTTCAGCGTTCCGAGGTCCCATTTGCCGTAGATACCGGTTGCATATCCCGCTTGTTGGAGCATCGATGGAAGTAGGACTTCGCGGGTATCCATTCCGCCAATGCGTTCGAAAGTCACCTCGTATTCAGCGGGCGTGTACTCCTTTCCGTAATCAGGAGCCTCATTGCGAATCATGTCGTAGACGCCGTTTCGTTGCGGATAGCGTCCCGTGAACAGAGAGCCTCGTGAAGGTGTGCACGCGGGCCAAGCGACGTAGAAGTCGGTGAGGCGTGTTCCCTCGCGAGCGATGCGATCGAGTGTCGGAGTGATGATTCCGTTGCCGAGTGACCCCAGGTCGTTGTACCCCTGGTCGTCCGAAACGATCAGCAGGATGTTCGGCTTTTCGCCACGGGCGGGAGAAAGCCAGCCGGCGAGAGCAACCAGCCCGAGTGCGAACCGATTGCCGAGGAATCTCTTCAAACACGCACAAGATTTTTGATTTCGCATCGAAGCTCTCCGCGGGGATTGTTATTGCACCAAGAGCATACAATTTCGATTCGCTCGACAAGTGACCGTTTTGAGACGTAAGTGGAACAGATCCGATGGCCCGACGAATATTCCTGCTTTTCCTGCTTGCCGCGGCGGCGACTCACTGCTTTGGCGAACGACCGAACCGGTCACCGGAGTTGTTGTTGCTCGACCGATTGGTGGGCACTTGGGATGTGGAGTACGAGTTCAAGGTCGACAATCAAGCTGTTCGCCGTGAGAGCTTTAGGACTCAGGTCGAATGGTCACGGGACGGAAACTTCGTCATTGCCAATGACCTTCATGACGTTCGCGAACGCTTGACCGTCTTTCGTTTTGATTCACTTCTCAAGCAGTATCGTGGCGTGGTCTTTTCATCCACGGATCAGGGGGCGTTTGAAGCAACTTGGGATGATGCCACCAAGACATTCACAATGACGTTTGAGGAATCCACGGACGCAAACGTGACTGTCGTTCATCGATTCATCGATCAGGACCAAATTGAACTGCGAATGGAAGTTCGCGGCAAG
>JBCBOT010000660.1:0-1702 GCA_039821165.1 Planctomycetota bacterium | reverse complement strand
GTTCAAAGCGGGGACTTCAGGCTCTCTGCCTTCGCTTACAGCCTTCCAGCACGCTTCTTTACGCGCCACAAACGGCATCAACGGGTCCGCCCTCTCTCGGCACCTGACCCGCCCCAAGCCCTGACGACTTTGGTCAGACCGGAGTCGAGCCCTGGTGGCACCGCTAACGCTGCGCCCCGTGGCTCACAGGGACGAAACCATGCCTACACCGACGGAAGCGAACCGCCGCACAGCAGTGAGTCGTCAAAACGTTGCCGATAACCATCAGGAACGTCCCCGGAGGATCGCCGCTGCCAGTACAGCCCGAAAAACCGATCGGCGGGACTTGAACTCACCCCGTGGCGAATGACCATGCGTTCTGCGAATCACCTGCGAACAATGAGTCACAGTCATGCTCCATCGATCCGTCGCCGCTTCGGTCCTTCTGTTCATCTGGGCCAACCCCAGCTTGTCGTTCGAAAGCGGGCAACAGGTTGTCGCAACGACGGATCTAGAGGTCATCGCCGGTGGCAAACCCGTCGATACCATCGCCGCCGGTCAAATGCTGCGGGTGATCCGCGTGGAGGGTGACAAGCTTTGGGTCAGCCGCGGTCGCCCCGGAACCATCCCGAGTTCCCAGGTCGTGGAACTCGAAGCCGCAGAAGCTCATTTTCAAAGACGCTTCGCCTCCGGCGCCGGCCCCAAAGACTACCTGTCGCGTGGGACCGTTCGCATCGCGCTCGGACGTCATGACGAAGGAATCGCGGATCTTGAAAAGGCAATCGAACTCGCGGGAACAGGCGATGCATACCTCGAACCTTTGGCGTTCGCTCAACTGGCGGCCCAAAACCAAGAAGCCGCGATCAAAACCTTCAAACGCTGCGTGAAAGCCAACCCTGAGTCCGCCGGCGCGAGAATGGGGCTCGGCTTGGCCTATTTCCAAGTCGGCCAGAACCGAAACTCCTACGTCGAATTGGCGAAAGCTGTTGAACTCGAACCGCTGCACGCCTTTCCGCGCAAATACCTCGGTGCGATTTTGCACGATGTCGGAAAACCTGAACTCGCGAAAGAACAACTTGAAGCCGCGGCGAGTCTAGACCCACACGACGCGTTTACGCACAAGTCACTCGGGAGACTTTTCTACGACCTGAACGATTACGACCAAGCACTCGAGCACTTTCAACAAGCCGTCGAAATCAATCCGAGCGACGTCGAAGCCATCGCCGGACGTGGCGTCGTTCAGCAAGGTATCGGAACAGATCTCCGAGCCGCCGAGGCCGACTACCGCCGCGCAATCGAGCTCTCAGCACTCGGTCCCGAGAACGCGTATCTGTTGAACAACCTCGGCCATGTCCAACTCGAGCTGAACGAGTACCGTGAATCCTACAAGAGTCTTTCGCGCTGCCTCGAACTGGATCCGGACTTCACGGAAGCCCGCAGTCACCGTGTTCATCTCGTCGCAACGCAAGCCCCCGACCGAGCGCCCATGGATTGGATGACGGCAGAAATCGAAACGATCTTTGCGTCGAATGACGACCGAACATACTGGGACTATCAAGCCAAAGCCGCCGTGCTTGCGTTGCAAAAAGACTTCTCGCAAGCGTTACAAGTTCAAACGACGGCAGACCGGCTATTGAAGAAGACCGGTCCCAAACGATTTGAACCCAAGTCGGAGTCGCTGCTAAAAACCTACCGACGAGCCGCCGCGGGGGGCTGATCGAGC
>JBCBOT010000659.1:0-1730 GCA_039821165.1 Planctomycetota bacterium | reverse complement strand
GTTGGATGCGTTGCGAGCCGCAGAACGGATCGAACCGGTTGACGAACTCCGCGACCAAATGCAACGCGTCCTTCGCGGTGAATCACTCGAAGATTAGCGTGCCGACGAGCCATCGGAGGCGGACCACAACAAAAGCGGGCCGGTCGTCCAACGAATGAAAGCGAAAGCGCGCAAGCCCGGTCGCCACTGGCCGGATTCGCCTATTGCACTGCGCCGAGGGCGTGGCTATCGTGCAACTATGGGAAAGATCGCTGTTGTAATCTTGATTGTCGCAAACACATTTGTTTGCCCGATCCGGTGTGCCGGTCCACTGGCATGCTCCGTCGACCACATTGGCAATCAATCCGAGCTTGCTCCGGCCTCGTCCTGTTGTTGTTCCGGTCCGACTCGTTGCACGAGTGATGTGCCGTCTGAGTCGAACGCTCCACTCGAAGATTGCGACTGCTCGGCATGTTACTGCGACGGAGCGATTCTTGGCGGCGCGGTTGTCCTGGATGAGTTTCGCCCACGCGAATCCCTCCACAGCAACATCTTGTTCGTCACGCTGGATGCGGTGGCACTGCGTTCACGGCGTGTATTCGATGCGTGTCGCACTTCCTTGATTCCGTGCGCCCCCGATGCGCGGGTATCGTTTCAGGTTTGGCTCATTTGAGCCCTTCTCGGCCGCTTTTGCTTCGCGGTCTCTTCGTCGCTAGCTGACGTGTCCAGCGTTTGGCCGCTGTGATTACACGGTGCAGCCAGCATTCCGATTGATGTTGATTGCAGTGGTGCCTTGGTAGTTGCACCTCTGTCGATGCTTGTGTCCAAACCAATTGTGGGCTCGTGGTCTCGATGCTGCTTCCCTGGGAATATGGCGTTCGCAACCTGGCTCGACGTCCGGTCAGAACGGCGTTGACGCTCGCGGCGATCAGCACCGTCGTCATGCTCGTCTTGGTGGTGGTCGGGTTCATCCGTGGACTCGAACAGTCCCTCAGGACAAGCGGTGACGCCGGTGTCTTGTTGGTCTACTCCGTCAACTCGGAGGAGAACCTTGAGAACTCCGCGATCGAGGCGCGCGTTCCGTCACTGTTGAGTGCGAGTGTTCGATCTGTGTTCAACCGGTTTGACGTGGTGCATGTTTCCCCTGAACTCTACATGGGCACCCGCGTTGAATCTGAATCCGAGCGTGACGGCCTTGGCCTGGTTCGAGGGATCACGTTTAGTACGCCGCTCGTCCGTCGCGGGGTGCGACTCTCCTCGGGCCGATGGCCCGACAAAGATGAAGTCCTGGTCGGCGAACTCGCGGACGTCAAACTTGGATTCTCGAACGACGAACTCGCGACCGGACGGACGCTTCGGTTCGAAGGTCGTTCGTGGACGATCAGCGGACGATTCAGCGCCGACGGAGCGGCTTATGAATCCGAACTCTGGTGTCACTTGGCGGACCTGCAAACGGCCGCTAAACGACAAGACATCAGCATGGCGGCGCTACTTCTCGCGCCGAACGCAACACCGGCCGAAGTCTCGCTGTTTTGCAAAGAACGCACGGACCTGGAACTGCGATCGATTCGTGAGACCGAATACTACGAGCAACTACAACAACACTACGGACCCGTTCGCTTGCTGGGCTGGACCGTTGTGTTCCTTGTCTCCGGAGCGGGCATCTTTGCCGGACTCAACATGATGTATGGCGCAGTCGCGGGGCGTGTCCGCGAGATCGCGACGCTTCAGGCCATCGGCTATCGCCGACG
>JBCBOT010000658.1:0-1756 GCA_039821165.1 Planctomycetota bacterium | reverse complement strand
GCCTTCAAGTTGATCACTGTAGCATCGCTATGTGCAGCGTTGCTTGGGTTCGCAAGCAGTTGGTCCATCCCACTTGCAGCGATACTCGCATTGATTCATGGCGGGTTGTTGCGTGAGTACTCGCATCTTTTCCACACCTGTCTGGTTCCGATTCAGATCGCAATCGTATTGGCACTCTCCCGCCGGTCGGCGGATGCTCTGTCGATCGACAGTCTACGGGCAAGAGTGAAACCGCCTCAGCAAACAGGAAGTGGCTATGCCTGGACGCGATACTTTTGCTGGATCGTCGTCGCGGCAGCCTACACAAGCGCGGGGCTTAGCAAGATCTGTAATTGTGGTTTTGATTGGTGGCATGGCGAAAACCTGAAGTACTACGTGATGACCGATACGCTGGGGCCGATGCAGTTCGAATGGGGACTGGAACGATTCCTTGCCTCGGTGCCTCTCGCTGTCTTTTCCGCCATCGGCATCCTCACGCTCCTTTTCGAAACAGGATATTTTGTCGTTTTATTGTCAAGGCGTGCTCGTCGAGTCATTCCGTTCGTCGCAATACTTTTTCATCTCGGCGTTCTTTTTTGTCATGGGATTCTGTTTTTCGATCTGCTGTTGATCCCTGCGGTTTTCGTTGATTGGTCACGTTTTGCGAAAGAGCCTCTCACCGCCTCCAGCCAACTGAGTGTGCAACAGTCAGACGTACGTTGGCATCGAGCCTGCGCCCTGTTCCTGATTTTGATTGGAGTATCGGTTGGGACACGAACGGAGTGGTATCCGATTACGTCGTGGCAGATGTACAGCACTCGGCCCAACCTCGACGAACTCACCTATCACAAGATCTTTGCGATCGATGCGGAGGGACGCCGCCGCCCCGTTGACATAACGGATTTCGTCCCCGCTCTTGCTGACACCCGCTACCGGAATATCCTTCGCGACCGAGAGGAAGAGACGCGAAGAGACTTCTTTGCGGAACTGAAGCGACGCGCGAACCAGTCGTCTGGCGGAGTGACGGCCTTTGTTGTCGAAACCTATCGATGGGACTTGCTGAAGGCTCCTGAAGACCAGGGGCCAGGAAAGCTTTGGCACACAGAACGATTTGACGGTTAGGTGCGAATTCTCTACAGCTCGATCAGCTATGTGCCGGCCAAACGCGCGAGCAGCGTCCAAGTCATGAAAATGTGCGAGGCATTTTCGAAGCGGGGACATGCGGTCACTCTACTGACAAAGAAGTCGAACAACGCGAAGACTGCTGAACAGAGTGCTCGCGACTTCGAATACTACGGTGTCAATCAGCGATTTCGCATCGAGAAATTGCCGCGGCCTCGATACCGAGGTGGAGGAGTCCTCTTTCTTTGTTGTGTGGTGAGTCGTCTGTGGCGGCTACGCAAGGACACGGACCTCGTCTTTAGTCGGGACCTATTTGCCGCCTACTTCGCTACTGCGTTTGGACATCGGGTGATCTTCGAAGCACACGGCGTACCGCAGGGCTGGCTGGGAAAGTTCGCGCTTCGTAGGATAAACTCGAGTCGGAACTCCCATCGGCTTGTCTTGATCTCAGATGGACTCCGAAAGGATCTCAAGCAACTCCACTTGCTGCCAAGTCCGGCGTGCGTTCTGATCGCGCACGACGGAGCGGATCCCGAACCGACAAGCTCCGAGAAGTCCGATTGCCACAAGCCGGAAGGAACCTTTCGTGTCGGCTACATCGGGAGTCTCTACCCTGGAAAAGGTGCGGAAACGGTCAGAGACTTGGCTAAGCAGT
>JBCBOT010000657.1:0-1759 GCA_039821165.1 Planctomycetota bacterium | reverse complement strand
ATTGTTGGTGCTCCTTTCTTCAGCAAACCTTTTTGCGGATGACTGGCCAAGCTGGATGGGACCCGAGCGCGACAATGCGCGGCAAACTCGCGAATACAGAATCGAAGTCGCAGAATAGCGTTAGCTCATGGAACCCAACGGCCTGCTGCATCAGAGCCGTTGGGTTCAACCGCGAACGTCTCTGGTGGCTTGCCTCCGTCGGCTCCACGGCCCAAACTCAAGGAAGCCAGAACGCCACCATCGAAGAGTGTTTCTGCGACTCTGTCCCGAACCATGTGAGAGACTGCGATGCGTTTGTGCACTCTATTGTTGGTGCTCCTTTCTTCAGCAAACCTTTTTGCGGATGACTGGCCAAGCTGGATGGGACCCGAGCGCGACAATGTTTGGCGTGAAGAGGGAATCATGGAGCAGTTTCCCGAAGGCGGACCGCAGGTCGTGTGGCGGCAAAAGATTGCGGGAGGCTACGCCGGTCCAGCTGTCGCGAACGGACGTGTCTATCTCACCGACTACGCGACTGAAGCCGACGTCAAGGTGGACAACTTCGCACGAAAGACCTTCACCGGTAGCGAACGGGTCCTCTGCTTGGACGAAGCCTCGGGAAGCATCCTTTGGAAACACGAATATCCCGTCACCTACGGAATCTCCTATCCGGCAGGGCCGCGATGCACCCCCACGGTCGATGGCGACTACGTCTACACGCTCGGCGCGGAAGGCAACTTGATTTGCTTCAAAGCCGACAGCGGCGACATCGTTTGGCAAAAGGATCTGCCAACTCGCTACAAGACCGAGTCGGCGCTCTGGGGCTACGCGAGCCATCCGCTTATCGACGGTAACCGGTTGGTCGTACTCGCGGGTGGCAAAGGCTCACATGCCGTTGCACTCGACAAACGGACCGGCGAAGAGATTTGGCGGACGCAAGAGTCGTTGCAGCGTGGATACTCGCCGCCGAGCATCATTGAGGCCGGTGGCGTGCGGCAATTGATCCTGTTTCACCCCGAAGGTGTCGCATCGGTGAATCCCGAAACTGGCAAGACCTATTGGACCGAAGACTACCTTGCTGACAACGGCTCGGTGATCATGACGCCGATCTATCACCAGGGCTTGCTGTACTGCGCTGGTTACAGCAACAAGAATCTGATGCTGGAGTTGGGCAAATCTTCTCCAACGGCGACTGCACTTTGGCGTGACGAACCGAAGACCGCGATCTCGCCGGTGAATATCCAACCTTTCGCGGAGGACGGAACCCTTTATGGATTCGATCAAGGCGGAGAGTTGATCGCCGCGGAATTCAAGACGGGAAAACGGTTATGGAAAGCCAATCAGCCGCTTGGCGTCACGCGAAGGATTCAAACCGGTTCTGCGTTCATCGTCCGCAACGGCGACCGCGTCTGGATGTTCAACGAGATGGGCGAATTGGTGATCGCCAAACTTTCACCCGATGGCTACGAAGAGATCGATCGAGCCAAAGTCATCGAGCCGACCGGCTCCGCATTCGGAAGGAAAGTCGTTTGGTCCGCGCCAGCTTGGGCGAACAAGCGGGTCTACATCCGTAACGACGAAGAATGCATTTGCGTCGATTTGGCCGCCACAGAGTGATCCGGCTCTCAATCGTCATTGACAGAATGTCAGGAAGAAAGAGTGGAGTCGACGCGCCCTCGAGCGGCGACGCGCGGCGCGATTAGAAAAAAAAGGGGGCGGCGCCCCCCGCATCAACACCCCCCACGGCGTCGGCCGCAGCCGAGAAAGGACGAGCGTCGGG
>JBCBOT010000656.1:0-1763 GCA_039821165.1 Planctomycetota bacterium | reverse complement strand
GTAAACCGTGCCCGCCTCGGTGGACTGCGTCACGCTGACCGCCATCGCTTGGCCGTGATGCACAAGGGCGTTCGCGAACCGAGCGCCGTCCATATGCAGCGGCATGTCGTTGGCGTGGGCAAGCTCGGCGATGGCTGCGAGTTCGCCCGTTGAGTAAACCGTGCCCGCCTCGGTGGACTGCGTCACGCTGACCGCCATCGCTTGGCCGTGATGCACAAATGTTGGATCAAATCGACCGATCGCCCGCTCGAGCGAGTCGAGGTCCATCTTGCCATGCTCGCCGTCGATCGCTGCCAGTCGTGCTCCCGAAGTAAAGAACTCGGGGGCGCCGCATTCGTCTTCGATCAAATGTGATTCGCGATGGCAAAGCACGAATCCGCCGGGGCGGCTGACCGCCGAGAGCCCCAGCGCGTTGGCGGCGGTCCCGGTGCCGACAAAGAACACCGCGACCTCGGTTTCGAACAACTCGTTAAACCGCCGCTCGACTTGACGGTCAAAGTCGCTCTCGCCGTAGGCCGGGGAAAAGCCGGATGAATGGGCGCGAATCGCGTCGGCGATCGGCGGAGCGGCGCCGGCCCAGTTGTCACTCGCAAAGTTCACGTGCATGCTCGGAGATTCCAGGGTTTTGACTTGCCGAGATTGTAAGGAAGACGTCGCACGATTCAGAAGGGTGCTGGAACTGTGCGGCGATGAGTCGCCTTACAAAGCCGTCTCGATCCGTCACAATGTCGGGACCATGACACGTTTTCAGGACATGAGATGATCACGGAATCTGAAACCCGCGCCGGCGAAAAGAGCGTGCGTGCGTTCGAGGTAGCTCGGCAATTGATGCCCGGGGGTGTGAACAGCCCCGCGCGTGCCTTTGGTGCCGTCGGCGGCACACCGCTGTTTATCGACCGCGCCGAAGGTCCTTACCTGTATGACATCGACGGGAATCGATACCTCGATTACATCGGCTCCTGGGGACCAATGATTCTGGGTCACCGCGCCGAACCGATCGTCGAAGCGATTCAAAAAGCTGTTGAAAGGGGGACAAGTTTTGGGGCCCCAACGGAAGCGGAATCGCGGTTGGCCCAGCAAATCATCGATGCGGTTCCGAGCATTGAAAAGGTTCGCCTGGTCAACAGCGGTACCGAGGCAACGATGAGCGCGATTCGCGTGGCACGCGGTGCGACGGGACGCTCGAAAATCATCAAATTTGCGGGCAACTACCACGGGCACGTGGACAGTTTGCTCGTCGCTGCGGGCAGCGCCGCCGCGACACTCGGTGTTCCCGATTCACCCGGTGTCACGCCGGGCGCCGGTCAAGACACCCTGGTCTTGGACTACAACGATGTCGAAGGTTTAAAGTCCGCGTTTTCAGAGCATGCAGGCGAGATCGCCGCGGTCATCCTGGAACCGGTCGTCGGCAACATGGGGTGCGTTATTCCGACAGAGGAGTTCTTGCAGTCGCTGAGGCAACTGACGCTCGACGACGGTGCGATCCTGATCTTTGACGAAGTCATGACAGGTTTCCGGTTGGCGTTTGGCGGCGCCCAGGAGCGCTTCGGCATCGTTCCGGATATGACCACACTCGGAAAGATCGTTGGTGGCGGCATGCCGCTCGGTGCTTACGGTGGCCGCGCCGACATCATGGATCACGTGCTTCCTGCGGGCAAAGTCTTTCAGGCGGGAACGCTCAGCGGGAACCCTGTCGCGGTTGCCGCGGGCAGTGCGACGCTCAAAATGTTGGCCGACGAACCACCCTACGAGTATCTCGACGG
>JBCBOT010000655.1:0-1773 GCA_039821165.1 Planctomycetota bacterium | reverse complement strand
CGAAGCCGCCATCGGGGCGATCGTGCCGGTCATCATCGGGAGTCTGTTCGCCGGGCCAGTGGCATTCCTCGGATTCGGCATTTACGTTTTTGCCGCTGCTGCCACCAATGCCATTCGGTACTACACGCTTCGTTACCGGTTGGTCGACGATGAATTGGTAATCCACTCCGGACTTCTCAACCGCCGTGAACGGCGAATCCCGTTCGATCGAGTACAAGAGGTCACGCTTCAACAGGGTATCCTGCATCGAGTCTGCGGCTTTGCCAAAATCGAAGTCTCCACCGCTGGAAGTGATACAAACGAAGCCACACTCGATGCACTCTCACGCGTCTCCGCCGAACGGCTTCGACAGGTCGTCGCGAAGAAACAATCGGTAAAAAGTCACGCGACCAAGGAAACGTCGGCTGGCGCTTCGACCGCTGTCGTAGCTCCGGATGCGTTGTCGACGTCAGACCAGGAGACTCCTACCGACTATGCGTTCGATCTGGATTTGAGAACGCTCATTCTTGGAGGTATCACCTCGAGGGTCGTGGCGTTTGGGGGCGCGATCGTGGGCACGATCATTTACTTCCAAGTCTTCGGGGCCGCGGGTGACAAATTCCTCGGCTTCTTGCCACCACGATTGCGAGAACGATTCCGTTTTCCGGGATGGGAGGGCGTCGAAGCGTTCGAAAAGATGGTGCCCGATTCTGGCGTCGGCGGATTCATCGCCGACATCTGGTTCACCGACAACATCGGAAAGAGCCTCCTCGTTGCCGTCGGCGGCGTGCTGATCACGGTTGGTGCCTATGTCTTTCGGTACTTCTCCTTTCGCTTAACGCGAACGGGCGACGCACTGAGTACAAGCCATGGTTTGATGACCTACCAGCAGGAGGGGCTACGGCGGACTCGCATCCAAGCCCTCAAACTCGAGGAGGGACTGCTTCGTCGTTGGTCCGGCTTGGCAACGATTAGGGTCGACAGCGCGGGGGATCATACCGAGGTCGACGAAAAGAAAAAACGCGACATGCTGGTGCCGGTTCTGCGGCGAGAAGATGCAGACGACGTCGCTCGGCAGGTGTTGCCCAACCTCAACCAACTGATGCCTACATGGACGCGTGTTTCAAGACTTGCGATCGGGCGTGGAACACGGAAGGGTTGGCTCCTCGTCGCAACCGCCATCGCATTCGTTTTCACCGCAGCCGAATGGTACTGCCTGTTTCTCTTGCCGGCCTTTCCGCTCGTCTACTTTTTGAACGAGCGATGGTATCACCACACCGGCTACTGGTTTGATGAACAGTACCTGCTGTTTCGCAACGGATGGTTCCATCGATCCACCATCTGTGTCCCGACGAAGAACGTGCAATCCGTTGCGCTCCGCCAGAACTTCTTCGATCGACGATTGAACCTCGCCACTCTGCACGTCGACATTGCCGGTCAGTCGAATACTGGTGGAGGCCCCAAGATCAAGAACTTGCCGATCGAGATCGCAAAACAAATGCAACTTCGATTTGCCGATCAAGCAGCGACCACCGAGTTCAACTGGTAACGGGTCGAAGAACGCCCCTGATCACAGGACCTAAACGGCTACATCTGAGTTTGGTGAGCCGTAAGTTGCTAGCCCGGATATTGCATCGGTAGATTCTTGAGTCCCTCTAGCGCGAAAGCCTTAAGTCTTGTATGTATTGGAGTTACCACACTGCAACCATACGCGACCCAAGGCTTTCGGCGATGACAAAGCGTAAACGAAAACGGCCCGCTCTGAAACGCCTACGCAGACAAGACGTTGAATTC
>JBCBOT010000654.1:0-1791 GCA_039821165.1 Planctomycetota bacterium | reverse complement strand
CATGCCGAGCGCTTCACTAATCTTTGCCATTGGAAAATCTGCCTTTAAAGGAGAGAGGAAACGTTTCTTTAAATGGAATGGTTCAGTCGTTGCACTTGCATCCGGCCTGGATCAGTTCGACGCTCGACGCCGCATCCAGGTGGCACGCGTTGCCTTCGTCGGTGTCGATGTGGACTTCGAGTTTCGACGTTTCGTCGGCTCGGACCAATACATCGTCAAAGATCGTCGTGCAATCATGGCTGGTGATCTTCAGCTGCATCATGTCGCCGTTGGAGACGCCATAGTGCGCCGCATCGGCATTGTTCATGTGGACGTGTCGGGCTGCCCGAATGACTCCCTGCTCGAGTTGCACCGTGCCGGCCGGCCCGACCAAGACACAGCCCGGCGTGCCGTCGATTTTTCCGCTGTGACGGACCGGCGCGTTGATGCCCAGAGAGATGGAGTCCGTGAATGCGAGTTCGACTTGGCTCGCGCCTCGCGTCGGACCCAGCACGCGGACGTTCGGAAGCATCCGACGACGTGGACCGACCACCATCACCGTTTGCTTGGCAGCGTAGAATCCGTCCTGATAAAGATCTTTTTCGGGCTCCAGGACGGACCCGGCGCCGAACAGAATTTCAACATGTTCATCCGTCAGATGAACGTGCCGCGCCGAAATGCTGACCCGCAGATTCGGTTTGCCATCCACCCAACCCGGCGGATGATCGGCCACCGCGATCGGCGAGGAAGCTTGCGCAGTGGGAGCAAACGACTGCCGGATCGCGTTGCGAACAAGGCTTTCGATTTGTGAACGTGCGATGCTCATGGATTGAATCGTGGTTCAGGGTTTTCGTTGCTGGTTTGTTTCTCGCCGAGGAAGAGCTCGATTCCCGTGGCGGTCAATCGATCCCGCCAGCATGCATCGAGATCACCATCACTGACGACGCCGTCGACGTCGCCCAGACCGCACAGGTGCGAGAGGCTGGCTTTGCCAAATTTGGTGTGGTCGGCGATCACGTAAGAGCGATCTGCCGAAGCGAGCATCCGTCGCTCGCTTTCGACCAGCATCATGTTGTCGTTGAAGTAGCCGCGTTCATTGATGCCGGCGACGGAGAGGAAGGCGATTCGCACGTTGATCTTTTCCAGCATCATTTCCGCGAGCGGCCCGATCGCCACGGCGGTTTGCCCGCGGACATGGCCTCCGATCGTGATCAGATCGATCGATGCGCTGCTGGAAAGCAGGTGTGCCACCGGCAAGCTGTTGGTCACAACTTGCAGGCGACGTCCGACGAGTTGCCTCGCAAGTTCATAGGCGGTGCTGCCCGCGTCGAGCAAAATCGTGTCGTGCTCTTCGACCAGCTTGGCTGCCGCTGCCCCCACCGCAGCCTTCACCGACCAACTCGTGCCGTTACGATCCGAAAACGCGCGAACGGTGGACGTTTCTCCTGTCCAAAACACCCCGCCGTGGGTGCGACGCAGATCGCCGGTTTCCTCCAACAGCTCCAAATCGCGTCGGACCGTCGATTCACTCACGCCCAGAGAGTCCGCGAGTTCGCCGAGCGGAACGAAACCGCTGTCCCGGACCAACTGGCGCAACCGCTCCCGACGCCCGTCAGATGACGCGCGGGTTTCGGAAACCGCTGCAGTTGTTTCGTTCGCAGACCGAACCACTAAATTGCCTACTTTGCGCAAATGGACCTTCCACGCAAACTTTCTCTCATGGCTGAGAGATATCAAGCGGGCGATGCTCGTTTTTTGTCATTTTTGATAGATTTCAGTCAGATTGGGGGCATTTCCTCTCATTGGCAGTTG
>JBCBOT010000653.1:0-1847 GCA_039821165.1 Planctomycetota bacterium | reverse complement strand
TGGCGACCAAGGTTGGTGTGGGAGATGTGCTCAGTCGGGCGCAACTCTTCGACGTTCCTCAGGTTGGCTAAGAATTACAGCTCCGCGAAAAAGAGTATATCCAGCCACGAAAAGCCCAACGCCTATCAGTTGAACCAGCGTCCAGTCATTTCCAATGACCACAAACTCGGAAATAGCTGTAATCGGAACGACGAACGACAGCCCCAGTCCGACAAACAGGCTTGACCGAACCGAAAAGCTCTGCAGTTTGTACAGTGACTCGCTTATCAGAAAGTAAGTAATTCCAATTCCGAGAACTCCATTGAGGCTTTGCACGAGGAGGTCCAACCCACTAATGTCCGTGAATGGTATGCGAGGCCCGTGCAGCCAGAGTTCGTTCACAAAGAAGTGTATGGGCAACAGGATTAGCCCGGAGACTATGAGTAGAGCACCCATTTCAATTGCGCGCTGCCACATCTGAATTGGAACGCTGGGACGCACCGACCAGAGCACGGAAAAAGCCGAAAAACTTGCGCCCGAGAGAATTCCAAGGACAACTCCAGCCGCCCATGTCTCGTTGGCGTTCTCGATATCCGCAATGAAGAAAGCCCCAAGCAGTATCACGAAGCATAAACCGAACCAGTTTCGGGGCAAGTTCGCTCCGAGCGTCAGTGTAAGTAACAAAGATGTCCAAAAGATGTGCAGATTCTCAAGTGCCGCCGTGAGTGATGCCGAAGAGTAGGCAGCGGCGAGTAACCAGAAATAGATATTGAGCCCTTTCGCAATTGCGGCGTATCTATATCGCCGTGAAAACGAGAGAAACTCACTGGGCAAAAAGTTGCCGGGCGCCTTGGTTATGAGTTTGTACCCAACGCCGGCGATTGCAAGGAGAATGCCCGCGGACAGATACTTGAGGAATGAAACATCGAACGCCGAAAGTGGATAGCGTTCAATCGTCCACTTGGACGCGGTATTACCTATGCCCCAAAAGAACGCCGCTGCGAGCGCCACAGCGAAACCTTCGGCCAATGCACTCCGTGATTGATGTGACGACTCTCGGTTGTCAAACGAGGTTTCGGAACTTGTTGGCAAATTATCGATTGGTGCCATCGAACGAGTCATGCCACTTGTTTTCGGCGTTGTCAACGCCTCCATGTTGTGTTCGTCGTAGTCATCACTTCCAACTGTGCGATCTCTTTTGGTCGCTTGCTGGCTTTCCTTGATTTTTAGAATCGGGATTTTTGCAGCTGCCCCTGTACTGTCGTCCCACAGCAGAGCATTGCATGCCAGCCGAAATGCAAATGGGACACTTCTTCCGGCCCCGATCGCATCATAGAGCGCGACAGAGAAATCAATCGCTGCAGCGTCCGGGATCCCGCGTCGCATTCCAACAACGAAGTCGATGTGCTCCGATATCTGAGATGCCTGTTCGTCCGAGTAACATGCATTAAGTACGACGCATCGTACGCTTTCGGAAAACAACTCAAAGAATTCTGCGAGAGTGGAACCTCGCACTACTTTCGAGCTGTTTGAGCTGTCAGCAAATGCAATTCCGTCAGCTCCTTTTCCATGGCCGGAAAAATGAACGATCGTGGGGTGAAACTCGAGCATCGCTCGGCGAACGTCACGTGGCCGAGCTGCCAGGACACACCTGATGACAATCTCGTGCCTGCGTTTTGCTCGCTCGAGCCCAGCCTCGATTTCCCGTAGCTCTTCATCGAGCCTCAGCTTCGACGTGTCAATCGGATTTGCGGCGAGAATCAATACTCGGGTCATCAATTCGACGACTACTGCCTTGCGATAATTCTCAGTTATTGGAAGTGCCTAGCCAATATTCTCGTCTGCGCAGGCTAGGAACGCAAGCGAGC
>JBCBOT010000652.1:0-1860 GCA_039821165.1 Planctomycetota bacterium | reverse complement strand
CCAAACGATCGTCTCTGGGCGATCGATCCGGCAGCGCGGAAACCAATCGCATTGCTGTAGATCCGGTTGCTCGAAAGTAGGAATTGCCCTAAAGACTCGACGCCCACTTGAGATTGGTTGTAGATCCGATTCCCGCGTACTTCTGACTCCCGACCGGTGACATACAACCCGATGCGATTACCGTGAATGATGTTGGATTGCACAACCGCGCTGTTGACTTCAATGCCGAAGCTATTGACGCCGGAGTGTCCGAAAACAGTATTTCCGCTGACGGTGCCACCGAGGGTTCCGCTTGCAAGTGCCAGGGCGCGGATGCCGTAGTCGGAGTTGTC
This sequence comes from Planctomycetota bacterium, assembly GCA_039821165.1. Classification (GTDB taxonomy): domain Bacteria; phylum Planctomycetota; class Planctomycetia; order Pirellulales; family Pirellulaceae; genus Stieleria. Next base: position 1,528 of record JBCBOT010000652.1, on the reverse strand, counting down.
GAAGACGATGTTGTTTTCGATCAAGAAAGGCCGATCGGGCAGCGAGCCTTGGGTTGTTATCAACCCCGTGCGGTTTCCGAAAATACGATTGTCCGCGACGGTTATTCGGCCAGACCCCGCGATGCCTTCTCGATGGCCGAAAATATCCGATTCCTGAATCAATGTTCCTTCGCTGGCACTTCGGACGCCGACCCCAAAGACGCTTGTTGTGTCATGGATCGTGCTTCCGATCACTTCAACGACGCCGTTTCCAGCATGAATCACAACGCCGTGATCAGCTTGTTGGCTGACATCCAAGTCAACCAGTCGAATACGCTGCGATTGGGAGTCTTGCGAAATGTGAATCCCGTCGGCACCTCCGACGAGGCTGAAGCCCTCGATGGTTACGTCATCTGCGCCGGCAACTCGAAATCCGGCGGTGTTAGGCGCGGTCGTGCCTCGGTTGAGAATGGAAACGCTCGGTCCGGCGCCAATGATGCTGACTCCCGAGTCATCTTCTCCGACGACGATGTCACGCAACACGACGTAGTTGCCGGCATCGACATAGACGGTATCGCCTTCGGAAAGGTCGTAGGCCTCGAGAAGAGCCGAGAGTGTTCGCATCGGTGTCGCGGGAGAACGCCCATCGTTTCGGTCGTCGCCGATCGCACTCGTGTAGGTGTCTCCGTTTGGGTCGTCGTCGTTGATAAAATAGACGGTACCGCCGTCCGAGACATGGAGCGTTGAAGAGACAACCTGTTCGTTTCCGTTCGGGTTGCGGAGTTGAAGCCGGATATCGAATCCGGCGAGTGCGCTATCGATGATCCACTCGAATTGGCCGCGCCCGTCACTTCCGAGCGACGCTTCCGTAGTCAAATTGGTCCAAGTGAAACCGTCGTCGCTTGTCAGGTCAACTTCCACGCGGTCGGTCTGCGTCCCAAGTGCTTGAAAGTCGATCGTGAGCAGATCGCCGACTCTCAGTTTTTGCCAAGGACTGGGCGTGAGAAAGTACAGCGCCGACGTGGTGGACGTCGCCGCATCGACCGTGCCGCCGAAAGCCCCGATGTTGACTCGTCCTCCATTCGGAACAGGCTCGGCGGCGGCGTCGCGACTTGGGTCACCGGTGTCGATTGCGGGCGAAAACGCGGTCAAGCGGAAGTCGCCGGACGAAGCATCAATGAACGCTGGTTCTTCAAGCAGACTGTGCCGCTCAATTCCCAATTGATGGTACACAGAATGGAGGTCGTGTAGCGGCATGCTTTGCCAATGAGCAACGGTGGTGCCCGTGTCGGTCGGCCAGAACAAGTTGTAGTCGCTGTCGAGATTGAACGTCGAGCTTGCGTCAACCTCAAGGAGCGAGACGCCGGCACCAGTGACAATGTTGTCGCGAATGAGCGTGCCGGTTGCTTGATCGTCAATCTGGATCCCAGTACCGGAATCGATCTGAATCGTGTTGCCGATGATCTGGCTGTTCTCGACCCTTTCAAACTTCGCATCGAACGTTGACTCCGTTCGCGAAAACGTCATTTCACAATCCATCGTGGCCGGC
>JBCBOT010000651.1:0-1876 GCA_039821165.1 Planctomycetota bacterium | reverse complement strand
GTCCAGTCACTGGAACCGACGGGCGTCGCGGCGCGGAGCTTGAGCGAATGTTTGCTGATGCAACTGCGTCCCGAGTTTCCTCATTTTGAAGAGATGCAGAAGCTGATTGCGGAGCACCTCGAAGACCTCGCGGGCAACCGACTCCCTCAGATTCAGAAGAAGACGGGTTACTCGATCGATCTGATCCAAACGGTCCGCGACGAGCTTCAGATCCTCAATCCGAAACCCGGCGCGGCATTCATGGAGACCTACGTCCCGAATGTGACTCCGGACATCTTGCTTGAACAAGACGAAGATGGCACGTACCGCGTGCAGCTCGACGACGATCGAGTCCCGACGCTCCACATCAGTGAGTACTACCGGAATCGGCTACAAGATCCGTCTTGCAGCGACGAGGAACGTGAATACATCAAGCGAAAGATCAATAGTGCACAGTGGTTGATCGAATCCATCGAACAGCGTCGCAGCACATTGACCCGTGTCGCGGAAGCGATCGTCGAACATCAGAAAAAGTTCTTCGAAGAAGGCCCCGAGGCGATCGAGCCTCTCAAAATGCAGCAGATCGCGGAGAAGGTCGGTGTCCATGTCACCACCGTGAGCCGCGCCGTGAACGACAAGTGGATGCAGACGCCGCGAGGCATCATTCCGCTGCATCGACTGTTCGTCGGCGGAACCGTGACTGAAGACGGCGAGGACGTCGCCTGGGACACGATTCGGCTCAAGCTTCAGGAGCTCATCGACAGCGAAGACAAAAGCGACCCGCTGAGCGACGAAGGCTTGGTCAAGAAACTAGGCGAAGCTGGACTGACCGTTGCTCGGCGGACCGTTACCAAATATCGCAAACGCATGGGCATTCCCAGCAGTCGCCAGCGAAAAGACTGGTCGCTTTCCAAGAAGTAGCGACTCCGCACGCGAACCGACACGATCATGCTGCATGACCAAGCATCGCTCGCCGCAAATCACGAGCGTTTCGTCCGTCGCATCATTCAAAACGAGCGAGTCTGGGGGCTCGACCAGGGCAACGGTTTCGCATGGTGCGAATCGAATGAGTCCACCGAGACGCCTGTCGTCCTGTTTTGGTCCGACGAGGCATACGCGAAACGCGGTCTCGAGAATGGGTTTGATGAGTGTGTGGTACGATCCATCGCACTCATCGATTTCACGTTTCGATGGCTCCCTGGAATGAAGGCTGACGACGCCCGCGCGGGATGCAATTGGACTCAAGACCTCGCAGGAATCGAGTCCAATGCAGGGGAGCTTCAAGACGAAATCATCACGGCGATGCCCGCGGAAATGGCGGACCAATATCTCGCCGAGTTGCGCCGCCAAATGGCGGCTCAAAAGCGAGAGGGCGACTGAGCCTTGTGCATGCTGGGTTGCCCCGAACATGCGGTTGCCCTGAACACGACCTAAGCCTGTGCCGGCTGGCGCGCTAGAGTGGTTTGACGCGAAGGTTCTTGAAGTACACCTTGCTCATCGGATCATGAGCCTGCAGGGCAATTGTCCCTTCGCCCAAACGACGTTCGAACGATTTACTGAACGCCTTCTTTCCTTCGGGTTCGGTGTAATCCACCATCGTCTTACCATTGACGATCAACTGCACCCGACGGCCTTTCACAATGATTTCCTGAGTGTACCACTCGTTATCTTTGACACCCGGGTCTCCCACATTCACGACGCCGTAGAGGCTGCTCGTTTTCTTGGGGTCTTTGTGGGTCACGTTGACCTGACATTCGTACCCGTATTGGGGCCAGCCCGTGGGTTGGTACTTGGTGTGAAAGTAAATGCCCGCGTTACTGCCCGGCGTGGTCATCACCTCGCACTTGAAGTGGAAATCCTTCATCGGTGCTAAATCACCGGTGTAGAACAGGTGGCA
>JBCBOT010000650.1:0-1927 GCA_039821165.1 Planctomycetota bacterium | reverse complement strand
AGCCATTGCGGTTGATAAAGATAATTCCACTCAGAACCCGCCTGTCATCCACCCGAGGCTTGCCATGGGATTTTGGGAAAAACGGCGAGAGCTTCGCCATCTGTTCGTCTGTTAACCAATAGAGGTCGCTCATGGTACCGCTCCGTTTTGAGCGGCATGAATCATGCGCCACAACTGAAATCAATGCATCCTGACCCTAGGTGACAGTACAATCTAGGTGGTTGTGACCCACCCGAAATTATCGCAAAAGACGACAGGCCTGCAGTTCAGACGATTGGTCCTTTCATGAACAGATTCTTCTCCAATACGGGTTTTTTCGTAGCTGTTGTCCTGTGTTTGGTTGCCTGCTCACCACGGCTCCAGCTCGTGGGTATCGACAACCCTGAAGTGCCGGTGGCTTCGGTGGCCGAAGCAACAAAACACAGTGTCTTCATCATTACGACGAGAGAAGATTCGGATGTGGTTGGCGCGCTCTTCTCAGAGTTACGTGCTGATGAGTTGGGATTTGCTTCAGTCGAGGTGTCGGTGCCGCCGACACACGAGATCGGCAACATTGAGCATCCGAAGTCACTACCCCCAGACCCTCGAACAGAGTTTGCGATCGTAGATCCAACTGTCTATGGCGCCGAAGCCGCGTTTGTTTCGGCACTCAATTCCGAATTGCGTTCTTTGCCACCGCACAAGCGCGAGGTTTTGTTTTTTGTGCATGGCTACAACACGTCCACGAGCGATGCTATCCTATTGTTAGGCCAATTTGTCGAGGATTCCGGCTTCCAAGGTGTGCCGATTCTGTTTACTTGGGCTTCCGCCGCCAAGGTCACGCGTTACGTCTACGACTTAAACTCGGCTTTGGCGGCGCGCCCGATGCTTCTGAAGGCCGCCGACGTTGTATCCAAGAGCATTGCCGACGATTTCTTTGTATTCGCGCACTCCATGGGGACTTTCTTAACTATGGAGGCCATCGTTAGTGCATCACAGTCGGGGAGGTTTAATCGCAGTGGTCGACTACAAGGTGTTGTCTTGGCATCCCCAGATATCGACGTAGATGTATTCCGGTCGCAGCTTGCACAAGTCGATCTGCGAGGGGAACGTTTCTTTGTGCTCCTCTCGGAGGACGACGCCGCCTTGCGCGCATCACGGATTGTAGCTGGTGGGGTGGACCGCGTTGGAAACGCCAGTGCAGAGGTCATTGGATCGCTGGGTGTGACGGCAATTGATCTGTCTGAAGTCAGCGACTCGCAGTCCGGCAGTCATTCCAAATTCACGGGTTCTCCCGAAATTGTTCAACTAATTGGTAACGGGCTCAACCGGGCTGGCAACTTGGTCACGAGGCCACAGACCATACTGGATGAAGTGTTAGGTGAACTCCCAGTCAGCGTTGTGTTCGGAAACTGACGCGCCCACGCCCTACGCTAGCGAATACGATTTCTCCTGGGAGTCGACGGCTAGCAGGGTCTGCAGGTGGTTTTGGGGTCATACTCCCTGCGAGGCGGGCCGGCGCTTTGGCCTTTTCCAAGGCATCCGTCTCGGTCAAAACACCAGAATACTCGTTGACTACACAGTTGAACGCTTTGGGAGATTGTTAGGGCCACGAAGGAGCGTTCATGACCGAGGGAAAAAACGATGCTTGATACTCGCACGCCACTGACACTTTTGACAGGATTCTTGGGCGCAGGAAAGACCACCTTGCTCAACGCGATTCTCTCGAGTGACGCCTCGGTTCGCGCAGCGGTGATCGTCAACGAGTTCGGCGAGGCTGGTCTCGACCAAGATTTGATTTCCAAAAGCACTGACGACGTCGTTTTGATGAAGTCTGGGTGCCTGTGCTGTTCGCTTCGTGGGGATCTCTCGGCGACCGTGGCGCGTCTGATTTATCGTCGAAAAGAAGGGCTTATCAATTTTGACCGAATAGTCATTGAAACAACCG
>JBCBOT010000649.1:0-1955 GCA_039821165.1 Planctomycetota bacterium | reverse complement strand
AAGTCCTGTCGGTGGTCGCGGCGCCGCAGTCTCAGGCGTCTCGATTTGATTGGCTTGGACGGATCGAGACACACGCCTTTTTGGACTTCGAGTTGCCGCTGCGTGACGAGCAATTGATTTCAGCGAGTGGCATCGCGGACCAGGCTGCCGCGGTCGCTGAAACCGTGGATGACTTTCGCGAATCCGGGCAGACAGGTCAGATTGCGATTGGAGTGACCGACGAGTCGCAGGTTGCGCCGATTGAGATGCAACTGGATGGGAATGACGTCTCGACCTATCGTCATTTGGGTTGGACGGTCGCAGAGTCTTCGGTGGGAAGGTTTCTCGAATCGTTGACTTCGCTTGTATCGCGTCCGACATGGCAATCGCTCGCTGCGTTCGTTCGTCATGGTGATGTTCATCGCTGCTTGACGGCTGAACTCTCGGTTGATGAAGAAGATTCGTCTGAAACGTCTGGAAACCGCGAGATTCTTGTTTCGCTGGATGCCATGCTGGCGGATCATTTTCCCGTTTTCTTGGATGACGCCCTGCCCGAGAAGGCTCGGGACCAATATCCCGATGCGGAACGTTTGCGTGACCAAGTGCTGCAATGGCTTGCCCCGCTACGCGAGCGCGAAGAACATGTTGAGGAAACGCCGCTCGGCGAAAAGCGGACGAGCAAACGCCCCAAGCGCGCAAATATCGCCGTCTGGTGCGGCCACTTGTTGGAGATCGTTGACAGAGTCTATTCAACACCGAGTGTCTCGGAGACTAGCAGGCGATTGACGGCGGAGGCGTTGGCGACCGTTCGTGAACTCTTTAGCCGGTTCCACACGCTCAATGAGCGGCTCGACATGTCGGTGACTTCGGCCACCGCGCTGGAGCTACTAACGGGGCGACTGGTCGACCTTCGTGTGGGGCTTCCGCAACGTGCCGAGGACATTCCGATCCATGGCTGGTTGGACCTGGCACTCAACGATTCGCCTGCATTGGTTGTTTGTGGGCTGAACCATCCCTTCGTGCCGGCGTCGGTCACGGGAGACCCCTTCTTGCCGGGACAGCTTCGCAGCAAGCTACGGGTTGTCGACAACGATCGTCGGTACGCGCGCGACGTTTATGCGATGCAATTGATGCTATCGACGCGACGCGATGTTCGATTCATCGTCGGTAAAACAGCTGCCGACCGTTCGCCGACTCCCCCGAGCCGGTTGCTCGCTGCGGCACCGCCGGATGCCATCGCGCGGCGAATGCGTTCGTTGATCCCGAAGCAGTCGATAACGAGGCGGGCGGCGCACCACTGGGACACCGAGTGTGTCGCGTCCCAGTTCCCGATTCCGTCACTTGCCGTGGAAGAATGCCCCGTCAAAGCCGTGAGCGTGACGGCGTTTCGGACCTATCTGGAATGTCCCTATCGGTTCTATCTTCGTCATGTGCTGAAACTCAAGCCGGTGGACGACTTGGCAATCGAGCTTGCGGCCAACCAGTTCGGCGATCTGGTCCACGCCGCCGTCGAGGCGTTCGGAGTTTCCGAGGACCGCGACGCGACGGACCCTGAACGGATCTTTGATTCGCTTCTCGCCGCGCTTCATGACTACGCGGAGGCGCGGTATGGCCAGCAAGGGCAGAGTGCCGTTCGGCTTCAGGTCCGCCAAGCCGAACGACGGCTTCGGTTCGTCGCCGACGAACAGGCCAAGCGTGCGCGAGACGGCTGGCGGATTCATGCGACCGAACGCGCCGTCAATGAATCGGACGGAGCCAAAGTGACGATCGGCAATCGTTCATTGGGGCTGCGGGGCCGGTTCGACCGAATCGACCACCACCCGGAGACGAACCAGTGGGCAATCCTCGATTACAAGACGCACGGTGCTCCGCCGAAGAAGAAACATTTGAAATGGGATGTCGAGTCCAAGCGATACGAGTGGATCGATTTGCAGTTGCCGTTGTATCGGATGATGGCACCGTTTCTCGGCATCGAC
>JBCBOT010000648.1:0-1959 GCA_039821165.1 Planctomycetota bacterium | reverse complement strand
GCCCTCAACGGCGTCGAGTTGATCCTGGCGTCGCTGATCACAATTGCCACGTTTGGCTTTCCACGTACCGAGCCCAGACGGATTCGGACGACCATCGTTTGGACGCTTGTGCTACTCGCATTTCAAACCGTGTTGCTCTACACAAAGCTCGATCAGCGAACGGCATTGATTATCAACGGCGAAGACGTGCCGCCGGCCCCGTATCACCTCATCTACATCGCGATGGAATCGGTCAAGTTGTTCCTGCTGGTCGGGCTCTCCCATTTTCAGATCCGTCACTTCCAACAGCTGTGCGCGACTCCGCAAAACGAATTGCCCGGCGGGAAATCGCGTGAATCGGACATTTACACTTGACTGCAGTCAAACCGGGAGCGCCGGCCCCCTTCAAGGAGAGTCCAACGTCTAAAGAACTCGAAGCCTGTTCAAGGCGTTTGCCCGCTCAATGGCGAGTCGCCTGACGAGGATAGCAGTAGGATCCTGGTACGAGGGGCGGAACTCAAGTTGCTCAGTACCAATTGCGCGAAAGAAATTTCGAAGGAACCGATCAACGATCAGATCGCCCAACTCTTCACGAAGAGGCTTTTGAGTTGGGGGAATTCCGCCCCAACTTCTTGGTGCGATCGAACGATCTTCGAGACGCACGATAAAAACGAACGCCGACCACCGGGCTCGATTCATGTCGGAATGCCGCGTCAACAGACGCGGAATTTGCCTTGCGTCAAATGGTGCGTCTTTGGTTACTATTTCCAGATCGGTCCAGCCAGAATTAAACCAGCCAGACCACGCGTTTGACGCTCATGGCGTCGTGACATTGACTTGATACGGCTGGGTCCCGGGCTCGACGCTCGTCTTCTTGCGAGTGTGATGTTCAGCGTGAGCGACGCTTCCGTTTTCAGGTTTTTAGGTCTACCTCATCGAGGTGGTCGACTACGTAACGGGAGAATTCAATGCTGGGCGAACATCAGTCCATCGGTAAAATCGGCATCTTTTTTGGATCGGATACGGGCAATACTCAACGGGTTGCAGAGATGATCTGCGATTTGATGAGTCCCCTTGAGCTCACTGCGCAAGACATCGACGATTGCGAAGTGTCGGAATTGGTCGAACCGGATGTGATCTTGCTCGGGGTCTCGACCTGGAACTTCGGCGAGATTCAGTGCAGTTGGGACGACAAGCTCGAGGAGTTGGCGGATCAAGACCTGGCCGGCAAACGTATCGGACTGTTCGGTCTCGGTGACTGTGTCAACTACGCCGACACATTCGTCGATGGGTTAGGGATCCTGTGGGAGTCACTTGGTAAAGAGCGACCGAAGTTAATCGGCAAATGGTCCACCGAGGGCTACGACTACATCGCGTCTCGCGGTTTGGTCGATGACGATCATTTCTTGGGACTCGTGATCGATGAAGACACCGAACCGGAACTCACCGATGAACGCGTTCAGCGTTGGGTCGCCCAAATCCAATCCGAACTCGGCTTGGAACTCCGGGCGGCGGGCTAGGCGGCAGGCTTGACCGCAGGGCTTTTCGCGCCCGGTTCACGACTAGACGTCAACTGCTTTGCTCGGCGGTTGACGCAAGCCCTTCGCTTTTCAGCTTGCAATCTCGGAACGCAATTCAGGTCGTTCCGAATGGTTTTTCCAGATTTATCGTCACAAACGGAATAAATTAACCCGATACAATGGTGCGGGAGTGCCGTGAAGAAGCAAACAGTCGCCATGTGAAACCGTGTTTCACATAGCGATTCACGGCCAGCAAGCAAAAGTCACCAGTGTCAACGAAGACGACCCGTGACAAATAGCCAGCGTTCAGCACCAATGGTTGAGCTCGGTCTGGCAGACAGACGACCGGGCGATGCAACACATCACCTGTCGGCGGAAATTCACCGGTCGTGTCACTTAGGTTTTTAGCTCCATCGCCGAAACGAGCGCGTCATTGAAGGTGCTGGCGTCGGTTCCGATT
>JBCBOT010000647.1:0-2025 GCA_039821165.1 Planctomycetota bacterium | reverse complement strand
AGCCAGTTGGTGAAGTCGTTGTCCGCGTCTATCGCGGTCTGGGTGCCGTCCTCGTTGAGGAGCGTCCCGGACGATGTGAAGTCCGTCTGCTCGACACGCACCCCATAAACAAGATTACCCCAGCTGAAGTCGGTCGTCGCCATGCCGTATAGGGCGATAACGTCCTCTTCGATCGTGGTGAGCGAGTCCGGGTCGAACTCGACGTCGAAGCCGCCGACGTTCGTCTCCCAAGCCGCGCGAAGGGACTGCTGCCTGAAGTTCCGGCCGCCAATCGAATTGTTGAAGTCGCTGTCCCAAAGCTGGTCGGTCACAAAGCTGTTGAGATCAATGCCGGCGAGGGCGGCGAAATCAAAGGCGAGCGTCGAGCCGCCATCTGCCTCGCGCGTATCGTACTGACCGCCAAACTTCACCCGCGTCGGTAAACCTGCGAAATCGACGTCTCGGGCGAGATCGAGTTTGATCTTCGTGGCTTCCGTGTCCGTTCCACCGCCGAAAATCAGCCCGAAATTCGCGCCATAATCGAGCGTGTTGACGTCAATGCTCGTGCCCGGCTGGAAGGGTTGAGTAGGAACGACGATCGGGCTTTGAATGTTCGACACATCGACCTGGGCCCCGACGACGCCGCCAGCGCTAAACGGAATGGGTAGGAACGTGTCGTTCTTTGTCTCGGTGTAGTTGAGGCGCGCCTCGAAATCCCAATCCCCCACCAAAGCGTCATATCCGAGCGTGTTGGTGAATGTCGAATTCTCATAAAGGCCGTCTTCCAGCAGCCGGGTGACCAGCGTCAGAGGAACATAGGCCTCGCCGCCCAGCGGTACCGGGTTCGGGATATCAGTATCTGCGGCATCGACGAAGTCGAATTCAAACTGGTTACGTTCCTCGCGGTCGATGAATTCCGAGAACAGCGAGGAGAAGAAGATCGCGCTGTCTGGAGTCGGGCGAAACTCGATCCGGCCGCCATAGGCGTTGTCCTCACGCTCACCGCGATAGGAGCGGAAGTCGAGATTGCTGACTGCGTCATCGACGCCGTCCCCATTTGTGTCGACGTATTCGTATTCACGGTTGTCAGTGATCCGACCGCGCAAATTGTGCGAGCCGAAGACGAGAAATCCGAACTGCTCGTTGGAGAAGCTGACCCGGCCATTGTATTTGTTGATGTCGACCTCGCCGAGCTCCTGCTGGCCGTAGCCGCCTTCCGCTGCGAAACTCCAGCCTTCGCGGTCGAACGGCTTGAAGGTTTCAATATTGACGAAGCCCACCGTGGCATCGCCCGGCATATCCGCGGTGATCGCCTTGTTGACCTCAATTTGAGAGGTGATCACGGACGGAAAGGCGTCGAAGCGCGGGATGCGGCCGTCTTCAGCGCCGAGCACGTCCACGCCATCGAAAGCAATTTTTGTGTAACGAAACGGCGCGCCGCGGAAGTTGATGTAGCGGGCCTGGCCCTGGTCGCGCTCGATTGCGAGGCCAGGCACACGTCCAAGGGAGTCTGCGAGGTTCTGGTCGGGGAACCGGCCGATCGTATCAGCGGCCAAAATGTCGACGACATTGTCGGCATCGCGCTTGCCTTCAATCGCGGCAAGCTGGCTGTCACGGATCGGTGTGCCTGTTACCACGATCGCTTCCTGACGGGCCTCTGCATCACTCGCAACCTGTGCGAATGCCATTGGCGCGGCCAGAATTGTGCTGGCCATGAGAATATTCAGACTACGGATTTTCGTTTGCATGGGACCCCTCCATCATGACAATTGCGAGCGACGGCTAGCGAATTTGAACAGGTGTACCAAATGAAAGATTTGCGACGTTGCAGCATTGCCACAAGAATTTTTTAATGGTTTCGGACGGTATTAGTGTCGTAAAAATTTCAATCTTCGAACGATTGCACTAACACGTAGACCAGGTCCTCCGTATGCAGATAATAGAACGATTGCGATGCCCGTGACAAAACCTGTCCCCCAAGCGGATTCAACAGCGGATAGGCTGATTTCGGCGGTATCGCGACTCGCTGAGGACCGGAGCGTCGCA
>JBCBOT010000646.1:0-2045 GCA_039821165.1 Planctomycetota bacterium | reverse complement strand
CTCGCCCCGCTGGGCAACGACATGCCGTTAGGCTTTGATTATCAATCAGTTTCCTGTCCTCATCTGGCACAGGAAATCGTGCGTTACGCCGGCCAACCGGTGGCTTTCGTCGTCGCCGATTCGTCGGCGATCGCCGCCGATGCGGTGTGGTTCAATTCGGAGTTCAACCGCAGAACCTTTCTCGAAGGCTCGCGTGACTTCTTGCGACGCATGCCCGACGGAGTCGCCGCGCATGATTTGAACGCGGTGGAAGACAAGAGCGCGGTGATCCCACCGGGTTTCGAACCATGTCAGATTGAGCGCCCCTCGCATCAAGGACCACTGCGTCTTGGTTGGGTCGGCCGCTTTGAGCATGACAAGCGCCCCGATCGCTTTTGCGAACTCCTTGAAAAGCTCTCCGAACGCCACTTTCCCTTCGAGTTGGTCCTACTTGGTCCACGCGATGAGTCTCACGACATTCTGAACCAAATCCGCAACTCATTCGGCAATCAAATCCTCTTCGACGGCTACGCACAGGATCGCAACGAGTACTGGCGTTGGCTGACTCGAATGGATGTCGTCGTCTCCACGGCCGACCACGAGTTCTTCGGCATCGCGGTCTGCGAAGCCATCTCCGCCGGCGCGATCCCTCTCACACCCGATGGTTTGAGCTACACCGAATACGTGCCGGATGAACTGCGCTACGACACGCTGGACGAAGCCGCTCGGATCGTGGACCGCCTACGCGATGACTTGCAGCGACCGAGTGTGTGGAGCCACTGCCGACAGCGGGTGTCGGACTACGAAGCATCCAATGTCGGGGTGCAAATCGACAAGCGTCTTTCTGAAACGGGCGAATAGAACACAAACTCAACGCAGAGTCGCGGATAACGCAAAGGGAACTCCACTTACTCGCTTCCCTGCGAACTCGGCGACTCCGCGTTTTCACTATCCCGACTTCCTCATCATCCCCTTTTTTAATGAGGAAAATTCAGTTGGACTTCCGCATCGTGCGGAGAGAACTGCAGCGTCACGGAGTTTGCAGTCGATTCCAGGACTCGCAGTGGAATCCCCTTCCAGAGGAACTCCCTTTTCTTCGGCGCTTCGGTGACAAGTGACCACTGATAGGCATTGCGAACATCTCTGTTGTTGGCCATCAGCTTCCACTCGCGAACCTTCATTTCGCATTCGCCGTGAGAGTCGGTGGTCTCCTGATCGCCGATCAGGAACGCAGATTGCTTCCGGTGGATCGCGACGGTCTTGCTTGCGACCGGGCGACCACTTGTATCGACGAGCCGAATTCGTACGTTCGCACGCCTCGAAACAAACCACGGATCGAAGGTGACTTCGGATGAGGCATCGTCCAGATCGAAGGGATCGAAACGCGGGTAATCGTATTCGTCGAAGAGAACTTTCGATTCTTCGCCACCGCCGAACGAAGTCAGCTGTCTCAAGCATCGCCCGGGTGCCACGCGAAGCGTGAATCGACCCTCGCGATCCGTCTTCGTCCGAGCACCATTAATCGGACTCTGCAAGCTGTTGATCGTCACGGAAGCATTCGGCAACGGCTCATTCGTGTCTTCAAGCAGCACGCGACCGTGCACTGTTACCGGTTTTACCAAGTCGATTGTAAGATTCATTTCCTCTTCTTCGTCGACCCGCCATCTCCCACCAGCAATCGGATGCATCGGAAGACTCGGATTCCAGTTGCTGAATAGGATGTGTCCTCTTCCGGCGGCGAGCTTCGGGACAAAAAACTCGCCCCGATCGTTAAGCTTGACCGTCGCGACTCCGCCGACATTGCCTTCATCCGTTTGAATCAAGAAGTCAATTCCCTCGTACTGCTCGAGCTCCTCTCCCGCGACTCTTCCACGTAGCGATCCGGTGGGCAAAAGCCGCAGCTCTTTCGGCTGCAAGTCCGATATTGTTTGGGTGCCAAATTCCTTGCTTCGGACTCGAAGGCCACGCCGATCCGACAACCGCGTTCCATCGACGGTCACCCACCCATCGTCGTTGCTCCGGTCCGCAACAAGTTCGACAAGCTCCTCGGGAAGGCGCGCGATGAA
>JBCBOT010000645.1:0-2046 GCA_039821165.1 Planctomycetota bacterium | reverse complement strand
CTCTGAGATTCTTTGAGGAGCAAGTCGCCGCCAGCCGCCAATCCGCGAAAGATGCACGTCAGAAGTTGCAACGCACGCGCAGCGAAATGGGTTGGATGAGTTTGGCGTCGGCTGAAGCAGCCCTTCGCGACCGCATCGTCAATTTGGAAGTCTCATTGGATGAGGCCCGCGGACAGTACGCCCAATCGGAGAATCGCACCAAGGCACTCGGCGAACAGCTCGCGTCGACCAAAGAGTGGATCCCAACCGAAGTCACTAAGGGGATCGCAAACGTGGCGGGTGACGCGATGAAAACTCAATTGTTCGGCGAACAGGTCAGCGAGAGTGAACAACTCGCAACGCTACTTCCCGACCATCCGCGGTACCGTCTCCTCGAACAGAAGATGTCACGCAGCAAAGAGATTGCAAGCGAGCAGGAGGCCGAACGCGAGCAGACACGCGAGGCGCTCAATCCCACGTTTCAACAGCTTCAAAGTGAGTATTCGTTGGCGGCGGCTCAATCCGCTGGACTGCAAAGCCGCTGTTCCTCGCTCACTGAAAGTTTGGAACAAGCCCGCGCGGCGTTGGTGAAGCTCAATGAAGATGCGATCGTACTCACCGAGTTGCAGTGGCAAGCCGACATCACGGAAGGCAACTTGATTGAGCACGCCAAGAGCCTCGAAGAAGCCCGCATCATTCACGAACTGGATAGCCAAAAGATTTCCGACGTGGCGATCATTCAAGACGCGTCACTCAATCTGAAGAAGGTGGGTCCGCAACGAATGTTGCTCGCTGTCCTGGGTCTGTTCCTCGGACTGGCCATCGGCATTTTGCAGGCGATCTTGCGTGATGTGCCGCTCTCAAACCCCGAGACCGTTGCGATCACCCGCAAAACAGAAATGGCGATCGAGGATGAGGACGTCAAGGATCACGGGGCAAACGGACGATTCTCCAGCGTGCCTTCCGTTTCGAGTGTCGAGCCGAGCGCAATGAGCGGGAACCCACTTCCACGTTAAACCAACCACTGACGACCTGATATTTGCGACGGTCTGATCCAAGATTCTCCACTGATGTTTTCCACCGAGGTTTTTTCGTGCTTGGCACGCTGATCGATCGACTTTGGCTAAGGACTGCCGTTCAACGTGACGGCGATTCGATGCTACTGACGCAAACGGAATTCAACCGCGAAGTAGTTCGTGAGCGTGTCCGCGCGACCCGACGTCATATCCCATTTTGCGTGGTCACCGTGCGACTTCTCGGCGGGAATCTCCGCAACCAGCGTCGTGAATTGATCCGACTCCTGCATCGGCACTTGCGGCTGACAGACCAGAAGGGCTGCCTCTCCGACAATCGGTTCGGGGTGCTCTTGGTAGACACTCCCGAGATGGGCGGACGCGCGGTTCTCGATCGTCTCACGGGTTTATGCGACGCTCGAAATCTACAAGTTGAACTTTCGCTCTCGGTGCATGATCCGGAGGGGTTCGGCGACAAAGAGGACCCGATCCCTGGCAACGAACGTGGAAGACGTGCGGGTGATCAGGTCGGCGAGAAGTGGGTGCGGATCGATGAAGTCTCGCAGAAGTCGAGCGTGAACCGAAGCTGGATGATCGGCGACGATCCGATGGAAGTCACGGCCCGCGTCTCGTTCGGAGCCATCTTGAAACGGTCGCTCGACATCGCCGGAGCTTCGATCGGGCTGATCGTGCTCAGTCCCATCCTGTTGATCGCGATGCTCGCGATCCGGCTGACAAGTCCGGGACCGGCAATTTTTCGACAGACACGCGAAGGCCGAGGCGGAAAGCCCTTCACGATCTTTAAGCTTCGCACGATGGAGATCGACGCCGAACAAAAACAGGCGGCCCTCCGATCGCAGAGCCACCGAGACGGACCCGCCTTTAAAATCGATCGCGATCCGCGCGTCACTCCCGTCGGAGAGTTCCTTCGAAAGACCTGTATCGACGAATTGCCTCAGTTGCTCAATGTGCTTCTGGGACACATGTCACTGGTCGGCCCGAGGCCACTGCCTTGGCACGAAAGCCGCGCCTGTCAGCACTGGCATCGTCGTCG
>JBCBOT010000644.1:0-2056 GCA_039821165.1 Planctomycetota bacterium | reverse complement strand
CAATCCCTGACCAACGCCTCATTGGCACACTCCTTGGCGACGACATCGTCGCCGTCACTCCACTGCAAAACACACGCGCTGGACCTGCAGAACGGTACGAATCACCGGCCGGCCTTAGCGTAGCGAGCCGGTCCGGTGCATTCGATTGTTATGGGGCGGAATGTAAACGGGCATTAGGTCAGCCGGCACTGTCGGGATTCTGCCGCAAACCGGCCTGGATCGAGCATTGAAAAAGTCCGCCGGCAACCATCTTCGAGCAACCATCGCGTACCAATCAGGCCGAACTCAATTGCGATCGATCGTTGATTCCGTCCGTCCGCACTCCGATTCGCAGTCTGCTCTTTCTCGGTTTGAAGAACCGTCCGTCACACGGAGCGCAAAACGAAGACTCCACTTGGCTGCCTCCGCCCATAACGGTAGGGATCACACGCCGGCGACGATGGATTAACCATACCGCCTCAACGCAACTTCGCCGGTCGTTGTGCATCCCATGGTTCTGCAGCATCGACCGCGCACACCTTCGGTCATTGGGTGGCAGTTCAAAGCGAATTCTCGGGTCACATTGTAGCGACGTACCGATTGTCCGCGTTGGATTCGGTCAGCAATCGAACATTCAAATAATCGCGACACAATCGATCATCCGCAGCCAAAGGGATTCACGCCCACAAACACATTCACCGAATTCGGGTCACTCGCAATCGGAGCGCGGCTAAATTCGCGACATGGATGATTGTGAATCGCAAACGAACTCGAACGCCCAGAGTGATCCTCCGCCAGTCTCTGACCGCCGCTTCATCGGCACAATCCTTGGCGACGACATCGTCGCCGTCACTCCACTGCAAGAACACGCTGGATTTGCAGAACGGTAAGGATCACGCGACGGCGGAAAACCAATCCAACCACAACGTTTGACGCACCATCCGCCGTTCGTCGTGCATCCGTTGGTTCGCTGGGCTATGTGCATTGGTTTGAGGCAACGATGCAATGGCACGAGTCACACATCTCCCAGATCGTTTGGACATATTTGTCGGGCCAAATCAATTCAGATGACACCACATCGTCCTGCAGTGCGATCACTTGCAGGCGATCATCAGCGCAGTCCGGATTGCCGCACGAGTTGCGTGGCCGTGATTGGGCAAAAGGGGGATCGTACATGCAGCGAATGACGTCTTCAAACGTCCAGTCATCATCTGGTCCATCTTCACGCGACAGCGAAGTTCGCCGACGAGCCAAATCGAGTGCGCGACCGCGTTCGTCGTCGCTAAGCTCGTCCCAACCAAAGACACCTTTCCACTGCATCACGTCATCCGCGTTGGTTGCATCGTAGGTTTGCGGGGCAAGTGTTGTCTGCATCATTGAAAACGAATCCGGCGCCTCCCAAGGCGGAAAATAGTATTCTTGGTCGCCAGGGGTTAGCAATCTGACGGCGGAATCGGAAACAACCTGGTAACAGCATTCTGCACCATATCTAAAGCAGTACAGAAGCGGAAAGAAGTTGATGCCTGGACAGGCGAGTGGAACCAATGGATCCCGCAGGTCCAGTCGATAGACCAGATGAAGCGGTAACGGAGCATCGATGTAGCGAATCCCAAAGTCTGCGGCGTTGCCCCCAACGGTGTGACCGTAGTTGCCTTTGATGCCAATGGCATCCTCAACACGTGATTTCGGATTGAATCCAAACAACGAAAGCGGCATCGCTTGCTCCAGCGAACGTCCAGGATCACCGAGCCGCCGGAGTGATCATTGTTTCAAAACACGCGCTGTCGGCGGCTTCGCGTGCATCCGTTTGTTATCCCGCGTCTGCCATGTTTTCAAGCCATTCACGCAGAATGCCATTTTCCATTTTAATTGATTCGTCTGTGCGAGGCCGTCCGCGTGTGCACGTTGCCAACGGGAGATTGTTTACGTAGCCGGTCCAATCTCCCGGCACGTATTCATGTAGCGTTATCTTACCATCGTCCTCTTCACGTGCGGCGAATTCAATTCCGCCATTTGGGCAAGGCGAGCTATCAAGTCGCCCTTCGAGCCAATGGAACGCATCATTAAAGTTAGCGAT
>JBCBOT010000643.1:0-2086 GCA_039821165.1 Planctomycetota bacterium | reverse complement strand
CTTTAACCCCGAGTTTTGTCGCTTCGATTCTGCATAGGATCTCGTTTTCGTTGGCCGACTCTCGGGAGTCTCTGTCGGGTTTGACATTTCGCGGAGCTGGAACGCGTCCGAGTCTCTTTCACGATGTTTTAGGGGGCAATCTGGTCGCCACTGCGATCGAGAATTTGTTCGGTCAACTGGGTATTCGTGCGTGGATCGACGCAAGCCCTCGTAAAATCACCTATAACACGATCCTGTCACTATCACTGCTGGGATGAAACATGTCGGGGAATGATCGTCAAACGCAGGTGCGTGTCTTTGCTTCCTGGGCCCTGGTGTCCGCCGGGTTCATTGTCAGTGGCTGGCTGATATTCGGCGACAAGTCCACTTCGGCGCCGTCGGATCAGAAGGGTCACGCGGTCACACAAGCTCGATCTCGTAACTCCCTTGGCTAC
This sequence comes from Planctomycetota bacterium, assembly GCA_039821165.1. Classification (GTDB taxonomy): domain Bacteria; phylum Planctomycetota; class Planctomycetia; order Pirellulales; family Pirellulaceae; genus Stieleria. The sequence continues at coordinate 1,652 of JBCBOT010000643.1, read as the reverse complement.
ACCACCAAGCCGATCGAAGAGATTCAGGTCGGCGATCGTGTCTTCGCGCAGAATCCACTGGTCGCAGACGCCGAACGCGCGACCTGGGTCGAACCAGACTGGAACGAATGGCTTCACCTTTCGTTGGTGATGCCAAGAGAAGACGGCTCGGAACTGAAAATCGAATTGCTACGACCTGAATCGTGGGCCCTGGAGCAAGTCTCATACATCGCGGGGAAGAAGGACAAACCATCGTCCGATCAAAGCAAACTTGCTCTCAGCGTCTCGCAAAGTGAAAGCCTCGCAATCACGAAGGAATCACCCGGCGATCTGATTCCATTCGCACCACTCCGTCCATTCTTTCGGCGAGTCTCGCTTGCTTCTGCGTTGTTGGACACCGCCGAGTCGGAGTTAGCCGGTCTCATAGTCGAATTGGACTTGCCGGAGATGGGGGCAAGCGGTTCGGCGTTCCTCATCGATGTTGCCGCCTGTCCTCCGGTTTGCGAGGGCGAGGGCCAACCAGTCACGGCCACGTTTTCGCATCCTCCGTCCACTGCCGTCTTGAACGTCATCTTCGAAGGCGAATCGCAGCCGATCGGTGTGACCGACAACCATTTGTTCTGGAGCGTGGATCGGCAGCAATTCATGGCGATCGGCGAGATGGAAATTGGCGAAACCGTTCAGACTTTCCACGGCAACACCAAACGCATCCAGGCGAAGCTCCCCCGCCCCGGCCCACAGGTCGTCTACAACCTCGAGGTCTACGGGGAGCATGTTTACTTTGTGGGTGAGCAGGGATTACTCGCACACAATGAGTATCCCAAAACAATTGATCCCAATGAGTTGAACTTTTCGCAGGGCTACGTCAACGGGCAAACGAAACGATACGAAGAGTTGATGAGAATCTCGGCGAAGGACGGCGGTTGGGATTGGTACCGTTTCGCGGATGACCACGCGACGCCGAGCGCGTTGCGAGTGATTGATGTGGATGGTCAACTCGTCTCCCTGGATAACCGGCGTTTGCTGGCGGCTCAAAATGCGGGATTGAAAGAGGTCCCGATCGTCGTCGTCAAACCGGAAGCGGCGATGCCCGGTGGAGGCACCTTTGGTAAAAACCTTGCGAAGAAATTGAATTCCCGACCTCGGAATCGCCCGGATCTGCCGAAGATCAAGTTGCCGCCTCAGGGAACACGGAGTCAACCAACCGTTGTCGACTAATGAGAGATTGGATTGGTCCCGATGAAAAAAGTCGACCAACATTGGAAGCAAGATGAGCTGATCGGAGTTGATTCCCTGTTAAGAGCCGACGGCAGTGTTGTGCTGCTTGACTGGGTCTCATCAAAAATGGAAGGCAAGACGAGCGTCTCTTGTTTTCCGGTTTGTGACACCACCGTTGAAAGTCTTGCGCGCTACAACCCCGACATCTGGACTTCCATCCAACCGTTTACGGAGAAAGTGCCACTGGGCTCCGATCGATTGATCGAGGGAGGTGAGGGTGGAATGGGAAACGAAGGCTTCCTCGCCTGCACAGATTCTTCGGGCTCGTTTGAATGGGCGTTGTTCTTTACACGTTCCAATCCTTTCCACCGTTTGCAATTGCACGGCGAGACCATCGTGGCGTTTTCCAGTCTTGATCTGAAATTTGTAGTGGACTCAAACGTGCCCTTTCAGAT
>JBCBOT010000642.1:0-2091 GCA_039821165.1 Planctomycetota bacterium | reverse complement strand
GAAAGTGTTGCCCCCCAAAGCACTTGGGTACTCAGTGTACTCGGACGACTTCTACTTCAGGATGATCAGCTTGAGGAAGCACTTTCAAAGTATCAGAGTGCCTTGGAGCTGGCGCCAAGGAATAGCGTCTATATGTTCTATGTTGCGGAGGTACTTGCCAAACTCGACCGCGCCGATGAGGCCGAAGAGTTACGGCAGAAAGCGATCGCCATTGGGCTCGAACCGACCCAGACACTTTCGCAAGTCACTGCTCTGGCATGGAATCTTCTGACGGCGGAGGATGAGTCTCTTCGCGACGACGAAGTAGCATTGAAGATGGTCATGCAGGCAATGAATGTCTCTCCACAAGCGAAGGACGGTACGCGCACGCTAGGTATTGCCCACTATCGCAATGACAATTGGCAGGAAGCAAAGGACGCTCTAACGGCATCACTGAAATCGCGTCCGGACCACGGTTGTGAAATGTTCTGCTTGACAATGACGGAATGGCAGCTTGGCAATAAGGAGAAGGCACGCCAGTGGTATGACGAGGCAACCGCCTGGATGAACCAACATCAACCGCACAACGCGGAACTCATCCGCTTCCGAGATGAAGCAGAAGAGTTACTACAAGCTGCTCGCCCATAGTAGCTCGCCTCTCCGAGGCGAAGGCACGGTTTTCAATCTTCTCGGAGAGAAGAGCTACTGAGCATAGTAGCTCGCCTCTCCGAGGCGAAAATCGTCGTTACTCACGGCTCGGAGAGCCGAGCTACTTAATTTTCAAGAAATCCGTGATGGGATGATCCGCTGCTTTTCGCACTGTTCTTCAAGCCACGTAATTCTGGGCCTCAAAGTCATTCCGCCCCGTCAAATCAGCGTTTGGAAGACCAATGTCCGACGACAAACCGAATCTGGATTCGCTCTTTCTGGCTGCCTCCGAGATTGAATTCAAAGACGAGCGTGATGCCTTCCTGGAGCAGGCATGTGGAGGCGATTTGAGCCTTCGCGAGCAGATCGAGCAACTGCTTCAATCCGATCAACATGCGGGAAGCTTCCTTGAGAAACCAGCCCCCGGTTTGGATGCGACGATCGCGCGGGAGGCTGCCGAGGAGAATCGCTCGGCTTCGCTGGACGCAGGACTCTCAGCGGCATTTTCAGTGCATGATGCGGTGGTCGTTGGCGATGCGAACCATAGCGTCTTGAAAACGCTCGGCAACACGCTCGACGAAGTGCCGCGTGTCGCACTTCGGGAATCCCAAGCCCAAGGTGATGACCCGATCGCGAGACCGAACTCACCAGAAATTCCACAGAGTGAATCAGGTAGCCGATATCGACTGGATGGCGAAATCGCTCGCGGTGGAATGGGAGCCATCATCAAGGGACGCGACACCGATCTGGGGCGAGATCTGGCGATCAAGGTCCTGTTGGATTCGCACAAAGACAAACCCGAGGTGATTCAGCGATTCGTCGAAGAAGCTCAGATCGGCGGGCAACTACAACATCCCGGCATCGCGCCCATCTATGAGCTCGGCCAGTTTGCTGATAAGCGACCATTCTTTGCCATGAAGCTTGTGAAGGGACAGACGCTATCGAAGCTGCTGGCCAATCGCGAAGACGCATCCGATGAACGCGGCAAGTTGATCGGTATCTTTGAGCAGATCTGTCAAACGATGGCATACGCGCACAGTCGCGGAGTGATCCATCGCGACTTGAAACCGGCCAACATCATGGTCGGCGCGTTTGGCGAGGTCCAAGTCATGGACTGGGGACTTGCAAAAGTGCTTTCTTCGGGTGGAGTGGCCGATGAGAGAACGGCTCACAGGCAGCAGGTCGGAGAAACGCTGATCCAAACCATGCGCAGCATGGGCAGCGATGCTCCTGGAACGGTAGGCTCGGCGGGGTCGCAAACACAAATGGGAAGTGTGATGGGCACGCCAGCCTACATGCCGCCCGAACAGGCTCTCGGTGAAATCGATCAAATGGATGAGCGCGCCGATGTGTTCGGGCTGGGAGCGATCCTGACTGAAATCCTGACGGGAAAGCCTCCGTACGTCGCTGACGATGGCACGCAGATTTACCGCATGGCTAGCCGAGGAAAGCTGGACGACTGTT
>JBCBOT010000641.1:0-2093 GCA_039821165.1 Planctomycetota bacterium | reverse complement strand
GAGGATCCCGCTCTGCGGTGGATTGACGATCGGGGTGCTCAGGAGCGAACCGTAGACACCCCCGTTGCTGATCGTGAACGTGCCGCCGATCAGGTCTTCCGCCTGCAGTCGGTTTTCGCCGGCCTGTTTGGCAAAGTCACCGATGGTCCATTCGATCTCGGCGAACGACATGCGTTCGACGTTTCGCAAAATCGGTACCACGAGTCCCTTGCCGCCGCCGATCGCGATGCCGATGTCTTGGTAGTTGCGATAGATCGCACTGTCGTCCCGAATTTCGGCGTTGACGGCCGGGAAGCGACGCAACGCTTCGACGCTCGCCTTGGCGAAGAACGACATGAACCCAAGTTTGACGCCGTGTTTTTCTGCGAACGCGTCTTTGTACTTTTTTCTCAGCGCCATCACGGGCTGCATGTCGATCTCGTTGAAGGTCGTCAGCAGCGCCGCCGTCTGTTGGGCTTCGACCAACCGTGACGCGATGGTTCGGCGGAGCATGCTCAGCGGTTTGACTTCCTCACTGCGATCGGGGGCTCCCGTCAGTAAGGACGATCGACTGACCGGCTTCGGCGTGGTCGCCATCGCGGTCGGCGCAGGCGCGGCAGCGGGTTTCGGCTGCGACGCATTTTTCGCGAGGTGCTCGAGCACGTCTTCCTTGAGCAGTCGTCCGCCGGGGCCGCTCGCGGACACCTCGGCCGCCGTCAGCCCGTTCTCGTCGAGCAGTCTTTGAGCCGCAGGCATCACAATCGTGCCGTCGTTGCTCGCAGTGGGCGAGGAGGCGGCGGGCGCGGGATTGTCTCCTCCACCGCCGGCAGGTTGGGGCGCGACGCGTATCTTGGCGACGACTTCACCGACGTCCGCAAACTCTTCCGATTGCTTGGTGATGTTTTCGAGGAATCCGGCAGCCGGAGACGGCAATTGCACGGACGCCTTCTCCGTCTCGATCTCGACCAAGTCTTCGCCTGCGGAAACCCAATCGCCCTCGGCTTTAAGCCACTGGCCCAACTGGACTTCGGTGATCGATTCTCCCACGGTCGGGATTTCGACGTCTACGATTTCGCTCACGGTGCGTACCCAATGTCAGGTGAAAATGGGTCGGGATGACCCTCCTCCTCGATTTCTGAGAGGATACCTGCGCGTTAGTGCCGTGTCTGCCCAGGACGCGGCTTCTGGAGTTTCCGGCGTTCCGCCGCGCACCTGCCGCGGATCAGCGACGACGGCGGATGATCGTCAGTCCCGAAATGGCAGCTAGAAATGCCAAACTTCCCGGTTCCGGAATCGCGACGGCCGAGATGTAGCTGATCTGGCTATCAAAGAAGTAGCCTGGACTCGCGGTCGGATTCTGAAGCGAAATCGATGAAATCGTGTTCTCGCCGGTGTCTTCCACGAATCCGATGAAGTGAGCCCGCGCACCACCAGGAAGGTCGACCGTTGGATCCGCCGGCGAGGAGGTTTGAAAAAGACCGCCGGTGGTTGTCAACACGAACGACGAGGAGGGGGCGGCGTCGTAAACGACCCAAATGCCTGCGGCGGATCGTGCCTCGCCGAACGAAATCGTGATCAGTTCGTCGGCCAACTCGGGGAACAACACAAAGTCGTTTCCGACATAGTTGTCAGGACTGATCGTTCCGTCATCGATGCCGTCTGTCGCGTAGACCTGCAATCCCGTTCCGCTCGTCGAAAAGGTCGTGTCGCCGATGACACCCACTGCTGAACCGGCTGCAAGACTGTCAAAGTCAATCGTTGTCGCCGTCCCTGACGCTGCCGCTTCGAACTGGGCAAAATCACCAAAACCGACGATGGCCGCCGAACTGGTTTGTGACACGAGGAAGAAGACTAAGGTTGCAGAGCATGAAATGCATCGACGAAACATAACGGCACCGAGCAGATAAGGCTGAGGAGGTCTTAGGATGGCGACAACATAAACCACCGGGCGCGTCGGATGTTGGGTGTGACCCCCGATCTTTCGGATTTTCGCGTTCCCATTTCTCCGACGTTCATCAACGCGACAAACCTCGTTTTAGTGAGCCGCAAGTCGCTAGCTACTCAAACTGAGCGGTTTTGGTGAATTCACCCTCCCATTCGTTTTGTCTTTGATG
>JBCBOT010000640.1:0-2098 GCA_039821165.1 Planctomycetota bacterium | reverse complement strand
GGCAGAATCGACGCCACGTCTTCGTCGACATGCAGCAACTCTTTCAGCGAGTTTCGGTACTGGGCCACGGTCAAACGGCGGATCGAGCCGTTGTACTCCTGCGGTCGAATCTTGGCTTGGTGAAGCGCGCGATCAAACCATTGAACGATGAACCTTCGTTCGGCATCCGTGGGCTGCGGCTCGTCCTCCGGCGGCATCCGTTGTTGGTCAATCTGATCACGAACCTGTTGCCAGTGTTTGACCTCGGATTCGGCAATCATCGACTCGAGCGTATCGACTCGAACTCCCGACTCGCGGTTGTCGGCGTTGTGGCAATGTTGGCAGTACTCTTGAATCAACGGCCGCGTTCGCGTCGCGAATTGGCGGTCCTCCGCAACGGCAAGAGGCAGCGTGCCGAGACTGAGGGCACAGAAAGCAAGACGCAGGAGCATGGCGACGGTGGGGTTGAAGGCGGGACCGCCATGATAGCCACTCCCGGCCCACGCGTCGCGTGTGATTCAAAAGTTGATCTCGCGATGGAGGTGAGAAATCTGTAAGAATCGCGGCGGACGATTTCCTCCGCTTCTCACGCAGGCCTGTCATGATGACCGCCCCCAGCGTCGCCGCGACGCATCTGCCCACCGTCGCCCAAATCACGCAACTGCAGATCGACACCGTTGCGGCCTGGCATGAGGGCCCGATTGAAAACGGCTACTCCGATTTCCTCGGGCTCGTTTGTCAACAACACGAATTCAATTACCGACTCTGGCACGAAGAAGATATCGCCCGGAGTCCGACCGTAGACGATGAAAAAATCGCGGAAGTCAAGCGCGCGATCGACAAGCTCAACCAGCAGCGCAACGACATGATCGAGAAGCTCGATGATGCGATCACGACGTTGCTGGTTCAACTCCATATCACGCCCAACGCGGATGCTCGAATCAACACCGAGACCGCCGGAAGCGCGATCGATCGACTCTCGATCATGTCGCTACGTTTGTATCACTATCGCGAGCAATTAGAGCGAGAGGATGCCGATGCGGATCACCGAGCCAAGGTTGCCGCGCGGATTGACCTGTGTGAACAGCAGCACGCCGACCTATCGCAGTCGCTGACAGAACTTCTCGAAGACATCTTCGACGGTCGCAAACAACACCGAACCTATCGTCAAATGAAGATGTACAACGACCCGTCACTCAATCCCGAAATCTACAAGAAGTGACGATACCACTGCTCCCGTAGCTTATCTGGAAGACTGGTCCGCAAGTCGGGGTGACGTGAGAGCTTCAAAACGTCCTGGGTGTCGTGCTACTCCTCGATGGGCCGGCGCCGTCGTTGGCTCATGACAAGTCCTCCCAGGGCCACGATCACAACGAGCCCGATCCATCGCGTGGCGCCGTTTTCGAAGACGATCGCGCCGTTAAAGGCGATGAGCATCAAGTATCCGTGAAGGGCCAACCGAACCCGCGGACGGAACGCAAAACGCGTCCAATCTCCCATGACTTCCAGCATCCACAACAGAACGAAGAGATGGTTGAAATAGATGCCGGCGGCAAACTCGAAGCCGAGGGTTTGCTGAGTATCAGTCGCCGTCTGCTGCAATGCTTTGGAATGACTGAAATCGTGTGAGGCGTAAGCCCAGATCACATGCACGACGATTAAAACGACGCCCGACAAGTTGATCCATCTTCGCAACGACTCGTGCCGGTTCGTTGCGAGCAACGCAATGTTGGCCACGTAAGCCAGCAGTGATATTCTGACCGACCAAAGCAGGATGTAGTCGTTCGGCATGCCGACGGGCCAACCGGCTACGGTTGCTCGATTTCCAGCAGTTGATCAACGCCGGTAACGCTCACCGTTTGCTCGTCGCCACCGGGCCATGTGATCGACAGCGAGTCGATTTCGGTCGAATCGCCGAGGCCGAATGTGATTTCGAGCTCCGATTGGCTGAGGTAACTCTTGGTCGGCATGACCACACGAGTCTGTGTCGCGTCACCGGATGTCAAGCGAACGATCGCACCGATCGCATCGCGATTGCAAGACTTTCCCGTCAATCGGACGCGCAACCAGTGGTGGTCATTCGACGTGTCGTTGCGGAAGACCTTGGCCGGCCCGTCAT
>JBCBOT010000639.1:0-2118 GCA_039821165.1 Planctomycetota bacterium | reverse complement strand
GCCTCCACGCTTTGCAGATTTCAAGCAAGACCAATTCGTTCCCGCGGCACTAGTCGAGAGCTTCTTTGGTCTCGACAAGTATTCTGAGGAGGTGAAATTAAACCTCGCTGAATACGAGCGACTAAAAACGTCATCTCAAGAATTGAGTGCCGTTGAATCGAAGAAGTTGGGTGAACTCGAAAGTTACTTCGCCGAGACTCCCAAGTACTTCGCTGACGAACTAGCGGTGAAACTACAACAGATCAAGCTTGCTTCGCTTAAGGGAGGCGAAGAAGGATGATTAACTTTGGAAAGTCTCAGCCGGCACCAAGTTGCCTCGAGAGTGAGAAGGAAAAAGACGGGGACTACAAATGTGGAGACGTCCTCGAACGGTTGAAGTCCGATTTTCGCAATAAGTGTTATATTTGCGAAAGCAAGGCGCCAGCGACGATCAACGTCGAGCATTTCGTTGCGCATCGAAACGACAAAGAACTAAAATTTGATTGGGATAACTTGTTCTGGTCTTGTGGTCATTGCAACAATACGAAGCTCGCGAAATACGACAACTTGCTTGACTGTACTGATTCAAGCACTGAGGTTGACAAGCGTTTGATAATTCGGCTCAATCCATGGCCGAAAGAGCTGGTGGTAATTGTAGCGACAGACGATGATGCAAAGACCAGGGAAACGCAGCAGTTGCTCCACGAAGTCTATAACGGTACGACAAGTTTGAAATGTATTGAATCAGCAAATCTCCGAGACGAAATGCTGAAGGAAATAAGGAAGTTCCAGACTTTAGTCTTGCAGTGGTTCGATATAGAACCGCATCATGACAAGGGTGAAGTGCTCGCAAGCATCAGAGGGCATCTCTCAAATAGCTCCGCCTTTACCGCAGTAAAGCGTTGGATAATCAGGGACCACGAAAAGCTGTTCGAGGTGTTTGGGCAGTACATTTGATCCGCCTCAGTTACGTCGTTGAGTTGCGTCGGTCTCTGCGGGCAAGTCTGTCTGGAAGTGCTAACACTTGGCTCTAACTTCGTGCAATCTAAATGTTTCTTCCCGCATTCGGTGTTGAGACAAATGCCGCGAACGCGCGTTCCATAGTGCAGGCGGTCACATCGTCCGCCTGCACTTTGATGGGGCCCTAAACCGCAGTGGTTCGACAGACCGATGCAGCGAAGGGGACTCGAAATCCGCTGAGGTTGGACAACTCGCCATCTCGCTCGGGCTACCTAGATTAACAGCGGTGCCCAGGACCGAAGTGGCTTCCGGCCCGACCCGCATCGGTCTCTCCACCGACCGCGATCTGGCGGGCACGCGCGAGCTGGAAAACGATGCAACTTCGGGCTCGGCGCTGACGCTTCAAATCGCATCGGTGTGCGAGTCTCAACCCGTTAGCGAACCGGCCCGAGTCCTATCTGAGGAGCCTTTGTGCTTGCCTACCAACAATCCGACGACTACAGCGACGTAAGATTGGCCGATGACCGCCTCGTAGGCCGCAAGCATGCGAGCTGCGTTTGACGCCGGCAAGACGTCGCCATAGCCGACCGTGGTGAGCGTCACGAAGCTGAAATAGATGAGTTGAAAGAATGGTTCTGTTTCATCTTTTGGAAGCACCATGCTTTGCGGATCCAGTTGCAGTAGTACCGCATTGATGGAAGCAAAGAATAGGCCGATCAAGATGTACGTGCATGCGGCCCCGACTAGTGTGTGCCAGTGCACTTCAGGATCCGCAAACAGGGTCCGCAGGTGAACTAGAACCGTGGTCCCAAAGAATACGGAGTAGGAAATGGGAACAAGGTATTCGGCGACATTGGAGAAGAACGCCAACCAAGTCGAACTGATTGCCAAGATCCCTGTCGTGACATAGCTGATCCGAACTCGGTACTGCAATCCGCTGTCTTGGAATAGCGAACAGGCAATCGAGACCGTAAAGATTGAATCCAGTAACAGTCTAGATGAGTTGGAGGTCGCCAGGTGAGGATACAAAAGAAACATGCTGCTCAAGCAAAGGAACAATCCAAGGCTGCGTACCGCCAGTGAATTCCTCGAATTCTCGGTCAGCTGAGGGCCTCCGTTCATTGAGATTTGGTCCTTGGCGTCGTGACGTTTTCATCATCCGTTGGTGGCATCGCAACC
>JBCBOT010000638.1:0-2142 GCA_039821165.1 Planctomycetota bacterium | reverse complement strand
GGCGGCGGATGAATGGTTTGACTTTTGCGTCGAAATCCGCCACCCTCATTGGGGGATGACCTCGTCCGGTTTGGTAGACACGTCTTGTTTTCTTAGGCCATCCCGACTCGGCTGCTCGGAGTCACGGGGTTGTCGGCGTTCGCCGGCGAGTGGTTCCGATGTTCTCATCGAGATGCCTGAGATGGAACCAGCGCAACAGAAGAGCCCCGATGAGGGCACGGATAGCGGGCGCGTACCAATGCCGCCCCCGTTGCCAAAAAGCGTGAGGACGACCCGCGATCGTTTCGTGCTCTCCGAATCACCGCCGGTGGTTGCCAAGACAACAGAACGGGCGTCAGCGTTTTGCATCGTCCCCCATGAAGGACAATCCAAACCGAGGAAAGAGTCAGCTGTGTGGAGCGGTTCGATCCTCTTGCACGCTTTGATCCTGGTGGTGATTGCTTTGTTGGTCGCACCGGCTGACCTTGGCGGCACCGCGATGCACATCATTCAACTGTCGTTCGCTGATGAACCGGATGAGAACAAGTCCGAAGAGTCCGTCGAATTTGTTTCGATGGAGGCCGAGCCGTCAATGGAATCCGTCGAGACAGATGTGATCGCGCCGGAACCGATTCCAGTGGCGCCACTGGGCTCGGGAGCCATTGCTTCCGACGGGGACGGCGATGGAATGCAGCAGAGCGATGGTCGCCAAGGGGCCGATGCCGCCGGTGGATCGTTTTTTGGTATCCAGGCCAGCGGACAAAACTTCGTCTACGTTTTGGACCAGTCAGGGAGCATGGAGGGGCAACGGTTTCGTCGAGCGGCCGAGGAATTGATTCGGTCCGTGGAAACGCTGAGCGAAGAACAAAAATTCTTCGTGGTGCTGTTCAACACGCAAATGCATCAAATGTTTGATCAGCAAGGTCTGACGCCTTCGGCCATTCCCGCGACACGCGACAACAAACGCAAACTCGCTCGGTGGCTGAATCAGGTGGATCCGAGCGGCGGCACCGATCCACGAATGGGACTGAAGCTGGCGATGCAAATGCAACCCAACGCGATATTCATGTTGTCCGACGGAGAATTTCGGGATGACAAAAAACGCCGCAATGGGCTGCTCCGAGCCGCCGACGGCAACACCAAACAGATGGTGGAACGCATGGACTCGGCAGTGCCCATTCACGCGATTGCGTTCGAAGATCCCAACAGCTGCGTCAATATGCAAGAGTTGGCAACGTTGACGGGCGGCGAATATCGATTCGTCACAGAAGTCCGACTGAGTGAGGAAGAGATGGTTGAGATGGCAAACGATGCCATCAACCTGAGCGACCCCCAGGATCAAATCAGACAGCTCGGCAAACTGGCTGATGACTTTGCGAGTGACCATGTCGGTGATGCAGCAAAGCTTGATTACGAAACGAAGCTGCTCGATTTGGCACAACAGTCGCTTGAGGCAAATCAACCTTTGGATGCTGTGGGTCTGCTTGGTTACCGAGAAAAAATCAGGCGGGGCGTTCACGCGAACGATGCGAAAGTCCTCAGGTTGCTCCAAGAAATCTCAACTCAATGGGAGCGTTGTGACGCCCCCGATGATTTGCTGGACGCCGGTCAACAACTAACGACGTTTCCACGCTCTGCTGCGGCGGAATCAGCGGTGGAGTCACTGGTTCCACATCTGCAGGGTTTGCCGCAGAAGCAAAAACCCACCGAGACGTTTCTTGTCTTACAGGCCCTGACCGCGAGCTACCGTGGAACCTCGGCCGGATCACTCAGTCAAGACGCCGGTTCCTTGCTCTTCGACGACTTGGCAACGCAATCGAACGAACGACGCTTGAAAGGCGATTTGGTGGGGGCACTCGACATCTTTGTTGGGCTCCGCGCTGAGGGAGCGAGATGGGACGCTGGCCAACCAACGGAACAAGCGATCCTGGAGTTGTCGCGCGAGATGTTCGGCAAAGCGCGCGATGCCTCCACGCCGGAAGAAAAAGAATCGATTCGCGATGCGCTGCGGAAGTCGCTCGGCGACGACAGTCTCTACGAAATGATCCGTTCAAAGTACGGCGGTGATGAACTCCAGGCTCGAAAGATCATGCGTCAGGCGACGCGAGCCATTCGTGTCGGCGATGTCGATCTCGCTCGTCGGCTCCTGGACTCGATCATGAA
>JBCBOT010000637.1:0-2168 GCA_039821165.1 Planctomycetota bacterium | reverse complement strand
ATCGACGTGAGCCCTTCGATGATCGATCTGGCCAAAAGACGCGTCGGCCCAGAAGCCGAGTTTCTAATCGCTGATCTCGCGAAACCACTTGAAATCGACGAGGAATTTGACCTCGTCGTTTCATCGCTCGCGCTTGACTACGTGCGTGATTGGTCAATGCCACTCGGTGAGTTTCGGCGGCTGCTCGTTGGTGGCGGACGACTCGTGATGTCCGTTCAGCACCCGATGGGGTCCTACGAGTGGTTTCGCCCTCCATCTGCGTTCGGCGTGCACTACTGCGAAGCGACATGGACTGGATTCACGGACGACCCGGTTGTTGTGCCGGATTACTATCGATCGTTCGAGGAAATCCTCAACCCGATCCTGGGAGCCGGATTTCAATTGCACGGCCTGCACGAGACGAAGCCTGTCGAGGCGTTGCGTGAAATCAACCCACGCAAGTACCAGCAGGGCATCACCTTCCCAACGTTCTTAGTGCTGGATGCTTCTTTGCGCTAGAGTAGCCGCGAAAAGGCGGTGGGTACTGGTGTTGCCGGATGGGGTTCCGGACGTCGACAAACCGCCAGCGATGGAGGAAAAAGCTGGGCAATCTCGCGAAGTAGGCGCACAATGGTGTTCGCATCCCCGGACTCTCTCCCTGCGAGGTCGCGCTATGCGTTTTCCGCCGTCAGTCGTTCTTTTGTTTGCGCCCGCAATGGCCTTTGCGACATGTGCGCATTGCCAAAACGGCGTTGTGAATAATTTTGCGCAGCCGATCGCAACGACCGTTCAACTCCCGACTTTCGGGGTCAGCTTCGACGCCGACGGAGTTCTCGAGCTAAAAACGTTCACCGATCCCACGGGGCAATTGCGCGCCGATCAGCGCGCCGCATTGGCTGCGCGAATCCAAGAACAACTGGGAGCACGAGCTCGGCACCGCAAAGTCTCGCTCATTCGATTAGAGGCCGCGCTGAACCAGCGAATCCGCGAGGGAAAGGCACCCGATGAGTCGATGCTTGTGCTCGCAGGCCTGACACGAATCGAGTCTGCATTTTGCTTTCCCGATGAAAACGACATCGTCGTTTCCGGTCCGGCCGAACCGTGGGTCAACGACTTCGGCGGCGTCCCGCGAGGAATCCATTCGGGACGCCCCGTGCTGCGTTTGGAGGATCTCGTGGTCGCACTGCGTGCGTATCGGCATAACGACGACCGAGCATTCGTCGGCTGCACCATCAGTCCGCGGGCCGAAGGGCTTGCGTGTTTCCGTCAATTTCAAAGGCGAATCCCCAAGGCAGTAAGCATGAACCAGCGGGAACAGCTCCGACGCGCCGTTGCCTCTGGATCGATTGAGGCACTTGGCCCAGCCGACGTAGCTGTCTTGGGAATCTCACCGCAGACTCATTTTGCGAGGGTCATGATCGAAGCGGACTACCGCATGAAACGCATGGCAATTGGTACAGAGAAACCTCCCGTCGAAATCACGTCGTATGCCGAAGCGTTACGAACCGTGAGCCAGGGAACCCTTGAACGTTGGTGGCTTACTCCAGCCTACGACGGCGTGTTGAGAACCCCGGATGCGATGGCGATGAGGCTTTCAGGTCAGGGCGTCGGTCTGAGGACCGAAATGAAGCAAGTCTCCGAAAGGGGCGAGTTGATCGACGGTGGCAAACCCAATCGTGCGGCGACGACCTTTGCGAACAGCTTTACTAAACAGTATGAAGCGCTTTCGAAACACGCCACGATCTACGCACAATTACGGCAGCTCTGCGACCTACTGATCATCGCCGCATTTATGAAACGACACGGCTGGTTTGAAGAGACGGGGTGGCAAGCCGATCTGTTTGGAGACGAATCGACGTACTCCATCGAAAGCTATTCCATGCCCAAGCAAGCGTCGCCCGCGGTCCACTCATTCTGGAAACAAAACCGAATGTTTGTTCCCGTTGGCGGTGGCGTTTCGATCGAGGCGGGCAAGGCCATCGACCAAGCAACCTTGGATTCAAAGATCGAGCGACCGAATTTGCCGCTGAACGCGAAACATTGGTGGTGGGACTGAAGCGAGTCGCGCACCGGCAGGGAGAACACAAAGCGGCCGGTGTTTACCCGGCCGCTTTCAAGAATTCATGGGTCGAAGCGACGAACAGTTCTGTTTGGTCGTCGCCTTGGTCGAGCCGAACCGGCTGCTAGCG
>JBCBOT010000636.1:0-2170 GCA_039821165.1 Planctomycetota bacterium | reverse complement strand
GACATCAGATGCACCAATCTTTTGTTTCATTTTGGGTTCGAGTTCTTCATTGGCGACGAGCAGAAGATAGGTTCGAACCGATTCGAAAAGCAATCCAACCGCTTCATGTGAGCCGCTCTTTGCCTGTTCCATCAGGTTGGAAAAATTGGAAGAGTTTTCGATCATCGTTTGAGTTGCCTCATTGGATGCTCAATCCAACCAAGTCAAGCAAAGTGGGACCGTTATGTTTTCAAGTGCCGCTCGGTCCGACTTCCCGGTTTCACGTGCTAGCCGCCATCCGACACCAATTTCGGAGAGTTGTCGGTCGATCGATTCAAGGTTCCATACGTCATACGGTTGTGCTTTGGAGGATGCAATCAGCTGCCGTCCTCCGGGTGTGAAAAAGAGTTGTGAAGACCATACATTCTTTGAACGCGGCAGCGTGGCAAGCTTTCGCATCTCTGAGACTTCTAGCAAATCGACTTGATTCTTCCGATTCTTCCCAGTGACGGCAACAAGATGCCCGTCCGGTGAAAACTCAACATCGTCCGCCTGCGTGCCACGGACTTCGTCACCATGCGAATAAATGAGTTTCCAATTTCGGCCATCAGCGTCAGCGAGACGGAAAAACATGCAGCGTCCTGGCTCGGCAATCGCAAGTGTGTGACCATCGGGGGAAAAACGCGCACGGGCTTCGAACGTTTTCCGTGACCACACGACTTGACCGCTTAGCGCGTCCCAAACACTTGTGCCGCCAAGATGCCAACCTGTAGCCAGGAATCTGCCATCCGAGCTGATGTCACCGCGAAACCATTTTCCATCGTCCACAAACTCAAACTTGTGTAGGCGATCGGTTGCTCTGTCAAGCACAGTGACAAACGATTGGGTGCGTGATGCCAGCACGAACCGCTTCCATTGAGAGTTCCATGGAGCGTGGGGCCATGACCGAGGCAATCGGTCGATTTTGACGACGCCCTTGGATGGCCCCACCCTGACTTCAGCGATGTTACCAACCAATTGGATGTCAACCGGGAGTCGCTCGACGGAGCCGTCTTCACGCGCGCAGTACAGCGAGTCTCCCTGGGCCGAAAAACGGCAGATCCCGAATGGTCGTTTGACCATCCCAAGGGGGCGTTGCAGGGCCAAGTCCCAAAAGACAAGACTCTCTCCATCACCTTTGACAAGGACGCGGCCTTTCGGGTGCAAGGCAAAATTCGATTCTTTGGCCCAATACTGGGTTTCCCTGCGTGACGACCCCTTGGGAAGTTCAAGACTAGAACGCTCCGATAATCGCAACCGTACACGCCCTTGCCGAGTTGCCAAAGCCTGACCGTCTGTGGTGAAGTGCGTGACCATTCCTGTCCTGAATCCAACAAGCACCTTTTGCGAGTTGAGATCTCTTACTTGAGCCCAGCCATCCTCGGTCTGCGTGGCCAAAAGCGGTTTGTCGGGTGGAACGCGATCGACGTCGTGCCGCGTTTGCCATCGCCGATGAGTTCGTGGGAGAGTGTCTTCCGTTCAATGTTCCAGATCGGTATGCGACCGCTGGATCGAAGTCCCGCAGCTAGCTGTCCATCGTTGGACCACGCCATGCGAAGTACCTCCGAGGAAGTGGGGAATTTGCAGTGTGGGGATTCCAGTGAGCTGCTGAGATCAAAGACTTCCACGCGATCATGACTCGCGATGGCCACATATCGGCCCTCGGGGCCAAGCCGTACGTCATGCAGCCTTTGGAGGCGACTGATTTGGTGAGTGACAAATCCATCCGACAGACGAATCAGCTTTACCGAGTGCTCACCACAAACACAAAGAGACTCGCTGTTTGGGGTGAATTCGTAGGGGCGATGAATGTGGGGCCGAAATCTCGGGTCCAGAGGCGCTGCGATGGGATGCGAACCGACAACCTCCTTCGACGTAAGGTTCCAAACAACGACGCGAGCAAGATTCTCGCGATCGTAGGACGCCGCCGCCAAGTAGTCGCCGTCGGGGCTGAATAGAAGCCCGCCGATCAGTTGAGGACTTGCTCCGCCTTCGGGCAAGACAAGAGTTTTGATCAAAGACTGATCGTCAGCATTGTGGATGCTTATCGAAACTCCATCGGAGGCAATCGAAGCGAAACGATCCGAGTTTCCATCGGCGATCTCCCGAAGAATCCCTTTTTCCGTCTTCCAGTTTTGTTCTCGGTCAAGAT
>JBCBOT010000635.1:0-2174 GCA_039821165.1 Planctomycetota bacterium | reverse complement strand
TACCCTCCCATTCGTTTTCTCTTTGATGCCGTTGGCATCAAAGAGAAAACGAGGGAGGGTGAATTCACCAATACCGCTCAGTTTGAGTTGCTAGACGCAACTAGCTCAGCTTCTTGGCGAAGTTTGGTCCGCCGTATTGAGCGTTGTCACCGAGGACTTCTTCGATTCGGAGCAGTTGGTTGTACTTTGCCATACGGTCGCTACGGCTCGCGGAACCGGTTTTGATTTGACCGGTGCGAAGTGCAACGGCCAAGTCGGCGATCGTGCTGTCCTCTGTCTCACCACTTCGGTGGCTCGTCACGGCGGTGTATCCGTTGAGGCCCGCGAGTTGAATCGCGTCGATCGTTTCGGTCAGCGAACCGATCTGATTGACCTTGATCAGAATCGAGTTGGCGATTCCCTCGTCGATGCCCTTCTGCAATCGAGTGACGTTGGTGACGAACAGGTCATCGCCGACCAGTTGCACCTTGTCGCCGACGCGGTCGGTCAGCTTCTTCCAGGTTTCCCAATCGTCTTCGTCGCAGCCGTCTTCGATGCTGCAGATCGGGTACTTGTCGCACCAACCCGCGAGGAAATCGACCATCTCATCCCCGGACAGTTCCTTTCCGTCGATCGAATACTTCTTGGTCTCGCGGTTGTAGAATTCGGTGGAGGCGGCATCGAGTGCGATCCAAACTTGCTCACCAGCCTTGTAACCGGCTTGGTCGATCGCCTGCATGATGACGTCGAGCGCTTCTTGATTGCTCTTCAGGTCCGGCGCGAAACCGCCTTCGTCACCAACGGCAGTGTTGTAGCCTTTGCCGCTGAGGACCTTTTTCAGGTGATGAAAAATCTCGGTGCCGCAACGCAGCGCATCGCTAAAGCGATCGAAGCCGAGGGGCATCACCATGAACTCTTGAATGTCGACGGAGTTATCCGCGTGCTCACCACCATTGATGATGTTCATCATCGGCGCGGGAAGCAATCGAGCACCGACACCACCCAGGTAACGGAACAATGGTTGCCCGGTGGAAGCGGCAGCAGCGTGTGCGGTGGCGAGGGAGACGCCGAGGATCGCATTGGCGCCGAGTTCGCTTTTGTTGTTCGTCCCGTCGAGCGAGATCATGGCGCCGTCGATCTCGGCTTGATCGGTCGCGTCCATCCCGAGCAGAGCTTGGGCGATCTTGTTGTTCACATTGTCCACGGCCTTGGTGACGCCCTTCCCCATGAAGGTGCTCTTGTCACCATCTCTCAATTCCCAGGCCTCGTGGGCTCCCGTGCTGGCTCCGCTGGGGACCGCCGCTCGACCTTGGGCGCCATCGGCGAGAAAAACATCGCATTCGATGGTCGGGTTGCCTCGGCTGTCCAGGATTTGTCGGGCATGAACCCCTTCAATCAACGTCATCGGAATCCTCGAAAGAAAATGCGAAGGTGGGGAATGTGAGTGTGGGAGTCACCGGGGCGAGCAGCCCAAATGGCGGCGCTTGCCCAATGCGGCGGCATTCTGTCCAATGCCGGTTCGATTGAACACCCGCCGAAAGAGCTTGGGACGTAGATTCCGCCCTCCGCTGCCCAACAGTGTTTACTGATCCCCAGGTTTGCTGATCCCCATCATGTTTACTGGTCTTGTCGAGACGATGGGCGTCCTCGTCGAACTCTGCGACGAAGCGCCCGGAAAGCGACTTCGCGTTCGTTCCGAGTTGGTCGCCTCCGATGCATCGCTGGGCGACAGCATCTGCATCAACGGATGCTGTTTGACTGTCGTGGCGATCGACGGTGAGGTGCTCGATTTCGAGGCCGGGGAAGAAACACTCTCGCGAACCAATCTGGGTGGGCTCAAAGTCGAAGACTCGGTGAACCTGGAGCGATCTTTGGCGGTGGGGGACCGATTGGGCGGGCATTACGTGACTGGTCATGTCGATGCGCTCGGCGCGTTGATCGAGCGGACCGAAGACCCTCCGTGGGCCAATCTCCGCTTTCGAATGCCCCAGCGACTGGCGTCTCAAGTCGCGTCGAAGGGTTCGATTGCGATTGACGGTATCAGTCTTACCGTGGTCGACGCCGAATCCGACTGGTTTAGCGTCGCGCTGATCCCGCACACTCTGGCGGCAACCACACTCGGCAAACGAAACGTGGGCGACGCCGTCAATTTAGAGACAGACATTCTCGCGAAGTATGTGCAGCGATCCTTGGAT
>JBCBOT010000634.1:0-2199 GCA_039821165.1 Planctomycetota bacterium | reverse complement strand
CTAAGTTCGGGGTTTTGGGTACCAGGGTCAAGGTTCGGGGTTTTGGGTACCGTTGTATGCTGTGGATAACTCTGCTCGACATCACCGATCAGGTTCGGGGTTTTGGGTACCGGGATTCGGGGGAATAGGTACCGACTTTCGGGGTTTTAGGTACCACCAAGTCGTATTTTTCTTTTGAATTCAACGCGGTCCCGGATGTTGTCCACAGGTTAACCCATTCCTTAACACCCTTTAACACTCGGGGGCGCTTGGAAGAACGATTGATGCTTCGTCGAACTGATGAGGTTACGGTTGAGATCCGTCGACGAAAACGAACGGAGCAATTGCCCCGGACATGAAATCCGAGACGAGACTGGATGTAGATATGATGCTTGGCATTCACCACGCAGTGTGGTAGCTGTCAGTAATGACAACACGTGCCGAAGAGCTACAGCAGTTCAAGAAAATCAATCTCGCAGAGTACGCGATAAGTCGCGGTTTTACGCTCGATCAAAAGGCCAGCAGCAGGTCAAGTATCGTTGCCCGCCACTCAAACGGGAGCAAGCTAATCATTGGAAGATCAGCTTGTGGCGGTTACCACTACTTCAACGCCAAAGGCGATGACTCAGGCACGATCATCGATCTGGTTCAGGCTCTTGATGGCGGAACAATTGGTGATGTTCGCAAAACACTGCGTCGCTATCAGCCGAGTACAACCGTTGACGCTCGCGCGCCACGAGTGCCGGTTGAGATGTCTTCAAAAACCGCGGACTTGGACGGGGTCCGTTCCGGGTGGAATCAAGCAAGTCCACTGACCACAAGAAGCGCTTACCTTTCCGATTGCCGAGCTATTCCTGGGAGCATTTATCTGTCTCCGCGATTCGAAGGCCGATTCAGAACAGACCGCCGCGGGAATGTTTTGGCGGCACATCGAAACGAGGAGGGGCTGTGCGGGTTCGAAATCAAGAATGGGACGAAGGAGAAGACCACGTTTACCGGATTCAGCCCGGGCGGGACGAAGGGGCTTTGCGTTTCGAGGGCGTCGAATCTCGATGAACGGCTTATCGTTACCGAGACGTTTATCGACATGCTATCTGTCGCCGCGTTCAAAGGGCTTGAACGAACCCGTTTCGCAAGCATCAGCGGACGCCCAAGTCGTGCCCAGCTTCAACTCCTAGCTGCGGAAGCAAGGCGATTCACGACTTCGGTGTCCGTAGAGCTCTGTTTTGACAATGACGATGCAGGACAGGAACTTGCCGAACTTGTTGCGGCCGCTTTGGGACAGCTCGATTGCGTCCAGGCGATTGAATTCAAACCGCCGCCCGCCGCAAATTCCGACTGGAATGATCACCTGAGAAGCAATTCGAACGCCATCCGCTCCCACGACCTTGGTCAGACATGATCAGGCGTACTGGCGAAGCACTCCGCGACCTGTCGGTGGCCCTTCGCCCAGTTGTGCGGCGATGCCCCGCAGCGTCGGTGGGATGTTCTTGCCCGAGCCGGCCTGGCGTTGTTTTGCGGTCCCACTTGAGTAGTCGGAGGTAGTCGCCGAGTGAAAGATCGAGGATATCCCTTGCTGCTCGCTCGGGTACCTTGCTTGTGAACTTCCGTTCTTCGCGAAGTTGATAAACTGTGGTGTTGCGGATCTTCTGCGCAGCCTTCTCGGTGGGGACGGGGACTAGGTCGAAGGCCGCCGAGTCCATCTGCACGCCCTTTTCCCCTTTGATTCGATCGTAAGCCGAAGTGTGGACGGACTGCCCGGGCGTTTCAGTCATGGCGGCACGGATGGGGTTGAGATCGACGTACATGGCACAAGCCAGCACGCCGGCTTCGTCGGTGATCCGCTGGGCTTTGAAGCGGCCTTCCAGAAGCGTCCGGTGCATTCGTCTTGCTTGCTGGCAATTCGAGCGATGGGCTCGCTCAGCGACCGGATGAACCAAGAGATATCAGAGAGTCGTTCACGGATCTCGGCGAGCGATCTTTGCTTCAAGCAAGTGATTTAACATCGTGTTCCGTGGATTCGCCGAGATGCACAGATCACCGCGAATCAGAAACACGATTGATGATCTTGCAGTCCGTTAGCTCATCTCTCAACCTTGAAATTCCGCTTGCCGAGATTCGAGTGTCTCCCAACCACACGCATTTCAGTTGAGGCAGGCGCAAAAGACTCTCAATGCACGCGTCCGAGATGTTTGTGCCAATTAAGCTCAACACTTCGAG
>JBCBOT010000633.1:0-2238 GCA_039821165.1 Planctomycetota bacterium | reverse complement strand
CGTCACGGCCGCGTCCAACGCTGGATCAGCCGCGAAACCGAATACGCTCAAAATCGCTGGCGGCGGCTAATGCGGGGCGACGTGCAATTCGTCCTCGACCGGGATGTCACCGAGGAGCACATCGAAAAGTGTCACTTGATCTGCTTCGGCGATTACTCCAGCAACCGATTTTTGTTTCGTATCTCCGAAGGGCTACCCATTCAATGGACCCGTGAGAAACTGCAAGTCGGTTCAGAATCGTTTGACCCCAGCAGTCACGCCCCCGCGTTCTGCTATCCCAATCCACTGAATCCCAATCGGTATGTCGTCGTCAACAGCGGCATGACGTTTCGAGAGTTTTCAAACGTCAGCAACTCGCGTCAAATTGCGATGCTGCCCGATTGGGCCGTTCTCGACGTGACGACCGAAGACGACTCCATCTATGCCGGAGCGATTCAAGCGCAAGGGTTCTTTGACGAAGAATGGAAACTGCCGACGGCGGAAGAGGAGTAATCCCCGCCTCACTCGGCGATGCAGTACAGACTCTTGCGACCACGAAGAAAAAGCTCTTCTCCCGCCATCGCGGGCGATGCATGAAAATGGTCGTCCAACTTATTGCTGGCCAGGATTTCCAGTTCGTCGGAATGCTTGAGCACCAACATCTCGCCGTAACGACCACACACGTAAACTTTGTCGTCTGCCGCGACGAACGAAGCGTAGATGTCACCTAACCTTGGCAACCGCTTTGGTCCGAAAAGCATCGTTCCATCGGCGGCGTCGAAACTACTCACGATCGCCTGGCTCGATTTGGCGCAATAAATCCTCCCACCGTAGAGTACAGGTGACGGAACATACGGTGTGCCATCTTCGGCCCGCCAGCGAATCGCATCGGAATTCGACACGTCACCTCTCGCGTCCAGTGTGATCGCCATCAGCGAGTATCCCTGATAACCGGTCATGCAGTAGACCAAGTCGTCTTCGACCAAAGGGCAAGGAATGCAATTGGTCGTCAAACCATCGCACTGCCAAATGATCTCGCCACTCTCCAAGTCGTAGCTGCGAATTCGGTTCGAGCCACAGGTGATGACCTGAGTGGTGCCGTTGCGCTCCAAGACCTGTGGTGTCGCCCACGCGTTCCCCTCGTCACGGTTCTTCTCCCAAATGGTCTCGCCACTCTTGGCATCGAGCACAAAAATCTTTGATTGCCCCTCGTGATCACGCACGATGACGATTCGATCGTCGTGCAATACCGGAGAACAGCCTTCACCGAGGCTCGCACCCACGTGGACTTTCCCAAGGTCCCGTTCCCAAAGTTTCGTGCCTTCGAGGTTGTAACAGAATAGTCCTGCGGAACCAAACCAGCACACCAAGCGTTTCCCGTCGGTCGTGGGCGACGCGGATGCGAAGTCTGCATCACGATGGGTTCCCTCATGCGGCACGTGCTCACTCGCGATATCGCGCCAGAGTTCCTTGCCAGTCGCTCGATCCAGACACAAAACGACGAATTGATAATACGTGTTCGGATGCTTGATCTCGAACACACGCTTCGGTTGATCTTCGGGCTTTGGGCGTGACGGATCGACACGCTCTGTATTGATGGCCGTCAGTAGAAAGACTCTGTTGTTCCAGATGATCGGTGTTGCGTTGCCCTGCCCTTCGATCGGCACTTTCCACCGCACATTCTTTTTCTCAGACCACTCCAGCGGTGGACTCGCCGTTTGAGAGACCCCGTTTGCCTCTGGCCCCCGCCAATGTCCCCAATTCGTGGCGACGGCATCGGGTTCTTGAGCACTCGAGACGGTGCAAATCAGTAGGCAGCTAAGCGCAAAATAGGTGCGGAGCATTTTGTTCATACCCGGAACGGTTCGCCAGACGAGAGTTTAGGGCATGCTGGGAAACTCTGCCTGACGATTCTTTGCGACTCCCCACCACAACATCAAATCGCATAAAATGCGTTGCAGACGGCGAGGGGATCCTTCGCCGCGATTTTCGCAACGATCGAACCTCGTTCGCCCCATTTCTAAACGACATGGCAAAGTCTCCATTCACCCGTCGCGACATCCTCGGTGTTGGTGCTGCATTCACCGTGCCCGCCATCGCAAGCTTGTTGGTCGGTTGTGACTCGCCAGCCGGCGATCCCAGCCCACCACCGAGTTCCGATTCGGATGTCTCGGTGGAAAACGACAACGAACCCGCACAGTCTCAAACAAACACGCAAATGAAAGTCCATTATCTCGAGATCGTCTCACCCGAAGCCGA
>JBCBOT010000632.1:0-2265 GCA_039821165.1 Planctomycetota bacterium | reverse complement strand
CTCCGCTCGGCAAACTTTCCAACCGAAACCATGGTGACTCATGTCGTACCGCGCCTGCCCTCTCTGCCCTCTGCTGACCATTCTTTTTAGCGTCGTGGCGTCCTCAGCAGAGCCTGAAACGGTCAAGCCAAAACTGCAAATCATCAACGGCAGTTCGCAGGCGGTGGAGGTCTTTTGGGTTCCTGAGGAAGGCGAGCGCGTGTCCAACGGCAAGGTGGCTCCGGGGCAGGACAGGATCATTCGAACGACCATCGGGCATCGCTTTGCGATTGTGGGCGAGGATGGCGAGGAAACGGCCGTGACGTGTCGTGTTCCCATTCAAGCACATCGATTTGACCCGCCCAACAAAGACGGTGTTCCGGCGTTCTACACGCAGCGGGTTGACGCAACCGGCTTTCCGATTGTGGCGTCTGCGAAGGTCAGTCCCTATGCGTTGAAGGAGGCCGCTTACATCCTCGACCGGTTGCTCGCCCAACGGCCAGACGTTCGCGAGGCGATGATCCTCAGCGGTGCGCGACTATGCATTCTCGCGCACGACGAATACACGACCGATCAGCCCGAGTTTGAAAGGCTCGCGAACGCACCGTTACGCGAGTTTCCGGGAATTTCCGGCAAAGACTACTGGGATGCGCGCGCTCGCGGATTGGGTGGCAGTGAGTTAGATCCGTATTGCTCCTGCGGCGAAGAAAACTTGCTGGCCTTTCCAGGCGATCCCTATTCGGCAGAGTCAATTCTCATTCATGAGTTCGCGCACAACTTGCACCTCCGTGGCATGGTCAACGTCGATCCGACGTTTGACGCACGATTGAAGGCCGCCTACGACGCCGCCATGAACGCGGGCCTTTGGAAAGGCAAGTATGCGAGCGTGAACCGTCAAGAGTACTGGGCCGAAGGTGTCCAGTCGTGGTTCGATGACAATCGTGAAAATGACCACGATCACAATCATGTCAACACGCGGGTCGAACTGATCGAATACGATCCGCGGCTCGCGGCGCTGTGCGAAGAAGTCTTCGGTGAGACCGAGTTTCGCTACACCAAACCCACCACGAGGTTGACCGACCACATGGAAGGCTACGATCCGTCAAAAGCTCCGCGCTTCAAATGGCCGAGTCGTCTGGACAAGGCGAAGCGGGATATTCTCAAAGCCGCTCAGTCGCGGAAGTAGCGGGTCGCTACTTCTTTGCGTTGCTCTTGCGAAGCAGGTCGAGCTGGCGTGGACTGAGCCACATGAGGGCCTCGGAGAAGTTGGACGGAGCCAACGAGTTGATTTTCGTGAGCTGTGTCCCGTTCAGTCCGGGGACCGTCTTAAGTGCCTTCCAACGCTGGACTTGCCGTTTCTGGTCCGAGGCAGGTGCCGCGCGATACGAGGCATCAAGTTTGCCTCCCGGCAGTCCGGCAAGCGACTTTCCTTCCGCCGTGTAAACCTTTTCGGCGCACTTCGCTTTTGCGGCTTGTTTGGCGAGTGCTTCGAGTGAGACTTTCTCGTTGTCGTAGTGGACCAGAGTCACTTCACGGCCGTCCAGGAAACCGGCTTCCGTTTCGATCACCCCGTCAATTTTCCCGAGCCGAAACTCTCCAGTCCAAAAGCAGTATTGCGAGAAAGCTGCCGTAGAGCGTTGCTTTCCTGACGTCGGTACCGCTAGCGTGGTGAGATACTTTGGAACCCGACGATCGACTTTTTCGAGGGCTTGGATCAAACGACTCGCCACTCCTTCGACGCTCGCGATTTGATCTTTGCGAGGCAGGATGTCTTTGCCATCCGCATCGAGAAATCGGAGCACCTGGTAGTTCCACGCCGGCTCGTTGTACTTCTTGAGGATCTCGGCGTCCTTACCGCCCTTGTTGTTATGGACGAGAACGGGCTCAAACAAGTCTTCGATGGCCTCGAACAACAAGGGTTCCGACAGGACTTTGCGTCCGAATTCTTGACAGCCCGCGCAACCCGGTACCTCTTGGAAGAGGACGAGCACGGGTTTTCGGCTTTTTCGACTTGCCGAAAGTGTGGCGTCGAAATCGCGACTCCAGCGGACGTCACCGACTTCGACCGGCGATGACGTCTGCTGCGCCAAAACTCCATCCGACGAGAACAATATCTGGGCGAAGACGGCTGCGATCACGAGTGTGGGGCGTGCGGTCATCGTGGTCTCCGGTCTCAGCCTGATTGGTGGTCCCGGGACCGTTGGCTTCATTTCCAAATGGCAACTGGTGCAAGGCGCATTCGAACTGGGCTACTGGTGGCTGGCTGCGCTGATCCTTATGAGTTCG
>JBCBOT010000631.1:0-2270 GCA_039821165.1 Planctomycetota bacterium | reverse complement strand
GATACAGTTCTTTGTCTTGCAAGGCGATTCTCCTTTGCGGAGAATTCTACCGAACCCACGAACTTCCCGGATGGACCGTCATTTTTCTCTCGCGCCAGCCACACGAGATTGTTCGACGCCTCGCGAAAGAGCGCCCAACAGGTGTGTTGTTCAGGAACAGCCGCGGAAACCCTTGGACCAAAGACGCGGTCGTAAATCGGCTTCGTCGCATCAGTGAGAAAGTTGGATTTCGCGTGATCGCATATGGTGCGAGGCACAGCTACGCTACCAACGCACTGATCAAATCGGTCGATGCGGTGTCACTGTCCCACTTGATGGGGCACAAAGACACCCGCATGGTAAACAACGATGCTCACCTGGCCCAAAACGTTGAGTTTCTTAGAAAACAGGCGGCGACAGCAGACAGCTAAGTTACTTAGACGAACCGGTGCGCAGATCGCTCGTTTCATCAAGCGAAATGGTGGCGTAGATTCCCTTGCAGCTTCCCGATTTCAGATCAGGGTCGCGAACAGAGTGCCGGAGCCGGATGCGATGGTCACTCTGCGGAGTTGTCACAAAAAGAAGAGTGCAAGACGTTGTGCTGCGAGCGCTGCGGCAGTGCGTCATTGAGCTGCTTGAGCATCTTCCGAAGCTGAGCTGGTCGGTGCTGCTGGATTTGGATTCGCAGCACATCCCATGGTGGTATCAAATGAACCAGGAACTTGAGGAAGAGCAGCGTGGGACGCGACGCGGCGATTGGGGAGGGCTACTACGACTTAAACGTCGAGCACGTTTTAGGGCCAGCAGAAAGTGCAAGGGAGCCCCTTGAGTCCGCTTCATCGGGGTTTTTCGCAGCCACTTCCAACCGGCCTAGAACTCGTCACCGACTCAGCTGCTGGCGTCAGCTACGGCGACGCATTCTAATGAGGTATTCTAGGTCGCTCGAATTCCAAGCGACAACTCCAGCGAAATGCGATCTATCCGGGCACGTCAGAGGCTTGTAGTCCAAGGAGCGATCAAAGTGCGTTCGACCAACTGCCCACGCAATTACGACGAGAGTCGCTGACTACCTTAAGCATTACAACGAAGACCGGCTTCACAGCACGCGGCTACGTCACGCTTGCTGGCTGCCTGTGTGGCCTGACCGATTAGACTGATCAGATTCACGCCGAATGCGACTGCAAGCTCGAAGAATCGCTTCTGCGACCTCAACAAACCTCCAGCCGATCGTTTGCAATTGCGAGTTGACGTGAGACACTACGGGGCAACTGGAGCGGCGTACCAGGTCAAACGTCGAAGGGTGGCGGTATCGCCTGATGCCCACCGTTCAATCTATACGGAAGGCAAAAACCTTCGGCATGAAGCCCAATCACCAGTCATGATGCCACCAACTCGGTTCAACTTGGTGGACTACCTACTACAGTTTTCCGTTGAATCAAGAAATCAGCATGGTCTTACGAACAACTCTTGAGGTTTGACAGTGTTGCCAGAATCGCGGGATAGGCTCAAATTTAGTGTTTCGTCGGAAGCCGAAGCGAAGCAGAGATTTGCAGTGGAGTTGGGCGTGCGCTCGCTAGACGATGAAGAGATGCGGTTCGTTCTGGACTTGTTAGTTGCGATCACGGAACCTAGCGAGACCGTGAAGTTGCTTCAGCAGTCCAAGCGGGATCCAGAACGCGGTCGTCTTCCCTATTCTTCGGTGCACATTGATATAAAGCGGTCGACGCTAATGGCGGTTGCAGCGATACTGGATGCGGTGTTCACGAGAGGACTGTCGCTCGCAGCACTCACGGCGCTGGGATATGCGACACAAACGATCGTCTTCCTGAACCGGGAGAATGGCGAGTTCTGCAACCTGCTCAGTGTTGAGAGTGCACTAAAGAGATCTGGCAACGTGTCGCCGCGAGAAGTAGCCGCTTCCACTGTCGGACGTGAGTGCGTTCACCCGCAGTTTCCATGTGCCCATCGCCGGGACGGAATCTGCTTCATCGCCGAACCGGAGGTTATCGCGAACGTTAGCAATCTCGTGCGGCAAAACGTGCTGTCAATGCATTCGGGGCAGATTTCACGCTCGAAATAGGAGCCGAGCTGGTGGCTTAACGAGCGGGAAAAGCTCGCTTGCGTTCCTAGCCTGCGCAGACGAGAATATTGGCTAGGCACTTCCAATAACTGAGAATTATCGCAAGCTGATCCAATGAAAACGTATTCCACACTTCAGGCAGACGCAGAGC
This sequence comes from Planctomycetota bacterium, assembly GCA_039821165.1. Lineage (GTDB taxonomy): Bacteria > Planctomycetota > Planctomycetia > Pirellulales > Pirellulaceae > Stieleria. The sequence goes on along the minus strand of JBCBOT010000631.1, from coordinate 60 downwards.
GGTTGCAGGCAAAGCTGCTCAGCAATCCTTTTTTTAGCTTTGTGAGGGAGGGTGAATTCT
>JBCBOT010000630.1:0-2291 GCA_039821165.1 Planctomycetota bacterium | reverse complement strand
CGAACTCTATCCACACTTTGCGAGCGGTCAAACGCATCGACTCTCGGACGCACCGGAAAACTATTCCGCATTTGTCGCTCGGCAGGCCAAACTGACCGCGAGCGAACGAGGTCGTGGTTTGGTCGAGCATTGGCGGGATCGTCTGAACGCTATCCGACCGGTACTTCAGTGGCAAACCGATTTCGAGCGACCGGTACGGTTTTCACACCGAGCCGCAGTGCAACCGCTTGAGTTCAGCCCTTCGATTGCGAGCAAGGTTACCGCAGCCGCGAAACGTTGGAACGTCACGAGCAACGTCGTCATGATGGCGGCACTGCAGGTCCTGATTTCCCGCTGGACGGGCCAAGACTCGTTTTCAATCGGCACACCGTTTTCGGGTAGAAGTGACCAACAGTTCGAACGTACCGTTGGTTTCTTTGTCAATGTGCTGCCCATCGGCGCAGAACTCTCTGACAACCCGACGTTCCAGCAACTTGTTCAGTCGGTCAGCGGGTCGATGATTGACGCCCTGGTCCATGAAGAGCTGCCTTTCTCTGAAATCGTCCGCAATTGTGCGCCAGGGCGGGACCCGAGTCGGCATCCACTCTTCCAGGTTTCATGTACGTTCGAAAAGTCTCACGTCGAGAGCGAACAGGGACGTGCCGGCTTCTTGTTCGGCTCGGTGGAGTCGTTCGAAGACTTTGCGGGTATGCGCCAGGAAAGCTATTTCGTACCGCATCCGACGTGTCACTACGATGTCGAGTTTGTGTTTGAACTCGCGGACTCGGCGGTGCACGGAATGATTTGTTATTGCCGAGACCTGTTCGCGAAAGACACCATCGAGTCGATGGCAACGCAGTTTCCGCGGTTGCTTGAGACACTCCTCGAAAGACCAACGGTTTCCGTCAAGCAATTGCCATGGAACATTCCCGCCGAACCGATCGGACAGGACGTTTCGTCTGACGACAACATGCATCACTCCGTTTCCGCTGCGGCGACGGTTCCCATGTTGTTGAGCGAGTCGAAGGATAAGATCGTTGAAGACGCGAGACGTTTCGCAGACGTCCTTCGGGAGGGGGGCGTCCAGGAATCCGAATTCGTTCCCGTCTGCATGCCCAAGGGCGATCAGGCATGGGTGGCGATTCTCGGCGTGATGATGGCGGGGGCCTGTCCGATTCCTCTCGACGCACAGCAACCGTCCGTTTCGATGAAGACCCTCGTCGACGATGCCCAGGTGTCACACCTCGTCGCCGACGCCAACGACATCACCGAAAAGGTGTCAGGACTCTTTTTTCACCCCCGAGACTGTGAGAACTCTTCGGTATCTGCATCGAAAAAGAGTCCTGACACCTTTTTGGGCGCTGAGGCGTTGGCGTATGTGGTTTACACCTCGGGATCGACTGGGAAGCCGAAAGGTGTGATGGTCCCGCACCGTGCGATCGCAAATACGTTGGCGTGGCGCAAACGGGTTGTGACGCTTTCGAGTCAGGATCGCGTGCTGGTCCTGTTGTCGCACCAATTCGATGCGGCCATGGCGGTGGTCCTGTCGTGCTTGCATCAGGGGGCCCACGTCGTCTGGCCGGAGCAGGAGCAGCTCGATCTCGATGCGTTGATCGATCAATTGATCCGAGACCGAATCACCGTCTTGCCGGCGATTCCAAACCTGACGCACGCGATCGCAAGCCATCCTCGGTTTTCGCAGTGCAAGGACATCCGACAGGTCTGGTGCGGTGGGGAAGCAATCACCGCGGAGCTCGTTCAATTGATTCGATCGAAGATCGATTGCGAAGTCTGGAACTTTTACGGACCCACCGAGGCGGCCGTGGAAGCGACCGCGCACCGCATTGACGAGGTCGACGCTCGACGCTCGATTCCGATCGGCCGACCGATCGACAACGCCGAAGTATTGATCGTGGACGAGGCGTTCAACGTCTTGCCATCGGGCGTCGCCGGCCAACTGGTGATCGGCGGGAACGGACTGGCTGATGGTTACTTGAATCGCCCCGACGAAACGAAACGTGCGTTCGTAAACCTTGCGGGTCAGCGATTTTATCTCACCGGCGACCGCGCGCGGAAACGCGGCGACGGATCGATCGAATTCCTCGGACGCTTCGATCATCAGGTCAAAGTGCGAGGGTTTCGAATCGAGCTGGAAGAAATCGATCGAGCTCTAGAACGTTTCCCCACCGTGAAGCGTGCCGCAACCAAACTGGTTGGCGGTGGAACCAACGACGAGTCGCTTGCCGCATTTGTGACCGTTGCCTCAGGGTTCTCGAAAGAAGGACTCAAGCAACAGCTTTCGACCTTGCCAT
>JBCBOT010000629.1:0-2294 GCA_039821165.1 Planctomycetota bacterium | reverse complement strand
TCCACCTGATTCATGCGTGGCCCAACAACGCTCTCAAAGTGAAGACCAAACAGGGACTCAAAGCGGGGCAGTGGCAGCACCTGTTCGTGACCTACGACGGCACCTCAAAGGCGAGCGGGATCAAGGTTTATCTCGACGGCGAAGAATTGGAATGGTCCGTTCAGCAGGACAGCTTGAAGGACACGATTCAGACAGAGCGAACGTTGCTGATCGGGAGCCGTCACCCCGGCTCCCGCTTCAAAGGTGAAATCGATGAGGTCAGTGTTTTTGACCGGCGTCTGACTTCCAGCGAAGTCGCTTCACTGGCGAACGCTTCGGGGATCGCGCCGCTGCTAGCCACCGAGCCCAAAGACTGGACCGAGGAACAACTCTCGACGCTCCGCACGCACTACCTCGAAAACGAGGACTCGCGTCATAACGAATTGAAGCGTGCGGTCGACAAACTGGTAGCCGAAGAGACCGAGCTAAAGAAGCCGCTCACGACCGTGATGGTGATGGGCAACCAAGGAAAGCCGCGTGACACGTTCATTCTTGATCGCGGCGCGTACGATTCGCCCACGGACAAGAAGGTCGAGCCTGGAACCATGTCTGTGCTGCCGCCGATGGGCGATGACCTACCTCGCGATCGACTCGGTTTGGCGAAGTGGTTGTTTCAAGACGATCACCCGCTGACCGCGCGGGTCGCCGTCAACCGTTACTGGCAACTGTTCTTCGGGACGGGGTTGGTCGCGACGCCGCAGGACTTCGGCGCGCAAGGAGATTTCCCGTCTCACCCCGAACTGCTCGATTGGCTCGCCGTCGACTTTCGCGAGAACGGCTGGAATGTGAAACGATTGGTCAAACAGATCGTGATGTCGTCGACCTATCGCCAGCGTTCCGCATCCGACCGTTCTGAATTCGAACAAGACCCCGACAATCGCTTGCTCGCTCGTGGCCCCCGTTTCCGCTTGCAAGGCGAATTCATTCGCGACAACGCACTGTTCGTCAGCGGTCTCTTGGTCGATCGCCTCGGTGGCCCCGGTGTCAAACCGTATCAACCGCCAGGACTCTGGAAGGAAGTCAGCCTTGGCGGCAATCCTCGCTTTGTCCAGGACAAAGGCGACAAGCTTTATCGGCGCAGCCTCTACACCTACTGGAAACGCTCCGCGCCGCCGCCATCGATGCAGATCTTTGACGCACCGACACGCGAAAAATGCACCGTCATCCGAGCCCGCACCAATACTCCGCTACAGGCATTGGTAACGCTCAACGACGTTCAATTTGTCGAAGCGGCGCGTCACTTCGCGCAGCGATTGCTCGCCAAGTCAGCGAGCGACCAATCCCGGCTCGAAGAAGGCTTCCGAATCGTCACCGCGAGACGGCCGACCGATTCCGAAACCGAAATCCTCAACCGTATCCTGGATGATGCGACGAAACGTTACGAGTCGGACATCGAAGCGGCAAAGAAGCTGCTGGACGTCGGCGACTCCGAGCGAGACATGTCCCTTTCCCCCGCGACCCACGCGGCGTGGACCATCGTTGCCAGTTCCCTGCTCAATCTCGACGAAACGCTCACGCGTGAATGAGAGTCCTATGAATCCGATCGAAGAATACTCTCGGCAAATGACCCGTCGGCAACTGCTCTCGCGCAGTCGAGGATGCGTCGGCGCCGCAGCATTGGCGAGCTTGCTCGGACGCGATGCCTCGGCAAGCAGCGAACGTGAATCACGCTCCAACCCCGGGCTGCCTGAACTGCCGCACCACAAACCGACCGCAAAACGGGTGATTTACCTGTTCATGGCGGGCGGGCCGAGTCACATCGACATGTTCGATTACAAGCCCGAGCTGCGCAAAATTCACGGAACAGAGTTGCCGAATTCGATCCGCAACGGACAGCGGCTCACCGGAATGTCGAGCGGGCAGAAATCGTTCCCCTGCGTTGCACCGATGTTCGAGTTCAAACGTTGGGGTGAGCGCGGCACCTGGGTCAATGGAGATCTGCTACCGCATACCACTTCGATCGTTGACGATTTAACCATCGTGCGTTCGATGAACACCGAGGCGATCAACCATGATCCCGCGATGACATACATCAACACGGGAACACAGCAGTTGGGCCGGCCGAGCATGGGTTCGTGGTTGAGCTACGGACTAGGAAGCCCCAACGACGACCTCCCCGCCTACGTGACGATGATCTCCGTCGGTGCCAAACCGGGACAAGCATTATTCGCGCGTCTGTGGGGAAGCGGCTTTCTGCCATCTAAGCATCAAGGCGTCCAATTCCGAGGCGGCGGCGACCCAGTGCTGTACCTCAC
>JBCBOT010000628.1:0-2317 GCA_039821165.1 Planctomycetota bacterium | reverse complement strand
GTTTGCTCCGCCGGCGTCTCTATCTCTTCCGCTGTCGCCTCGAGATCGCACGACGCTTCTTCGGATTCGATGGTAATCGGAAATTCGTTGTCGGCCGTGCTCTCGGCTTGAGGTGCACCGAACGAATCGCTCAACCGTCCGGTCGGTACATTGACGACGGGAGCGTGGGGAAGTGCGGGAGAGGCCGAGTCGTCCAACGTCGGATCATTGGCGAGTGTCTCCTCAGCGGCCAATGCCTCGTCGGCCAATTCCTGATTTGATAGTGCTGTGCTGACGCCGAGCGCTTCGCCATCAACCGAGTCCTCGGTGCCGAGTGTTTCCATGCCGATGGATTCGGAACGAGGCGGCTCCGCTGGTACGTTGGCGAAACGGTTTTTCGATGCCGTGCTCCCATCCAGCACCATCTCGACGTCTCCGACTTTGAGCCGGTCACCAGGTTGCAGGCGGGTCTTGTCCTCTATCGCGTTTCCGTTGACGAGAGTGCCCGAATCGGAAGCCCAGTCTTGGACGGACACGCCTTCATCGTCGACGTCGACCAAGCAATGGATTTCAGCGATGCCCGTGCCTTCAAGTTGGACGCCACAGGAGTCGCCTGAGCCGATGAACACGCTGCGACCGTTCTCCAGTTCATGGACATCTCGTCCAGGAGACTCGTCGGGAACGCGAAATCGAAACTGACTGACACTGGTTTGACTCATGACAACGTCTCCGTTGCGGTTGCGTCTTGCGCGGCGGCACCCACGGCGACGAGAGCGGGGGCTGGTGTTCCTTCGTCAATCGACTGCATGGCTTGAAAGAGCGTGTCGCAGTCATACGGCGACTCAAGCACTTGATCGGGCTCGAAGCCCAGTAATTTGGACCACGGAACGTTGGGGTCTTGGACGACCTTTGACGGCGCCAATACGACCTTGCGACACTCGCCAAATGCTTCTTGCGCGGACGTGTACGCCTCGCGGATCGCGTCGCAACTTTGCGGTGTGTCAACTGCGAAGAACACAGCATCCGGCGTCGATCGCTTGACCAACAACTGGAGGGTGAGCGTATCGCGAACGACCTTGCCGACGAAACGACTGTCGGCCTGCTTGAGACCGTTTCGCAGCTGGGCCGCAGCAACAGCGTTTGTTTCATAGGCGACGAATTTTCCTTCGCTTTCGTCCTGTTTGCACTCGAGCAACTCGGCCGTCACGAATCCGCTCAGCACACGGCGAACCTCATCACGATCCCAACCAAGACGTTGTACCAATTCGTCGATGGAACGAGGCTCGCTCACCAAGTTCATGATCTTCATGTGCTTCGCCGAGAGCCCGGCGCGATCGAGGTTCTGACCTCGCATCGCACGTCGCACGAAACGCAACGACGGGTGGTCTTGAGGCAACTCGGAGGCGTCGCGATGCAGCGAGTGTTCGACGAGCAAGCTCATCAAGCTGACCTCGAGCGGGAGATCACGCTGCAACGACGGGAAATTCGAAGTCGCCCGGAACTGATAGCCTTTCAAGTCACGGTTCATTGCAAGCCCGATCAACATCGCCGCCTGGAAACGCAACAGTTTGGCGGTCAAACGTGGATCCAAAACGCGTTTGTCCATGAGCTGAACGAACCCGTCGAACTCCGCCGTTCCTCGACCGGCGATGGTCAGCCGCAAGACCTCGGCCAAGCTCTGAAGCGAGTCTGGCAATCGGTCCACAATATCCTGTGTCTCTTCAGGCTGTAGCCCTGTCGCACTGATACCCTGTACGCGACCACGATCAAGGTAGATCCACAGCCGGAGCCGTTCGGCTTCGACTTCGAGCACCCCTTGCTTGGTTCCGTTGTTGAGAAAGTCGACGACCTCTCGAAGGCCGAACACCTTGAAGCTGCCCGCCATGTCCGCGTCGGCCGTTTCGCCGATGATCTCCGGAACGGCCGAGCCTTTCGTTTGCGATTCGACGATCATCGCCGCGGTTTCAATCGCGTTTTCGACCGTCGTGCGAAGCAAGTCCTCGGTGTAGGGCTTGGGAAGCATGTCGACGACGTTATCGCAATCGGCATACTCGACATACGCCTTCTTCCTCAGCGTCGAACTAACGACGACCGGAATCTTTTGAAGTGTCGAAGACGCCTGCAGCTGCTGACACACCTCGAAGCCCGTCGTGCCGGGGAGTTGATGGTCCAACAGGATGAGGTCCGGATTGATTTCTTCCGCAAGTTGCAGCCCATCTTCGGCCGTCGGTGCCAGAGTGACCGCATAACCGGCGGGACTCAAATGAGTGTCGACCAGCTTTCGGATCGTCGCACTGTCATCGATGACAAGGACTTTCTTTTCAGACATGGAAGTTTC
>JBCBOT010000627.1:0-2325 GCA_039821165.1 Planctomycetota bacterium | reverse complement strand
CTTCTATCCGTACCCGTTGGTGTACCCGTCGGTGTACCCGCTCGTGTACCCGTTTTGGGTACGACTTTGGAGTCAGGTGTACCCGTTTTGGGTACACTCGATTCGGCCTCTGATTCGTCCGATTCCCAGTCGACAATTGTCAACATCGTGAACTGATTTGGCTTCGAATCGAGAGTGATCAACCCGCACGCTTCGAGCTTCTTCAGGTGCCGAATGATGGCGTTCTTCGAGGGGGCTTTTTCGTTTTCTTCACCGTAGAGCCGCTCCCGAATCCGGGCGTAACTGAACGCCATTTGACCTGGCTGGACGGTGGTGCCGATCTTGAAGTGCCCCGGTTTCCAGTTCACCTTCAGTCGCAACATGATGTACGTCCATGCGACCGCGGGTTCGCTTGAAACAGGGTGTTCCGTGATCCATCGCGGTATCTTTACGAACCCAGTCGTCACGGTGTCGCCCTCCTGTGTGAACCATGGTTCAAGTTCCGGGGAGCGGCGATTTGTCGAACATGTTCAACTGCTTGTACGCCGTGGCGGACACTTCGGCGCTGTCTCCAATTGGAGAACTTCACGGCGTTGGTTTGTGCGCAGTTGCGCACCTGTTGAAAATTTCCAACACGCACATGCTGCACAAGATTCTGGACACCATGTATCCGATGGGATACGTCCACAATTGTGGACACGTGGACCTTCACGACGTCGCCCTCCGAATTTGTCGTCGAGCTTCATCCCACTGCTCACTTGCGGGAGTGCCCTTCTGACTTGCCAGATGCAACGCCAACGTGATCGCCGCGAGTTGCGCACCCAACGGTAACGGCTGGTCGTCTCGCCTCAAGATTGGCGTGACCGGTCTGGTTTGGGTTGAACTACTGGGTGCCGCCCATAGACTGGACATTGGTTTTGCTCCTCGACCTTTGCAAAACTTTGGTCGGTCCCGGTTTTGCGGGCCGGGCCGACCGTTTTCAGAACCACTCTTTCGATGTCGATGCGGCGGCCGCTTTTCGCTTGGTCTTCTGTTTTGGCCCGTATGCCGCGTCAATCTTTTCTTTGAGGAAACGCTCGACGTTTTCCTGAGGGACAAGCCACTTCTGACGGGCACCGCTGCCACGCCCCATTGGCACGCCTTCGATCTGTCCGGCCTTCACCCGTTGCCGTGTTGTCTCGCGGTTCTCACGCAAGATCTCGGCGACCTCATCAATGGTCAGAAGTTCCAACTTCATCAAAAAACCCTTCGTGCTGTGCGGTTCAATTACCGTTGACAGCAGAAGGGTACGGGCGTTTTTTGAAGCTCAAATAGTGACGAATCGGACGTCCTATTAATCCGATTTCTTGGGTGCCCCTGGCTTGCCGATTCGTAGCGTGATTCCTTGGCTTTCCGCGTATCTGCGAATTTCTTGTTTTGTTGCGTCGACGCCCTTCGAATCCGTTTCTCGACCGAGTTTTTCGGCGACATCCTTCCATGTGCCACCGCTCTGCCAAATAGCAAGCGCGGCATCCTTCGTTTTACGTTCCGCGTCATCTGCATTCAGGGACTCGGATTCCTGCAGACCATAGTTGAGAAACGCACCGCCTTCTTGATTCACAAGGCCCGCAAGGAGCGTGTACTGGATGTCCGGGTCGATCGCATTCACGACGCACTGCAAGACAAAACGTCCGTTGTCGTCATCGTCGGTTCGGCTGAGTGAATCAGCGAGGCGGTCAAAATCATTGAGAGGGATGATGTGTTGCACGTCGTCAGGCGGGAGCCAATCACTTCCCTCAAGCATCTCTCGACTGAACTCACAAATCGCCCATCCCGCAACTTCAATCGCATACTCGTGAGCGCATGTCTTTTCGATGGGTATCGCTGCGGGGTGTGGCAAGCACGCTCTTTGGACGGCAGCCGAGAGTTCTGGAAGTCGATGAAGGATGCCTTCTCTCAGCTTGTGACGTGCCTGTGCAATTTGCTTGAATCCGAGAACACTCCTCGCAGCCTGCTCCGACACCGAAACCGCTAGTTTGCTCGGCTGGTTTCGTGCAAGTCGTGATTGATGCAACTCATCCGAGCGCATCACAAACCTCGCACCCGCGCGGACCCATTGAAGCGTCTCGAATATCTGCCGTGCGGATTCCGTTACTTCTTTCACCATTCCGCCTCCGGCTTCCCAGCGAGGAACCACTTGCGAACGCTCTGGCAAACCTTCTTGACCCGCTTCCGCGCCACACCTCGGTCTTTATCAATCTCGCGGTACAACTCCGCCATCGATCCGGCCGAGTGCCCCATCACGCAGTTGATCGCTGGCTGGTCGGTTCCTCCGGGCTTCTCCAGCATGTGGCGAAGTACAGAGTG
>JBCBOT010000626.1:0-2351 GCA_039821165.1 Planctomycetota bacterium | reverse complement strand
CGTGCGGCTGCCGCAATCAAACATCCCAACATTATCACCATTCATTCGGTTTCGGCTCGCCCGCCGTTCCCCTTCATCGTGATGGAATACGTGGAAGGCGCAACGCTGCAACAACACTTGGACCGCGACGGAGTCTTCTCACCACAAGAAACAGCGCGGGTCGGTTTGCAAGTTGCCAAAGCGCTTCACCGAGCACATTCGGCCCAAGTGGTGCACCGTGATATCAAGCCGGCCAACATCCTGATCGAATCGGGAACGCGGTTGGCGAAAGTCACCGATTTCGGCCTGGCGCGTTTCGCCGACGATTCACAGCTCACACGCACGGGAATCATCGTCGGCACGCCAGCGTTTCTCGCGCCGGAAACACTCGACGAAGAACTCCCCTATGACGGACGAGGAGACCTGTTCAGCTTGGGCAGCGTTCTGTACGCACTTTGCAGTGGCGGTTCTCCGTTCGATTCTGATTCGCTGCTCAAAACACTCCGCAACATCGAGCGAAAACAGCCAACGCCGATTCGCAATCGAAACAGCGACGTTCCCGAATGGCTCGCTCAGATCATCGCCAAACTCCTGCAGAAAGATCCGCGTCAGCGTTTCCAATCCGCCGGCCAAGTCGCCCAGGCCTTGCAGGTCGGTCTCAGCGAAAGACCCTCAATCGCCCCCGTCATACAAGCAAAGAAGTCACGCCCGAACACAAAGTCGACACGCAAGAAACAGCCGGTTTCGCTCGTGGTGTCGATGGTTGCAACTTTACTGGTGCTGGTCACGGGGGCAGCGTTACTCACCTGGATGCAACGCAGCGGCGATCCACCCGAAACAATCAGCAGCGCACCAGGTGAACTCGCCAAACCACCTCGCCACGGCGGTTTTGGGGGCGGGCTCGGTGGGGGCAGACTTGGTGACGGAAGTGTTGATGGGCAACCCTTTGTCGATGGCGACGCGCTGCCGTTCGTCGTCCGCGGCGGCTTTCAGTCTGAATCCTTTGAAACGCTGGAAGAGGCCGTGGAGGCGGCTGAGTCGGGAGACAGAATTGAGATTCGGACCAACGACACGATCGAAATCGAACAAGGCTTCATTGAGCTTGATTCGCTGACGATTGCTGCTGCCGATGGACTCGACCCGACGATTCGGTTCGTCGGCCGCTTCGACGAAGAAGAGGACGAAAACGCTCTTCTCATTGTCGAAGGCGATCTCACGCTTCGCGGCTTGACGCTGGTAACGGACGTGGACGAACCGCACGACGAAACGTGGACGCTCCTTCGCATCGACGGCGGTAACCTCGTGGCGTCCGGATGTCGCTTTCGTGCGCGCAAGGCCAATTGCCTTCAGTTGTTGGATTCACGAAATGTCGATCTCCGAGACTGCGAATTTCATTCTTCGGAAGAAACCGGCATCGAGTTTATCGCGAACCGCGAGAGCAAGATCCGCCTTCAAAACTGCATGATTTCCGCGCGGGTCGGCCTGTCCGGCGAACTCGAAGTCGGCCCCGAGTTGTCCCTACAACACTGCACTCTCATCGCCAGCGAGGCGTTGGCGTTTGAAATCAATGAAGAGCAAATGAGCATCAACCAACAACTGAGGCTCAGCGTGAATCATTCGTTGCTTGTCACACAGGATGGAGCCTATGACCTTACCGGCTTGGGTGAAGATGCTGCAAAGAAGGATGGTTGGATAACTTGGGCAGGCCAGGGAAACGTGTATTCCGGCCCGATCTTGACCGACACGGAAGATCGCTTTCTTTCAGGCAACGCGGAGTGGAGGCAACTGTCCGGTGAGTCACCGATCACACGGGTGGCGAAACCCTTCCAAGTCGACAACGAAGAGCTTTGGCTTCGACGCGAAGAAGACGACTTTCGGCTCTCCGAGTTACGGCTCAACACCGAACTCAAGCCCGATGAACGCAACGCCCTCATTAATGCCGGCGCATCACCCCGCGTCCAGCTCTAGCTCCGTGAAATTCTCGGTATGAAAGCCCGAGTGGATCTGCCCTGTTTTATGGTCCGCTACGACACAATGCCCTGGCATATTCGGTATCTCGCCAAAAAACACGTAGGGACGTTCCTCGATAAAAGGATATTTCGAATGATACTCAGGCGGGACCGCGGCAAAGTTAAAACGAACGAGGCTCAAAATTCTTGGGATCGGACCCGACGTATCTGATTCAGACATCGCTTGTCGTTGTCGAGGAAAGGGTCGAGAGTTGCGGTGAACAGAGACCTTATCAAACAAACTCGTCAGCCGTAGTCGCGCGGCACCCGAGATTCCTCTCTGCGTCCTCCGGTGCGCCAGGCTAAGTCTGGCTGATCTTCTCAAATGTAAGGAGTTGAGCATGGTAATTGTTCGTTAGCCGT
>JBCBOT010000625.1:0-2359 GCA_039821165.1 Planctomycetota bacterium | reverse complement strand
CGGAGAAAGCACAGCAGTACGCCGAGACGTTGGAAGCCAGTCGCGAACGGCTACGAGATTCGGTCAGTCAATTCCAACAACGGGTGATCTCGCAGGAAGCCGCGCACTGGCAAATGTCACCCCAATTTCGTCAGGAGATGTTTGGCGATGTTATCGAATACTTGGACGAGTTTGCTTCGCTCGAAAACACTCGAACGATGGAGGCAAACCAAAGCCATCACTTGACGCGAGACTACTTGGCCGTTGCCGAGGCGGCGGCCGATGTCGGCCAGCCAGAGCAGGCAACGTTGGCAGCAGAGCGCGCGTTGAAACGACTTCGTCATCATTCCGCAAATGCACATGGGGACATCGATCACTGGAAACTACTTCTTCAGGCAACCAGGGTACTGTTCGAGTATCAGCGGAGTCCGCCAGACAGACAAACTCGTCCGCAGGTCGCGTTGGAGCGTTTAGCCAATGAGGCTCAACACGCCGCGGCGGCGATTCAAAGACTCGCCTCAAACGACGAAATCGGTAGCTTGGCCCGGTGGCAAGCGGAGTACATGCAGCTCGTCACCCAAGCCGAACCTGCGATGACGCGATTCAGTCGTCTCTACGACGAGATCTGTCGAAACGAACGAGGCTTTGCGGACCATCACAATCGTATCAAGGCACTGGAGCTGGCGCTGCACTTGAGTTGGTATGCGTGGGCAAAGGGCCTAGCCGGCGTTGAGATGCTGGAGAACAACCTTCAACTCGTCGAGAGCCTTCGCAACAACTATCGCGCGGTCCAGAAACCGCTCCATGTCACGGACTACTTTCGTGGCCACAATGAGAAACTCTTGGCCGAATACTTTTACGACACGGCGGACACCGTAAGAGGAGATTTTTATTCGGACCGTGGACGAGCGCGTTATCTGGTTGCCTTGAAAGGAAACCCGCAGAACCGTAATTGGCGATTGGAGCTTGCGGACTTGAAGCTGAGGTTCGCGAACGAATTGCTGCGGCGTGGCGAAGATGAGTTGGGTGAAGCAAAGATCGTCGAAACACTCCAGGCGATCATGCCGGTCAAGGAACTGGAGCCCGGCAACCATGCACTCAACAAGCAAGTCATCCAGTTGTTTATCAAAATGGCCGAAATGCGGCAGCGAAATGGAAAACACCATGAGGCCGCGACTGAATTCTTCATTGCCGCGCAAGATTGCATGCTCTACACCGTGCCGGAAGACGCCGATTGGACGTTCGACGTTTTAGCTTGGTGTTATCACAAGACCCTTCAGAATGTTCGCTTGGCAAAGAACCCAGATCGCCAATTCGAGCAACGCTTTCGTCAAATTGCCGACAACCTGATCGCGAGGATGAATGAATCGCCTTCGATCTACTTTGGAAAGGAAGGTGATGCCGAGACATTGACTTCCATCTTGGCGGGCGAGTCACACCCTCCCAAGCCCAGCGGCCTCGACATCCAATCGATCCGTTAGCAAGAAACATCGCCCGGCGCGATCGCGCCGCCCGTGAACCGCGGCACGCAGCACTCGCGAAGCCACCAGGTTTAAAACTGGGGCCAGCCTCGCGAGCCGTTGAGTTGAAGAAGAAATCGCGAGCAGTGTGCATAGCGGCGTCTATCTCGGGCAATGACACGCTGGCCCAAAGCCACGTCGCGGGGGATGCCACGAACATCTCCGCCCTCATCGGTAAACCCACAACCTCATTCGCCCCGGCGTCGGCCGCCGGAGTATTGAATCGACCATGGAAACCGCATCGGTGTTGCCGACCGAGGTGGATTTGCTCCGCGCCGCCGAGCATTCGGCTTGTCCAACTTCAGCATGAAAGTCAGCTCATTAACTGACTTCGGTGCGTCATAGAAAAGGCAATTCACCGGTGAACACTTGCGCCCAACTTGCCACGTAATCCACTTTATGAGCGGTTGAAGACAATGGAGATGGAACGGTGCGTGGCAGTGTGCCCCCGATCGAAGACTCGATTCGCAATGCATGGTACGAAGGGAAGTGGGGCTACGCTCCCCACGGATACGGCCAGAATTTGAAGATTTTTCTCCGGTGCTGGCAGTGCAACGTCGCCAGCCATGCCGTACACTGCGGATGTGCGAAGCAGTTTCGCACGCACGCAGCGCCGTCGGGGGCATCGAATGATTCTGCCCCAATCATTCCCGATTGCCCCTCGGGAAATTCCGATGCCCCCGACCAGCGTGTTTCAAATAAAGTCGTTTCGGTTCAGCGTTCCAGACAACAGGGTTCTTCGCAACCGTAATTCCTTCTCTTGGGCGTAGCCGTGAGTGGCCTCGAAGAATACGCAAACTTCACGCGTTTTGGCAAGGTGGTGGCGGAGGTCGAATTGCATTTAAGAGAATGGATGTCAG
>JBCBOT010000624.1:0-2380 GCA_039821165.1 Planctomycetota bacterium | reverse complement strand
TCAGCGAAACCAAGTTCTACAAATGTGACCTGTCCGGCGCGAACTTTTCGGGAGCTAAGCTAGATCATTCACACTTTGACGGCTGCAATCTCGACAGTGTCACCTTCAGTAAAAGTACACTCGAAGGAGCAGTCATCCAAAACTGTTCAATGGCTCGTGTCGATTTGACCAGGGCATCAACGCTGGGGATAACACTGAGAAAAAACGCGAATGCCGCCGCGGGAATGTTGGAGACACAAAACAAGATAGACGCGTTGACCGGCGAAGAGATCGGTGCACTTCTTGCTTCACTTTTGGGACTCACTCTCCGGATCACGAGCGAAAGCCGTAAATATTCATTCGAGTTGTACGTCGTGGAAAAGCGTGATGGCACCACTCGCATTCGAATGGCATTCTTAGGAAACAAGGGAATCACTTACCACTATTTTGATTGTCTCGGATCAGGACTATTGTGGGCATTCGAGTCACGGGCGAACGAAACCTGGGACTTCGCGCGAATTGAGTATAGCGCTGACGGATCAAAGCCACCGAGTAAAAAGATCATGCGAAAGATTGCTGAACAACTCGAGCGGTTTTATCGTGATGCCATGCTACCTGAGTAACTCGTGGATACCGGAGCAACGCAATCGAAGCGAAACAGTCATGAAAAAGTGGAATGGCGAGTTGTATCCGGGGGGATTGTTGGCAGGGCAATCGCATTCGCCTCGGCTTGGAACAATTGTTGCGTTGTAGCTGGTTCCGTCAAACGCGCGAGCGTTTGCTTGCTTAGTTGAGGAACCAGGTTGGCTCGCTTTTCGCCAGCCGCTGAGCCCAAAGGACTGCTCATGATTGCCAGCGCGTCTGTAATTTTTACAACGTTTCAGAACCTGCCAGACCCGAGAGTGGATGCCGGCAACAAAAAGCACTCGCTCTACGAGATGGTCGTCATCACACTCTGCGCGACGATTTGTGGCGCCGAGTCTTGGACCGACGTCGAGCGGTTTGGCTCGGAGAAGTACGATTGGTTTAAGACGTTTCTCGAACTCGAAAACGACATCCCCTCGCACGATACGATTGGACGCGTTTTTTGCCGCGCTGGATACCGCCGCCTTCAACGTGTCGGTGGGCGCTGAAAAGGGACCAGTGATGGGCGCTTGAAAGTCCTCCACCTTGTGAGGGGATTGGCTGAATTACCGTCGTCTGTTTTGCATCGGCGAAACAGAGGCGAGCAGTTCGGTGGCCAATCATTTGAGCGTGACCAAGTCCAATCAGATCAAGCGTTTACGTGACGAGGGACTCTCCCAGCGAAAGATCGCCGAGGCCGTGGGTGTCGATCGCAAGACGGTGCGGAGACATTGGTAGTGTCCGTCAAGTTGCGCAGTCTTCTCTTGGTCCGCGAGCGGATCAAGAGGATGTTTTACCAAGCTCAGTTGGCGTCCTCCTGGGGTTCGCGGAGGGTCGATATCCACGTAGCACGTGTGCCCCCACTTCGTCCCTGCGACGTTTCTCAGTCGAGCGGCAACCAGCATCAGCGCACTCTTGCCCGCCTTCGTCTCAGGACTGCAACCGTACGATCGGGCACAAGAGTCGACGCGGTCTGACGTACCCTCGTCGCGTTTGGCGCTGCCGAGCTTTGTCTGCTTCAGCGTCGAGCATCTGTTTGAGAACGTGTTTTGCAATTGCCTTGAGCGCAGAAAAATCGCCACAGCTCCGGTTGCAAAATTTCCCATGGATGGAGCTGTAGCGATGTCATCAGGCAAGGAGAATGCCACTAATCTTTCTGGCGAACAATGGCAATTGATTCGAAGATTCTTCCAAAGCCGAATTCACTGGGACGAAAGCAAGTCGATCGGCGGAGAATCATCGATGCGATCCTCTACTGGAATCGAACTGGATGCCAGTGGCTATACCTCCCGTCGGATTTCGGTAGTGTCCGTCAAGTTGCGCACATTTGATTTTCAGCCTGGCTCTGAAAAATCTTCTTTTGGTCCGCGAGCGGACCAAAGAAGATTTTTTACTCGGGTCAGCTGGCGTCCTCCTGCGGTTCGTGGAGCCGGTCCATATCAAGATAGCGTCGTGTGCCCCACTTCGTCCCTGCGACGTGCCTCAGCCGCGCAGCAACCAGCATCAACGCACTCTTGCCATCGGGGAACGCGCCCACAACTCGCGTGCGTCGCCGTATCTCCTTCATGATTCGTTCGAGCATGTTGTTGCTACGGATTCGCGTCCAGTGTTCACGCGGGAATGACATGTACGTCGGGGTCTCCCCAACGCCGTCCTCAAAGCACTTCGCTGCTGCGGCAAGTCGCATCGAACGAAGCTTCTCCGTGACAGCGGTAGCCTTCTCACGAGCGGCTCCGACGTCTTCTTGAGCGTGCACGGCCTTGAGCATCGCCGCGAC
>JBCBOT010000623.1:0-2386 GCA_039821165.1 Planctomycetota bacterium | reverse complement strand
CGTTCACTCGGATCCAACCCAGCCGTCGGTTCATCCACAATGAGCAGTTTTGGGTCCCCGATCAGAGCTTGGGCGATTCCGAATCGTTGCTTCATTCCACCGGAATAGCTGTCGATCGCTCTCCGCCGGTGTTCATAAAGATTGACACGATTGAGCATCGAGTCGACCACCTCGCGGCGTTGCTTTGCGTTGTCGAACCCACGCAGCGCCGCCAAAAAGTCGAGCATCGTGGCAGCCGAGGTTTTGGGGTAGGCCCCGAACTCTTGGGGGAGGTAACCGAGGACCTCCCGCACCGCTTGCTTGTCCTGCAGCACATTCAAGCTCCGCGAGTCTCCCTCCTGTTCAACCAAGCCCTCGAGTTGAATCGAACCGGCATCCGGCTCCTGGAGTGTTGCGATGGTTCGCATCAGTGTTGATTTGCCGGCGCCATTCGGCCCGAGCAAGCCAAACATGCCGGTCGATATCGAGAGGGTGACACCATCAAGCGCTCGAACGCCGTTGGAATAGGTCTTCGTAAGCCCCTCGATTCGCAGTGTCAGCCCGCTGGATTTTGACGACGGGGACCTCGAATCATCAATCTGGTTTTCGTGTTGTTTCATGCCTTCCCTCGTGGAGTGGGTGATAGGCATGTCAGAAGGTTCCCCTGGGATTGGTTACAGGGAACTTCGAGATTTGTGTAAACTCCGGGAATGATGAGCCGAGTAGAATTCGACGGAAAACGGCAATTCGCGACGACGCAGTGGAGCACCGTCCGCGCGCTTCATGACGAGGATCACGCTGCCGCGAACTCTGCGCTCGCGGAGTTGTGCCAAGACTATTGGTACCCGCTCTACGCTTATGTGCGCCGCCAGGGCAACGATGCGGATGCCGCCGCCGATTTGACGCAAGCCTTTTTTGCGAGCCTGCTTCAGCGTGATGACCTCCGAAAGGTGGACCCGAGCCTCGGAAAATTCCGCTCGTTTCTTCTGGCCGCGATGAAACATTTCCTGATGAATGAGTGGGATAAAGCAAAGACACAGAAACGCGGTGGCGGCAGACAGCCGCTCTCACTGGACTTTGCGGAAGCCGACAGTCGATTTCGTCGAGAACCTTCGCATGGGGAGACACCGGAACTCGTTTATCAACGGCAATGGGTGCAAGCCTTGCTGCAACGCGTCACAGACGCGCTTCGTTCCGAGTTTGCCGATCGAGGGAAGGCCCACCACTTCGACAGGCTGCAAAAGTTCCTGAGTGGCAAGAATCGAGAAGAAACGCTGGCTGAAGCGGCACAACAGCTTTCGATGACGGAGGTCGCCGTCAAAGTGGCCGTACATCGAATGCGTCAGCGGTTTGGTGAGCTACTTCGGGCCGACATTGCGGGGACGGTATCGACGCCTGAGGATGTTGATTCGGAAATCAGGGAGCTGTTCGGCGTTTTCACTGATTGACGTCGACGTCTCTTAGTAAAAAGCACGCGAGAAACACTCGATGGATCGAGAATCAGATTTTTCGACTTTTGGGTGCAACCTTTCTGGTTGAGTGCTTCTTCCTTTCCTGGAGAAGGAATCACTCGAACAGAGGCCGATCAATCAAATGAATTCGGGAAGCTCAACCCATCAGGACCAACCGCATCTCCTGTGTCCAGAATGCGGGAAACGCCGTTTCGGCACCTCAATCGAGGCGCCGTGCCCCAGCTGTTTGCTCCAACTCGGGCTGACGACGGACGGTGAGACGCCTTCCGGTCTCACAACCGATCCGAGCGATGGAAGCGCGGACGAAGCTGCGATCCCACCAGAACTCGCGAGTCGGTTTCCACAACTAGAGATTCTTCATCTTGTCGCCCGCGGGGGAATGGGAGACGTCTATTGTGCGCGGCAAACGAGTCTGAATCGGTTGGTCGCGTTGAAGATCATTCGCCCCGATGTGCAGGCGACGCCGGGGTTCGCGGACCGGTTCATCCGAGAAGCGAAAGCGCTGGCCCAACTGAACCATCCGAACATCGTCACCGTGTACGACTTTGGGCAGGCCGAAGGAGTCCACTATTTCATGATGGAATACATCGATGGAATCAATCTTCGGCAAATGCTGACTACAGGCAAGCTTCATCCTAGGCAGGCGCTGGAAATCGTTCCGTCCGTTTGCGACGCACTTCACTTTGCACACGGAAATGGGATCGTGCATCGTGACATCAAACCGGAGAACATTCTGGTCGATGCAAATGGGAACGTGAAAATCGCCGATTTCGGATTAGCGAAATTGCTCGGAAAGCAGACGGCGGAAACGACGTTGACCCGAGCAAACCAAGTCATGGGGACGGTTCATTACATGGCTCCCGAGCAAGTGGAACGTCCAATGGACGTCGATCATCGCGCAGACATCTATTCTCTGGGCGTTGTCATCTACGAGC
>JBCBOT010000622.1:0-2387 GCA_039821165.1 Planctomycetota bacterium | reverse complement strand
ATTTCGTGCCTCATTTTCCTCGTCGTTTGGGAACGCACGAAAGTCCTGAAGAACACCGGCATCCCGGGGCAACTGCTGGCCGTGCTGCTCGGCGTGATCATGCAACTCGTTCTGTCGACGGTCGGCTCTTCCAACATCGAAACGGCAGCGGACTTGATGGAGGAGGCCAAGCCCTTCATCGAGCAAGCTGAATACCAGATGGAGCAAGCGAAGCCTTATCTCGAGCAAGTCGACCGCTATGAAGTGCTCGTGGGAGAGTACGAGCAGAAGGTCAAATCGACCGAAGGCGTTGACGCAGAAGCGGCACGAACCTTTAGCCAGCGGGTCGGCCAATACAGTTCCGCGGTTGCGGAAAACAAGAAGCAGGCCGAGCTGTTGACGCGCGAAGCCAACGAGAATTGGGAGAAGGCGAGCGAGTTCACGGATCAAGCGGACAAATTGACGGAGTGGACGCTGAGTGGAAAGCAGCTCGTCGAAATACCGGTTGCCGAGTCCATCGGCGACTTTCGAAAGTTTCTGCTGTTTCCTGATTTCACAGCAATCGTCAACTACAAAATCTTTCTGGCCGCCCTCACGATCGCGATCGTGGCCTCACTGGAAACACTGTTGAACCTCGAAGCCGTCGACAAACTGGATACCCTCAAGCGACACTCGCCCCCCAACCGCGAATTGATCGCGCAGGGTTGCGGAAACATGGTCGCCGGTTTGATCGGAGGCTTGCCCGTCACGAGCGTGATCGTTCGTAGTAGCGTGAATGTGAATGTGGGCTCGAAGACCAAGGTCAGTGCGATCTTCCACGGATTCTTGTTGGTCGTCTGCGTGTTTTTGTTTCCGCAGTACCTGAACATGATTCCGATGTCATCGCTCGCTGCGATCTTGTTGGTTACCGGGTTCAAACTCGCAAGTCCGCAACTGTTCAAGCAAATGTGGGCCCAGGGACGTTACCAATTCGCTCCGTTTTTGATCACGCTCGTCGCGATCGTTTTCACGGACCTGCTGATCGGAATCGTGATCGGACTCTGCGTGAGTGCCCTGTTCATCCTGAACAGCAATCTGCGTCGCCCGGTTCGCCGCATCGTCGAGAAACACCTCGACGGCGAGATCACTCACATTGAGCTTGGTCCGCAGGTGAGTTTTCTGAACCGAGGGTCGCTCGACACGCTGCTGAGTGAAACCAAACCCGAGACGCACCTGTTGATCGATGCGACGCACTCCGACTACATCGATCCGGACGTTCTGGGCATGATTCGTGAGTTCAAGGAGAGCGCTCCCGCGCGTGGCGTGCGCGTTTCGCTGCGTGGTTTCCGAGAGAAATACAACTTGAACGATGAATTGCTGTTTGCCGATTTCTCGACGCGCGACCTCCAGGAGCGAAGCACGCCCGAACAAGTTCTCGAAACACTCAAGAACGGGAACGCACGGTTCGTGAGCGGAAACCGTGTCTCTCGCGATCTTGGACGCCAAGTCAACGAGACGGCGAAAGGGCAGAATCCGTTTGCGGCGGTCCTCAGTGGGATCGATTCTCGGGTGCCCCTTGAAATCATTTTTGACCAGGGCATCGGTGACATGTTTGTCACTCGCGTCGCTGGGAATATCGTCGGCAACACCGCGTTAGCGGGACTGGAATATGCGGTCGCGGTCGGTGGCGTGAAGCTGGTCGTTGTGCTGGGCCACACACGATGCGGGGTGATTACATCGAGCGTCGAATTCATCGGCAGCGGCGCAGACGTGGGAGAAGCGACCGGTTGTGACTTCTTAAGTTCTGTCGTTGATGAAGTCTCGGCTTGCGTGACGAAGGATGAATGCTCTTCCGCCGCACAGCTACCCGACGAGGAGAAGCAAACATTCATCGATGACGTCGCGCGCCGCAATGTGCTTCGAACCGTTGAACAGGTTTGCAGCCAAAGCAAAGCGATTCGAACGGCGGTCGAGTCCGGAGACTTGCGAGTCGTGGGTGCGGTGTACGACGTCGCAAGCGGACGCATCGAGTTCTTCGAGTCCGAGCAACCGGCGACTGGCACGTGAGTGGGCCTTGGGCGAGGTGTTCGTTGGTAATCCAGGGTGAGTCGGCAGGGTAAGACAGCTGGCAAAACAATGGGGGCAAGACGATTATTTCCCGCATGGACTTGCTCGACATGGTTTTGGCCTCATCGTCTTGCCCATTGCTCGACGCCTATCGACATCGCCATCGTCGTGAACGGTCTCGTTGGCGACGAGTCGAACTCGGTTGAGGAAATCGCCTTGACCGGAGCGCAGATTTGCGAGTTTCCTTCGCCATGTTGATCGTCGCGTCCATTCTGCGTGAATCGCGTCCAGAGCGTCGACGTTTTCGTCGTAGTCCGTCGATCGCGTGAGTGTTCGTTGGTAATCCAGGGTGTAACGGCGGG
>JBCBOT010000621.1:0-2398 GCA_039821165.1 Planctomycetota bacterium | reverse complement strand
CGACTGACCAACGGATAAAAGCCGTCGATCAATCCATCGTCCTGAGCGTCCTGCAGGATCGAGATTGCATCGTCATCGGCACTGGGTTCCCAAACGACGTAACCAAAGACTTCCGTGGTCGATCCCAGCCCATCAAGAAACTCGTTTGAGTCCGACGACGGATCGATCGTCCATCCTTCAGCCGTATTCAACTCTTCGGCGGAATACTGATCCAGATCCGCCGCTCGTTGAAACGCGGCGTCCACGACAGGGTCCGTTGCAAGAACGTCGGAGCCGATTTCTGCTGCGAGTAACTGACGTCGCTCGAGCGATTCACTCACTAGCCTTCGACGATTCTGCTTTTGAGACGATACACGACGAAACTTAGGCGAAAACATGAGAATCATTCATCAAGTTGGATGAAAAATGAAATGAACAAATGCAGAGTTTAGCCGGATTCAGAGTCAATTGTCCTCCGCGAATTCAAATTCCGAGGGGCAATTAACCCGTCCTTCAAGACAGAGCACCTCCAAAGGATCACCGAGAACACTCAACCGAGACAGGGAACGTCTCGAACGGCCTCAGTTGAGGCGCCGCAAGACACCCGAAAGCCGATCTAGTGGCTTCGAACGCCGCGTCGCGATTTGAGTCGAAGCGACTCCACGTCCGTTCTGGTGTCGCCGAGCCTGGAGGGATGTTCGTTTGTGAAAGGGAAACCAAAATCGTGAGCGAGGTCCCAACAGGCCTCTCTGTCGGGTTGTCGCCATCGCTTTCCGCGTGAAGTTCGGCCTGCCATTCGGTTTGCGAGTGTGGTCACGCGGCTCGCGCTTGTGAGCCGTGGGGACGCGCTTTGCGATGCACCGGGATCAATCGATCCGCAGCGATACCGCGGCACCAGATGGGACATGACAGCCCGAGCAAAATGGTTCCAAAGTGGGGCACGAATAGCCCGTCCGCTGGACCAAGATCGCGGGAGATGTTCGCGTGCCCCCTGCCCCATCGCGGCAGAACGTCGCCCAGCGAACAAAAAAGTAGGTGTTTCACGCCGGACGGGCAATTTGGCGGATCGAAAAGAAGCCCCTGCTGTCGCTATCCTATGGAGTCCATCACGACCGATTCGTTCCCTACGTTACGTCCGGCGATAATCGACGGACGGGGAACCTAGGCGATGGCATTGGCTTCGATTCGAAGCGACGGTCGATTGTGACACGGGGACATGCGTGATGTCTCGAGCGGGCACCTTCTCAACTGGAGGGTCCGGAATTCCGCACTGTTTGTAGCGTTGGCTGGCTCGTGGATTTTGAGGATTTCTTTGGCGACCATTCGCCCCCGCGGGATCACTACGTTTCGATCCTGGAACATTGGGCGAAGCATCGAAGCGACCAGGTGTCGTTTTGCTTCACTGACGTCGAATCAGTCGAGCTGACGTACACGTTCGCGGAGCTATGGGGCGAAGTCCGCGCGCTGGCGGGCTACCTGCAAGGGAAGTGTCGTATTCGTCCCGGCGACCGAGTGTTGCTGCTCTACCCGCCCTGCATCGATTTCATCACCGGGTTCTTCGCCTGTCACGCGATCGGAGCGATCGCCGTTCCAGCGTTTCCACCGCGTTCCAATCGCAAGGCGTCACGAATTCGCTCCATCGTCGTGGATGCAGATGCCAAGTTCGCCCTCACCACCGGACAAATCGCCGAAAGGTTGACCGGAAAGACTTGGCACGAGGATTTGGTGGGCGTGCAGATTTTGGGAACCGATGACCCCGCCTGCCGCGACTTTGATCGCTACCGGATGCCCACGATCGATCCGGACACTCTCGCGGTGCTGCAATACACATCGGGTTCAACCGGGTCGCCCAAAGGCGTGATGCTGACGCAGGGTAACCTCGTCGCGAACGCCGAGTTGATTTGGCATGCCTTTGAACCGCCGAAGAACTCGATCGGAATGTCGTGGTTGCCGACCTACCATGACATGGGACTCGTCGGTGGCATCCTGATGCCGCTTTTCCTCGGCACCACAAACGTGTTGATGAGTCCGATGACGTTCTTGCAGCGCCCCGTGCGATGGCTGCAAGCGATTACAAAGTACAAAGTGAACATCACGGGTGGCCCGAACTTCGCCTACCAACTGTGCGTCGACAAAATCGATGAACAGGAACTGCAGGGATTGGATCTCAGCTCGTTGGCGATCGCGTTCAACGGAGCCGAACCGATTCGCTCCAGCACCCTCGAAGCGTTCAAACGCAAATTCGAGCCCGTCGGGTTCAAAGGGTCTGCGAGTCTACCATGTTATGGCATGGCGGAGACGACACTGATCGTCACGGGTGGGCCGAGCGAAACGCGACCCGTCCTCCAATCGTTCGATCGTTGCGCCCTCGATGAAAAACGAGTCCAGGTTGCCGAAGCGGGATGTCCGTCAGCGCGGC
>JBCBOT010000620.1:0-2401 GCA_039821165.1 Planctomycetota bacterium | reverse complement strand
CCGAAGAATTGCAAGTTAACCTCGATTCGTATGAGGCACTCGCTATCTATACCGCCGAGTTCTTGGGGGACTGCTGGCAGCAAGCGATTGGGAAAATATCCGATTGAAGTTCTTGCCAACCACCACGACCGTCAGCATTATTTTGACTGCCGCATGAACAAATGGCGGTAAACCTGAACGCTCGGTATAACAGTGGATCGAAACCGGAGTTGCGGCTGACCGAATTGATTGGCCAACGATCTTCGCAACCTGGGCAGTACCTGCGCGACAACAACGTGAAAAGCGGAACATGTCCGAAGTCTTTGAATCAGTCGATTGGGACGACCCGATTCCCGCCCCATCTCAAGAAGAAATTGCAGCGGTTGAAAGAGTGTTGGGCGTTCAGCTGCCCTCGGATTTCATTGAGTTTTGTCGACACTATCATGGCGGATTTCCGGACCCCGACGAGATCGAAGTTGAAGGCTTCGGGACAACCATGGTGAATTCGATCATCCCGTTTGTCGACGTGCCTGATGAACGCATCCGCTCGATCGTGTCGGTGGTGGAAGCCGTCGAGGGGCTACACCACAAGCTCGTACCGTTCGCAGTCGAACCCGGTGGGAACTACTTCTGTTTTGATTACCGATCAGCGAATCAGAAAGTGGTTTTCTGGTTCCATGAGCAAAGCACGATCTTCGATGTTTGTGACTCGTTCACCGAGTTTGTGGAAATCTTGGCAAATGCATGAGGGATTCACCGATGGACCTTTCTAAACGAGACTTCTGGGGGCAATGGGACGACGAGCGGATGCTCATCTACGGTAATCGACACTGATCGAAGAAGTGTGTGTTGGGAAGGTGGTTGGGGGTTACGCAGTGTTCGCGCGCGAGAAGATGGAAGACATCGATCGGCGTGAATCGGAGTTGTTGTGGTTGCACGTTAAACTGGTGCCTCCAAAGATGCTTTCGGTGTTTCTCATGAGGAACGAGATCGATGTGTGCACGACTGTTGACTCTGTTGCTGTTGGTTCTCTGCGTTCCGTCGATTTGCGAGGGGCAACAACGGGTTGAATTCACGTCTGATTTGAAGACCTTTGCGGACCTTTCCGCACTCAAGACCGTCCTCAAGGACGTTGACGTCGTTGCTTTGGGCGAGAACACGCATGGTCTCGGAGAGGTTTTCCGTGCGAAGGCGCAATTGGTCGAGTTTCTGCACCGAGAACTCGGTTTCGATCTCGTTCTCTTTGAGTCCGGTTTTGGCGACGCGGCGTTGGCGTGGACCGATCGTGACTCGTTGTCGTCCGACGAGTTGACGCGCTCGTTCACATCGAACTTCTATTACCACTGTGAAGAGATTCGAGACCTCGTTGAGTACGTGACGTCGACAAACGGCACGCTGCGGATCGGTGGAATCGATTGCCAGCCGCAGCAAGACTACTTCTCCCGGAGACTGACGAAACTGATTGAACCGGTCGATCCCGTTTTCGCGAAATCAGTTGTGTCAGGGCTGCGAGACTTCAACAAGCTGTACCAACTCGAACGAGACGAGCAAACCGACGCGTTTCGTAAGCAACGTGACCAGTTCATCGCCTTTCTCTCCGCTTGCGAAGACAGGCTTGAGAAGTTGAAGGGGCGTGAGGTGGGCGACGCCCCGAGTGAGGCGGAAGTCGCCGGTTGCGTCGAGACGATTCGCCTTTTCAAGACGACCTATGCGCGGGTTGAGCCGGGACAGTTGATGGGATGGCCTGCATCCGTCAACCTTCGCGACAAGGCGATGTTCGAGCGTGTTCTCGATTTCAGAAAACGCTTTCCCGACTCGAAGATCATCATTTGGGCCCAAAATAGCCATGTCGAGAATCAGGCCAAACCGGGATACAGCGTGACGTGGATGGGGCACCATCTGAAACGTCATTTTGGTGAGAAATACTACTCGATCGGCGCGGTCGTCTACCGCGGGGAGAGCTTGGGCTACAGCGACACGCTCGAGTTTGAGCACAACGATGAAGAGTATTTGGCGTTCCACCTCCATCGCTTGAAGAGAAGTTCTTTCGTGCTGGATTTGCGAGCACGTCAAACGCGTGTTGGAAAGACCGCTGCGCTGGGAATGGAGACGGGCGGCAATACGGCCAAGTTTGTGCCTCAAGATCGATTCGATGGCTTGCTCTTTCTCGAGTACAGCGGCGTTCCGAAACGACTCGGGCGGGCGACTACGCCCGAGTGAGATGCGTGAACGAAATAGTACGGTTTGAAGCAATTGCGACCCGACGCGTTTCGAAGTTGCGCTTGGTGGATTTTGGGAACCCGAAACGTGAGTGAGGGAATGACTTCGGCTCGACAGGCAGCTGTTTCACGCGATCCCTTGCTGACGCGTCGGGTTTCCAATTCCCACGAAAACGAAGAGACGCGAGAGACACTTGCTAAAA
>JBCBOT010000619.1:0-2469 GCA_039821165.1 Planctomycetota bacterium | reverse complement strand
GCGTGTGTTTTGCAGCGGAGTGATGGCGACGATGTCGTCGCCCAGGAATGTGCTGGTGACTCGCCGTTCAGCGATTAACGCAGGACAGCCTTGGCGTTCGAGCTTTTTGGCGATTCATAATCATCTATTTCGCGAATGTTGCTGCGCTCCGATCCTGGAAAGAGCCGCTTTCGGTGAACGCGTTCATGAGCGTGGGTGTTTTTCGTCGCGGATGATCGATCGTGTCGCGAATATTTCAATGCTCGAATGCCGGCCGAATCCAACGCGGACAATCGGGATGTCGGTACAATGAAATGCCTGGCTTCGCTTCTTGCTGCCACCCAATGACCGAAGGTGTGCGCGGTCGATGCTGCAGAACCATGGGATGCACAACGACCGGCGAGGTTGCGTTGAGGCGGTGTGGTCAATCCATCGTCGCCGGCGTGTGATCCCTACCGTTACCCGACACTCACAGCATGTTGTCTGACAGCGAAGCTTCGCCCGTTCCGGTACACGACGATCGTCTTGGTCCACGACCTAAGCCACCTTTGTGGGCGTCGGTGGTTGGGTCCATTCCCGGTGTTCTCGTGATTCGATTGATTGGGGCCTATCTGGGCCTGGGCCTTCTGTTTCCGCCGTCGTTTGTTGTAATTGTCTGGGTTTACGAACGAGGGCTGACAATCGATGACAGTGCACCGATACTGTCCGTGACAGAGCGAATGGTTCAAACCTTAATCTGGTCAGCGGTATTTGTCTTGCTGATTGGTTGTTTATGGGGGTTGCGCCTTCTAGGAATGTCCGCACAGCGAAGACTGAAACCCAGCGAATCCACGGATCTCGGGTAACCAACGGATGCACGACGAACGGCGGATGGTGCGCCAAGCGGTTTGGTTGATTTGGTTTTCCGCCGTCGCGTGATCCTTACCGTTACCCGACTGACTTTGCAGTTTCTCACTGGTGACACTGTTTGCCGAAACGCATCTACACACACGCATATGCGACGGCTCGCTTTTGGGCTGACGACCTCGATCCAATGGCGATCACGCAAACCCTGCTTCTACCGCCCGACACTCAACATCGGCGAGGTGAACCGCGATTGATTCGCACAAAGTCTGGCAAGGTCGAACAACGAGCTCCGTGCGCTACAGGATCGTGGACAATGTCATCCAAACGCTGGGTGGACTCACCACGTTTGCACATTCACCTAGTATGGCTTCTCGATCAACTGGAACCTCACTTCAGTGCGATCTCCAAGATTCTTGCCGATGGCGTGATGGCTGACTTCTTCTGCTATTCCTGCGGTTCAACATTAACACCACCTGCAATTCCTAACGCTGTTCGTGATCGAGCGGATGGGTTAGGATTCAAGATTGAGATTGACCACTACGACTCATCCGGCGACCCAAGCGGCGGGTAACAATCGCGTGCACCGGAGTACGCGAGTCGGGCGGTATTGAAATTGAGAATCTTTCGCGCGTACCCGGTGACGCGTGACGTTATGCCGAGAATGCAATCCATTGAGTTGTGCCGTTCTGTCCTTTCTGAGCGATCGGCAGACTGGCGGCCTGAGTTGCTCGCTCTTAACGACGAGGTTGCGATTAGTGTTTCTCTCGCTGCGACTTCGCTGTTGATGCTTCCTTACTGGGAATCACGGTACGAGCGTGATGACGAAATGGCTCGACTCGTCGATGCGATCTCGACGTGGGCCACGAACCCCGACAACGATCCGTTTTGCGGGATTCGATATCACTTGAATCGCGCTGGCGAGGTGAAACGGGCGTCTCTGAGTCCTGTGTGGCCTACACCCGTTGGAAGTGTTTTCCCAGGCGACTATGCCGGTGACGCGATTGTTGCAGCAGCAAATGCAATCTGTGAGATGGACGCCCCCGCCTTTTCCCGCTGTTCGGAAGACTGTCTTTCACTTGCTGTAAAGACGATCGCGGAGATGATGGGTCACAGGGAACCATTCAACGAGACGACGGACTTTTTGGCGCTGTCTGAAACACGCTTGCGTGACGGCATCCTTGCCCGCCTTACGGAATGGCAACAGAATGCGGCATAACCAACGGATGCACGACGAACGGCGGATGGTGCGTCAAACGGTGTGGTTGAGTTGGTTTTCCGCCGTCGCGTGATCCTTACCGTTCTGCAGGTCCAGCGTGTGTGTCTCACAGCGGTTTGACGGCGACGATGTCGTCGTCCGGGAATGTTTCGATAAATCGCCGGTCGGGGATTGGCAGAGGATTACTTTGGGCGTTTGAGCTTTGTGGAGATTCACAATCATCCATGTCGCGAATTTGGCCCTACTCCGACTGTGGACCGAACCGTCTTTGGTGCACTAGCTCATGAGCGTGGGTGTCTTTCGTCGCGGATGATCGATCGTGTCGCGAATGTTTCAATGCCCGAGTGCCGGCCGAATCCAACGCGGACAATCGGGATGTCGGTACAATGAAATGCCTTGCTTCGCTTCTTGCTGCCACCCAATGACCG
>JBCBOT010000618.1:0-2484 GCA_039821165.1 Planctomycetota bacterium | reverse complement strand
GTCGGGTGTTCGTGTGGACCGTCTCCCGCACTCAACACACAGCAGCCGAGATCGCGAGCGAGCAAGTGTGGCGTGCCCGGCGTCGAATGGCGTGTGACGACCCAGTCCACTCCCATGGCTTCGATCGTCTTTGCCGTGTCGGCGAATGTTTCACCCTTCGCAACACTCGAGCCGGAGGAGCCGAACTCGACGGTGTCGGCGCCCAGTCGTTTGGCGGCGAGCGAAAAACTGTTGCGAGTCCGCGTGCTGTTCTCAAAAAACAGGTTCGCACACGTCTTGCCCGAAAGCATCGGCAGCTTTCTTCGACAGCCTTCGGTCGCATCCTTGAGAGTCTGCGCGGCGTCGAGCAGCGTGTTGATCTCGTCGGCGCTGAGACTTTCGAGGTCCAGCAAATGGCGACGTGTCCATCGGTCGACGAGGGGAGTCAGGTTTGGGACATCAGCCATCGCAGAATTTGTCAACGCGGGACGTGGTCTCACCCACCCGCGACAATCAAATCGGCTGCCTGCGGATGCATCACTCCAGTGCGTCGAGAGCGTAAACGATGACGATCAAGTCCGCGACCGGTCTCCACCGACACTAAAGAGCAAGAGCGTCCAAGCGACGATCCAGGTGGCACCGCCCAGCGGCGTGATCGCGCCCAGCTTCGGCGTGTCGGTGACGACCAACAGGTAAAGGCTGCCGCTGAACAGGAGGATTCCGACTCCGAACAAGATGCCGACCAGCCGCTGCAGTTTGGGCCGAGAAACCTTGAGTGCAGCGGTCGCCAAAATGGCCACGGCGTGAACGAGGTGGTATTTCGCAGCCGTTTCAAACTGAGCAAGGCGTTTTTGGATCTTCTCAGCATCCAGCCCCGCATCGCCCAGGAAGTCTGGCAGGCCGTGCGCGCCGAACGCACCAATGAGGACGCCGCTGGCGCCAGCGAGCGCGGCGAGACGTATTAGAAAACGTTCGCTCATCCCGAGGTGAGTTTCTCTCGAACCGCTTGAAGCAGCTTTTCCATCTGGAACGGCTTACGGATGTAATCACTCACGCCGAGCAATTCAGCATAGGCCTTGTGTCGACTGCCCTCGTTACCCGTGATCATGATCACCGGCACCATTGTCTCGGACATTCGTCGCAACTTTTCCAGGACGAGGAAACCACTCCGCTTGGGCATCATCATGTCGAGAATGATGAGGTCGGGGGTTTCTCGTTCGGCCAAGGCCAAGCCCTGGTTACCGTCGCGAGCCACCACCACTTTGTAGCCTTCGCCCTCGAGCGCATAACGCACCGAGTCGATGATTTCCGCGTCATCGTCCACGATCAGAACTTTTGCCGACGATTCAGAACGCTCGATCTCGGTCGTTTGCGAGGTCTCGGGCGTTGCTTGTGCCTCGGTGTCTTCGTCGGCCATCGAAATCGGTCTCTGCGGATCAGGTGGGCGTCAATTCTCGGAGAACGACACGGGACTTGAGTCCCATTGCCCCATCTTACCCACCGGCGCGCCGCTGACCACGTGATTCATGATCCATTGATTCAAATCGGAGAGAACGGCCGTGTTCATCTCGTCATCATTGCGATATTGACGAATCTCGAGCCTTGCTCGGAGGTCCATCGCGGACTTGATTTCTTCAACCAGCCGAGCCTCGTCGTAAGTGCTACTTTGAAGCGACCATTGCCAAAGCATTGGCAGGCGACGCTCTCGGAGCTGGTTCACATCCAGGCCCATCGAGCACAACGAGCCGAGATTGCCGCCGAGCGAAATCGCGGCAGAGAAAAAGTCGGGATGGCGAAGCGCGATTCGCAGTGCCATCGCGCCGCCACGCTGGTAGCCGGCCAAGACGATCCGATCGGAATGGACGTTGTATTCTTCCCGGGCACGCTCAATCGCGTCCCAGACGCCACGCTCGGCTGCGGCGAGTCCGGAACCGCTCTCGTGCCAGCGAAATCGATGGCCGGCCGCATCGGTGGCCTGCGTCGCACGGACGCCGACGGCAAGATAGTTCCGCGTGCTGATGTGGGGAATCACGTGGCACACTTGGTTCTCATTGAAACCATCGCTGTGGAGCCACACCAGGAGTGGGTACTGGTAATTCGGTTCGTAGTGCATCGGCACAAAAACCGTGTGGGCCCGCAAGGCATCGACTTGTTCCGATGCAGCGTTTTGCTGTGATCCAACGTTTTGCTGTGAAGCAACCGGGCCCTTTGCTGTCTCGCCGCGATCCGCGTCTTCCGAACTCTCGGTCGAGTGGAGGACATCCCGCAACAACGAAGCATCAATACGGTTCATAGGAAACCGGAGCTCACCAGGAAGATGGAGGAAGTGACCACGCCCCGCATTTGTTGCTGCACCATGCAAGCCGTGCGTTGCTCGATGCCTGCCGAGGCGAAGCCGCGAGCAGCGAAATCGAGCCGTCGCGATAAGACCGCATCGCTCGTTCGCAAGAATCAAAACGTAGGGTCACCACCGCAGGTGTGTCAACGCTGATGGTCCCACCAAAG
>JBCBOT010000617.1:0-2537 GCA_039821165.1 Planctomycetota bacterium | reverse complement strand
GGCTTGCGAATGAGAGTTTTCAAAGTGCGAAGGCACTGACCTTCAAGCCACACTGATTTGTTCCCGCGGCACTAGTGTCTTGCTGTCATGTTCATTTGCTTGGCGGGTTGCGTAGTCATTTGCGTCGGTGATGATTGGGATGCTGACAATTTGATCGATGAAAATAGACGCAGCTGAGTTGAGGGATTGTTTGGAAGCCTTTGCTCTCATCTCACAGAACTGATTGCAAAGAAAAGCTAAGTGCTCGGGGTCTTCAACGGACTTCGTCATTAGCTCGATGAAGTCGGCTTCGATCGCATGGTTCAACTCGGGGTCGTCGACTTGGAGGTAGGCTCCGATGATCGCTCTGGTTTGCTTGATGGCATCGGTTGTCGAATCGGCGGCGTAAGATGTCGCGACGACCTCTTTCACCTCCTCACGAAAATCAACGTCGAGACCAACGATCGCGTGAATGATGTAGGGCAAACGCGTTTGTAATCGTGTTGCATTGGCGTTCGCGACCTCTCCCTCCGGATCCACCAACTGGCGGACGACGTCCAGTCGCACGTCCCGCGGACTGACTGACAGTTTCTTGAGGGCGGTGTGCTCCTCTTCGCTCGGAGGCTGTTGATTGCCGTCTAAGACGGCGAGGAATCCAGCGGCTCGAAGTTCGAGATCTCTCGCTTCGACGAGTTGCTGATTTTCGCGGGCATTCTTCCAGCCCCATGAGGCGAGGAAAACGACGGCAACGAAAACGACTACGGCCCCAACTGCCGTTGCGATTGCGATCCATCTTCGTCGTTGTTCGGCACGATTCGATGCTCGCCAGAAGTCCATTTGCAGGTGGGTCATGTCGTCGGAGGCACGCTCGACGAATGACTTCAGCAGATCAAGTCTCGGTGATCGCCAGAGTGTTCCCGCGTCTCGTCCCAGACTGTCCCATTGTTGAGCATCTTGATCGAGCTGTCGCTGCAAGCGCAAATCGTCACGTGACTCATTGAGCCAACGTTTGAGTTCTCGCCAATGGCGAAACAACGCTTCATGCGTTACTTCCGCCAGCTCAGTTCCATCGGGCGATGCCGAAAGCGTGATGAGCCGGACATCGCGATGTGCAAATCGTTGAACGACCGCCTCAAGCTTTGGGCGTTCTTCCCCGGATGCCAGCAAGTCGTCGGTTCGACATCGTCGTCGGGTGTCTCCCGTTCCTTCGCCGAGTTGGACCAAGCCGAGGAAGACACGACGAGCAATCTTTTGGTCGGCTTCAGCGAGGTCACCGTAGATGCGTTGTGCCTCGCCGGCTAAAGCACCGCCAACTCCACCAATGGCGTTGAGCGTTTCGGCCGGCTGAGTCCCATCATGCAACCCTTCCCAGATACGGGTCAGTGCAAATTGTAAGAGTGGCAGCACGCCTTCACGGTCTTCCGTTTCGTTGATCAATAGATCGACCGTCGGTCGATCGAGCGGGTGCCCGGCGAGTTTGGCGGGTTCTGTAATTGCGCTCCGCAATTCAGTTTCATTCATCGCGGGAATGATGACGCTTTGTGCCGCGATTGCCGAGTTGAGAGTCGAATGCTCCTGAGTCTCTCCGAGGAAGTCGGAACGCAGCGTGATGATCGCCGAGACATTCGAGCCTGGTGCAGAGACTGCGTTCAGGATGTTGTCTATGAATGCGCACCTGACTTCGTGTTTGTCACACAACGAGTAGATTTCCTCAAATTGATCAATCAACAGGAGCAGTGGCGTTGATTTGATTTGAGGGAGACTGGCAGCGCTTCGGCGGAGCCCCTCAGCCTCCCCGTCGTCGCCGCGGGTTTGAAGACTCGTTCGATAGGCTTCCTCTTTTGCAATGAACGGGGGGGGGTCGTCCGTTGCGAGGCGAGCCAGTACGGCAGCGAGCGATTCGAGTGGATGAGCACCGGGAGTCAGCACCGCGACTCGAGCTTTCTTCGAGCCGCCGAGCGGGCGGCGGGCCAGCTCGGGAATCAGTCCTGCACGGACGACCGAGGATTTACCGGATCCCGATGGACCAAGAACCGAGAGCAAGCGTGGTCGCGTCTCGCCGTCCCGCAGCGGATCGTGAAGGTCGCGAAACTGCTCCCAGAGACGATTGACCTGCGTCTCACGTCCGAAGAAGTGATTTGCATCCTGTGCATCAAACGCAAGTAGGCCCTTGTAGGGGTTCGGTCCAATTGCAGCCTTGGGCGTACTCTCTTGCGGCGCTTCATTGATCCTACCACTCGCTTGCACGACGACGATGTTTCCGTCGCCCGTAATCACCGTGCTGCCAATTGCATCACGGCCTAGCGAAATGCCACGGCCACCACTTGTCCCTTCCATTGATCACGCCGCTAAGAGGCTCGAATTATAAATCGGCTGCGATTGTAGCTTCTGCCGAAGACTGTGCTCAACGCGTTGATCGCCCTCTGGTGCTCATGCCGAGGGCGGTCCTCGCATCTTGGTCTCGTTTCAACGCGTTTCCTGTTACTGTTTCGTTTGGGTTGCTTCGCGTTCTCCAATCTAGGCCCGATGCAACGCAATTCCGAAGGCGAACCAACCCA
>JBCBOT010000616.1:0-2538 GCA_039821165.1 Planctomycetota bacterium | reverse complement strand
GTTTGAATACGTCCGAAGCCGCGCGGCTGATCCGGTCTACGCCTACCTTCGGGCGGCTCGTGACAACGGAGACCCGGTGCGTCTTTTGATGCTCGACAACTCGATCGCAACCTCCGGCGCAAGCGGCTGGATTGCTCCGGTGTTGCTCGGTGAAGGCACCTTCACGGCGAACGGCAATGATCCGGCAGTCGAGACCTTTGCATTCCAGCACGCGGACGTGGTCGACGAGACTGGGGTCCAAGAAGTGAAGCAAGACGTCGCGGTGCCTTAGTAGACGATGGCAAATAAAGAACCACTCCCGCTCGAAAGGAGTCGCGAGGTTGCTCTCTACGAGTTGCTTCGTTTGGCTCCGTTGGTACAAGACCCCGAGCTAAGAAAGTCCGTCGAGCGGCGAAGCAAGATTGGCCCGCCGGGTCTCAAAATCTGGATTCCGATCTCGCTCTACGACCGGATCATCGAGTCGACCAAAGAACCAACCGAGCAAGAGAATGGCGAAGACGTTCCGGGACAATCTGAATGATGAGTGGGTGATCTCGCTCACGCTGAGTAAGGCCCGCAGTCTTCGGGATCAACTCGGGACCGATGTCCTAAATCCCGAGCAATACGCCTCGCTTCTCGGTAGCCCGCTTGACCGTCTCGCGTTCGTCTTCGTTCTTTGCTCGGACCAAGCGAAAGAGCGAGGCCTAGACGTCGACACCTTTGAGGAAAGGCTCTACGGCGACGGTTTTGCTGATGCCGCATCGGTCGCACTGTTGGAGGAAACAGAAGATTTTTTCCGTCGCCTCGGCCAGAACAGTCTGGCGATCTTGGCCGAGAAGAGCGTCGCGTCGATGAAAGCTGGGCAAGAGCGTATGGCGAAAGCGATCCAGTCAGGAGCATACGAGAGAGTT
Source organism: Planctomycetota bacterium (assembly GCA_039821165.1). Taxonomy (GTDB): domain Bacteria; phylum Planctomycetota; class Planctomycetia; order Pirellulales; family Pirellulaceae; genus Stieleria. Next base: position 1,648 of record JBCBOT010000616.1, on the reverse strand, counting down.
TTGGACGCGGCCCAAGCGGAGATGGACAAGATGATCCCCGCCGAGCTGCGCGGGACCGATGGGAATGGGTCGCCGGACTCGGGGCAATCAGCGGGCTAGACCCTTTCGCCGGGTGGACGCTGCGAGAACTCTTTGAGGCTGCCCGAACGAAGCAAATCAACGACTGGGATGCCACCAGTTCGCTATTGGCGATGTTGATTAATACTCACTCACCGAAGTCGGTCACGCCGTTTGAGCTTCACCCCTACCGCGAGAAGGAGTGACGGACGGTGTTCGACATCACGCTAAAGATGGTTCAGAGAAACGCCTTCAACGTGAGGGCCATCGAGAACGCTATCTCACGCGAAGAGAAGCGGAGGCTTGTTCGGATCGGTGCCTTTGTCCGAACGGTCGCGAGGCGGTCGCTGAGGCGTCGAAAACGGGTATCCAAGCCCGGTCGTCCCCCGAGTGTTCATGCTCGCGGTTTTGCTTCGCTGAAATCGATCTTTTTCGTCTTCAACCCGCGTCAATCGAGCGTGGTTATTGGCCCGGTGAAGCTGTCGGTGGACAGCCTCACGAAGAACCCGATCTCGGTCCCCCAGACGCTCGAATTCGGTGGTGGAATCACGGTCACCGAGCAACACATCGGCGGCGGTGACTGGCGCACGGTTTCCAAGCGATCGCAGATTCGAAAGAAGTTTAACGACCCTCGACGAAAGCCTCGTAAGGGACCGAAGCGGAAGGGTCCTAAGCGACCGAAGACCAACGCGGAACCAGGGGCACTTCGCAGACGATCGGCAAAGGTCGATCCTCGTCCATTCATGGGACCGGCGCTCGAAACGGCCGTTCAATCAGGCAAGATCGCCGACGCGTTTGCGGGAATGGTTGGTGGTTAGTCGCGAGTGATTCCCCTGCGTGCAAGATTGACCGGAAATCCAAGTAACCGGGGAACATAATGACGAGAGATGTGCGCGGTGGCGGAGCGTTTGTTGAGGTATCACTGCGTTCACGACTTGCCCAAGGCGCGAGGACGGTCGAGCGTGATCTCCGCAACATCGGGACGAAGATCACGGCAATCGGTGGAGGCATCACAGCGGGGCTCGCTGGTACGTTGACGTTCCCGGTCAGTTTGGCAAGCCAAGCGGAGGAGACGGCGTCGAAATTCAACGTCGTTTTCGGCTCGATGACGGATGAGATGCGGGAGTTCTCGCGGTCTCAATCGCAGCTGTTGGGCGTGAGCAACACAACGTTCGAAGGGATGCTATCCGGGCTCCAAGATTTGCTCGTTCCGATGGGCGGCGCCGCTGATGAATCGGCGGGAATGTCGAAGGCGTTGTCGTCCCTCGCTGTGGACTTGGGGTCGTTCAACAACATGCGAACTTCGGATGTGATGCGAGATCTCCAAGCGGCTCTAACTGGTTCGTCGGAGACCATGAAGAAGTATGGAGTCATCGTAAGCGCGGCTGCGGTGAACCAAGAGTTGCTCAACAGGGGACTCGACCCAAAGAACGTCACCGAGTTCCAAAAGGCACAAGCCCGATTCGCGATCATCATGCGAGGAACAACTGCCGCGCAGGGAGATGCAGTAAGAACTCAAGACAGTTTCGCTAACTCGACAAAGCGGCTCACCGCGTCGACCAGGGATCTTGCGGAAGCGATCGGTGGAGTC
>JBCBOT010000615.1:0-2540 GCA_039821165.1 Planctomycetota bacterium | reverse complement strand
GAATGGCATGCAACACGGTCGAATGATCGCGACCGCCGAAGTATTCACCGATCTTATCGAGACTGAGCGGCGTCATCTGGCGGGCGAGGAACATCGCCAACGAACGTGCCCGCACCACCGACTGCTTTCGCGATCCACTTCGAAGCTCCTTCGTGCGGTGACCCCAAATTCGAGCCACGGTCCGAGTGATCTTTCCCAAGTCGATGCTTTCGTTGGTTCCCGTGGTGTCGATCGCCATTTGGATGGCGGTGATATCGACGCCTGTTTGATTCATGCGGCAGTACAAGTCCAACTGCTTGATCGAGGCATCGAGACCGAGCACCGACAAATCGGAACGCAATCCGGATTCGAGCAAGCCGACCAATTCCTCGCTGATCTCAACACCCCGGAACAAAGCGAGTTCCTTCAGTAGCGCCCGTCGTGTTTCGGAGGTGGGCAAGCGGATGGGGACGGTCAGCCCCATGACGGTTCGACTCGCAAGCTGAGGTCGCACGCCACGCGTTTCCGATGGCAAGCGTTTGCTGGTCAGAATGGTTCGCATGCCCAACGAGATGCGCCGATCGAGTCGCATCGCCAATTCATCTTGCGCGGCACTCTTGCCTGCGAGCACTTGGATGTCGTCGACGACGAGCACGGGGGCTTCGTCGATCGCCTCACGAAAATGCTCAATGTCATCCGCCGCCACCGAGTCGGCGTACTCCCTGGCGAAATCCGATGCGGTGTAATAGCGGATTGCGGACAGGTCGCCGGCTCGATCAAGTCCGCGTGCAAGCTTGGCGGCGAGATGAAGCGCGATCGTCGTTTTGCCACATCCCTGCGGCCCGATAATCAGCAAAGGCTGGGCAAGCTCGACGACGGTTTCAGATTGACAGACACAGGCAACGAGACGGTTCTCGTCCCCCGCGACGAAAAAGGGCAGCGACGCCTCCATTCGTTCGCGCGCAAGCCTGGCGTCGCGGGTCCGCTGCCTTAGCAGAGGACTCTCGAGCGAAAACGCGTTCGTGGTGTCAGTGGCAAACTGGGACACGGGACCGATGGGCTCTCGGAAGTTCGACACCACATTTTAGACACGGCAGCCCCAATTCAATAGTTTTCCACTCAGTTTTCCACAATAAACTAAAATCTTAACCTGCTGTACACACGGCAGATACGCTCCACGGCAGGCTGAACATCTTCGATCGTGGAAAAGCGACTGAATCCGAAACGAATCGCGGCTTCGATCACAGACTTTTCGCACCCCATCGCCGTCAGCACGTGACTCGGGGGGCTGCTACCACTGCTGCATGCGGAACCGCTGCTGCATGCGATCGAGGCCATATCGAGCGCCATCAGCATGTTTTGGCGGTCGGCCCCGGGAAATGAAATGCAGCTGGTGCCTGGCAGTCGCTCGGCCCCACGTCCATGGACGACCAGCTCGGGACATTGCCCCAACAGCCCATTTTCCAGACCGTCACGGAGGCCGGCGATGTACTCCTGCGTCTGATCGAGCCCATCAATCGCGATTTCCAATGCCTTGGCCATCCCGACCGCCAGCGCAACGGGCTCTGTCCCCGGACGTGAAAGCAATTGCTGCTCACCACCGTGCAGCAACGGCCTCAGCGACACACCGGCGCCCAACAGGAGGCCGCCGACCCCGGGCGGACCATGAAACTTGTGAGCCGCGAAACTGATGGAATCCGCCCCATACCAGTCCATGCTGATGTCCAGCTTTCCGACGGTTTGTGTCGCATCGACATGAAGCATGGCGCCGGCTTGGCGACAGATCGCTGAGACTTCGGGGATCGGCTGAATCACGCCGGTTTCGTTGTTCGCCGACATCACCGCGACGACGGGTGCTGCCTCGGTCGACTTCAACGCGTCGACTCTTTCAGCGAGTTCATCGAGACGAACAATCCCCCGGGAATCGACCGAAAGGAACTCGACGGTTCGGCCGCACTGCTTGGCGTATTCAGCCACGCTGAGCACGCTCGGATGCTCTACTGCGCTCACGATTAACGGAGCTTCGGCCGACGATAATCCCATCAACGCGAGGTTATTCGACTCGGTCCCTCCGCTGGTCAGGACAAAACGCTCACCCCCGGGCTGCAACAAGTCACACCCGAGTGCCCGACCGATCCGCTGAATGGCGTCATCCAGCCTCTCGTTCGCTTGGCGTCCGATCGCGTGTTGGCTGGAAGGATTACTCGGTCCCACCAGCAGTTCCTCGGCGACCAACCGAGCCACCTCGGGATCGATGGCGGTGGTCGCGTTATTGTCCAAATAGATCACGGCTCGTCGGACGATTTCTCGGTGGTGCTCGACTCGGTGACAAGCTCCAGAAGCGCCGTGGACTCGGGATAGTCTTTCAATGCTTCGCCGAGCAGGCTCTCGGCGAGTTCCCTTCGATCCGCCAACCGCATGTCACGGATTAGCTCCGCGTACTCGCCGACCAACCAATCGTCGATCAAAGCGGCTAATTTCGGACCATCGTCGGCGGGCTGGGTGCGGGCAATTTGGAGCAACTCTGGAATCAGGACATACAGCTCCCGATCGGCGAGCCG
>JBCBOT010000614.1:0-2543 GCA_039821165.1 Planctomycetota bacterium | reverse complement strand
CGACTTCTTCTACCGATTCAACGTGGAGAATCGACAATTCAGCTCACGCGATCCGGGCCGCGATACATTGCTTCGGGCCAAAACTGTATCGTGAATCAGAATGACGCGACCGCATACGGCTTGAAGAGTGGGGATGCTCGCTTGACCAAATCGTGAAGCTCTGAGTTGTTCAGCGCTTCCATGATGCGTGCTCGCTTTGCTCCGACCCAGTCGCCGAGGTCGTCTTGGGAGAACATCCCAACAAGAAGAACCAGATCTTCCTCGTCGTACGTCTCGACGCTCGTGGTGTGTCCCCCGATCGATGTCCGCTTGAAAGTGACACCGGAAGTCCAGATCGTATATACATCCTCAATTCGCTTCTGAAAATCCTCGATGCAACGATAAAGGGGAGGATCAATGCCCTTGACCCATCTCAGAATACTGAAACGATTGATCGCATCGTCGTCCCACAACTCACCGATGTTCTTGTCGCTAATTTGTGCCTCAAACCGGTTCGCTCGCACCTCGGTTCCGTTTAATCGTTTGACGAGCTTGGCAAACACTTCCTCGTCGACCTTGTCCGCCCCAACAACACTTCCATGCTGCTCAGTATCCTCAAACAGATGACGATAAATTGTCGCAATATTATCTGAATGCATCATATTTCTTATTGGAATACCGTAGCCGAATGTGATCCAGTTTCCCATTAGTCCCGCCAATCTTCCCAGTCTGAATCGATAGCAACGGCCCAGCCATACATATCCATCAGGTTTAGTGCAAGATCACCATTACCTCCAGTATACTTCCTGAAAACGCGTGTGATCTCCCAGATGAGTTGCTGTGCGGTCACCTTGTATTGCGTATGCCCTGTCCAGCCGTAACCCTCGAGTTTTCGTCTCAGCCTATTGATCTCGCGAAAATCAATTTGTCGCTCCTCAGGATCGATGAGTGCTTGGGCAGACGCCAGCGGCCCAAAGAGTGCCAAGGCACCACCTCCGGCAGTCAGTGTAATCTTTTTCCACTTCTTGGCACCATTTGCGGCGTTCCCAAGAAGCTCCAATTTCCGAGCAGTACGGGAATTCACGATCAGCTCACCATGAATGTTCATGCGGTACGGAGACCCGACGCCGATCGGTTCCTTGCCGGTTACTCGGACAATTCTATCGACTTGATCCGGATGTATCACGTCCCCACGACTGCTGTTCTTGATCTCATACACACGAATTTTGTCAGCATCAATTGGGCTGCCGACTTGCGGCGTGTAGCCTGGGTCGGTGATTGCAATGGCGTCGACCTCTACCGTCCGAAAGAGATTCGATGGCCGCTCACCAATCGAGATGATCTCCTTTGTGTCTATGTCGAAATAGACATTCGCGATCCATCTTGGCTCGCTTTCAAGGCGCAACGCGACCCCATCGTGCACATACTTCCCGAACTCACCCGTATCAATCACGCGCCCCGTCGCCGGGTTGACTCTGCCCCGCCACTCTTGGAGGTTTGTGTCTTCCTCGGTGAATTCGAGAATCTCGATGATGATGGCGAGGTCGAACTCGTTCTTCGGGTCGAGTTTCGGAGGATCGAGATACAGCCATGACGGGTTGTAGTTAAAGAGATACGAATCTGAGGCAGGAATGCTTGCGGTGTTCGGTTCAAACGGGATCGGCTGGGCGCCGGCCACGAAGCTCTGTGAAACCCAGGACGAACCGACCTGCTGCACGAGGAGCGGGAATCCGTTGACCGAGAGCTGGCAGAACTCGCTCGAATCTCGCGGATCGTTGATGACAACGAGATACTCCTGATACAGCGCATCGTCGTTGTCGGGCTTCCCATCGGCATCCGTGTCGATCGCGGTCGTGTGCGCGATCTGACCTGCTTCGGTCCATATCCCGTTGATGCCCCGCGAGAACAGCTCGACCTCGACGTTGGTCATCCGGACCTGATCGAACGGGAGTTGGGCCCTTGGTCCAGGCCTGAGTTGTGCCGAGAGACGCGCCTGACCACTTGAGTCGCTTGTTGTGATCGCTTCGATGAACAGAGTTGTGTCAGAGGACGGGGCTCCCGTAGCGATCGGATCCGATGTCTGCACACCATCGAGGTCCAGTATGTCCAGCGGGATGTCGACGCCGGGCGGCACAAAGTCGCCACCATCAAGAATAGAAGCAGGGTTCCGAACGCTTGAGTTGGTTGCCCACAGCCGCATCGTGCTCGATGAATCCGAACGTCGCGGGTCGCACTCGCCGTTGTCATCGCACGGGAACGGATGCAAGTTGTAGACAAAGCGGATCGTGGCTGTGCTGCAGACGAGTCCGTCGATGTCGATGATAACCGGTGTAAGTTGCGTGTCCCGGTCGTCGGTCGTCATCCCGGCAAGCAATGTATACACATTCTGATAACCGTCGAGCCAGCCGGGCAAATGGTCCCCGTCTGTATCGAAGATGTTCGTTAGAACTGTCTTTCCAGGCTCAATATCTTCGACATCTTCCTCGTCGATCGACCGATCCGGGTTAGTGAGCTGGTTGTCATTGTCGCTATCGATATCAACATCAAGGCGAACAAACCGAGTC
>JBCBOT010000613.1:0-2570 GCA_039821165.1 Planctomycetota bacterium | reverse complement strand
ATTCCGTCTTGGAGACTGCAATCACCGTCCTGGATCATCGGATTCAGCCGGTGAGTCCCTTTTTTCGGCACAAACCCCGAATCACTTAAATCGACATTCCGCTCGAAGACGAGGTTCAGGCAAAATAATCGGGCTCCTTCACCGGCTGCCCGAGTCCGGATCGCGGCCCGCGACCCGACTTCGGAGCCCGCAACCGGTACCCACTAGACACTTTCGAAACCGTCACGGACCCCAAAATGATGGATCGCAAATTCGTTCTCTCGCTGGCCATTACCTGCTTGGCGATAGGCACTCCAACACTCCAAAACGCGTCGGCCGCGCCGCCGACGGCCGCGAAAGCTCTCGCTCTCGAACCGGTTCAAAAAGGCGACGTTGTCTACGAACGCGTGCCTGCCGCAGAAGTCAATCGTTGCGTCGTCAGCGACATCAACAGCGAAGGCATGACGGGCTGGGAAGTCTCCGCCGCTGACGGCACGCTGTTGCGTCGTTTCGCTGATACCAACGGCGATAAACGCATCGATCTTTGGTGCTATTTCCAGTTCGGAATCGAGGTCTATCGAGACATCGACGGTGATTTCAACGGAAAAGCGGATCAGTTCCGCTGGCTCGGCACAGCAGGGACTCGCTGGGCGATCGATCGCGACGAAGACAAGAAAATCGACGGCTGGAAACAGATCTCCGCGGAAGAAGTCTCCGCCGAAATCGTCGCCGCACTCAGAGATGCAGATGCCCGACGATTCGCGAATGTCCTCGCGACCACTTCGGAATTGAAGTCGCTCGGGCTTGGCAAAGCTAAACGCGCTGAACTGGAACGCCGCGCGGATCGTGCGGCCAACGATTTCGCCGCGTTCGCTCGAAAACAAACCGCGATCGGCGGTGATGCCACTTGGCTGCAGTTTGCCGCACCAGCGCCGGGCGTCGTTCCCGCCGGAACGCAGGGCTCCACCAGTGATCTACTGGTCTATGAAAATGTCGTTGCGATGTACGAAGACGGCGAACAGAGCGGCCAACTGATGGTCGGTTCGCTTGTCAAAGTCGGCGACCGCTGGCGTGCCATCGACCTTCCGAACGTCGGCGCCCCCGGCGAAGCCCTCTCACGATCCTCCGGCATCTTCTTCACACCTGCCGGCGGGCCAACAACCGGTGCTACCGCCGGTGATAGCTCGGAAATCCAAGCCTTGGTCGCGGACCTCGAAACCATCGATCAACAACTCGCCACTGCCGACAAGAAAGACGCTCCAAAGCTCAATGCGCAGCGTGCCGATTTGGTCGAAGAATTGATCACGGCGTCACGACTCCCTGAAGACCGGGCGGCTTGGACACGACAATTGGTCGACACCGTCGGCGTCGCGGTTCAAAACGGAGACTACCCCGACGGCATGAGTCGACTCCGATCGGTCGCGCGCAAATTTGCGGTCAATGACAAACAGCTTGCGGCCTACACGGACTATCAAGCGATCCAAACCGAATACGTGGTGCGTCAACAAACGCCGAAAGCGGACTTCGAAAAAATTCAGGAGTGGTACCACGAGACACTCGGCGACTTTGCCAAACGGTACCCCAAGACGAATGAGTCCGCACTCGCGATGCTGCAGCTCGCTCTCAGCAAAGAGTTCGAAGAGAAAGAAAAAGAAGCGTTGTCTTACTACAAGACCGTCAGCGCCGAATTCCGCGGTACCGAAGCGGGAGAAAAGGCCGCCGGCGCGGTTCGCCGACTCGAGTCGGTAGGCCAACGCATCGAACTCGAAGGCAGCACTATCGGCGGCAAGCAGTTCAAACTTTCGCAGCTCCGCGGCCGCCCCGTTATCATTCACTATTGGGCCACCTGGTGCGAACCCTGCAAGTCGGACATGAAGCTGCTCGCGCGACTGCAGTCTCGCTATCGCCGAGCCGGTCTGACACTCGTGGGTGTCAACGTCGATGCAAACCGAGCCGATGCCGAATCGTTCATTCAAAAGAGTCGCTTGCCTTGGACACAGTTGTTCGAAGATGGCGGACTGGAATCGAGTCCGCTCGCCAAAGCATTCGGAGTCCAAACACTTCCGACGATGATGTTGATCGACGCCAAAGGCATGGTCGTTCGACACAACGTGCGTTCCGCAGAGTTGGACGAAGAGATCGATGAGATGCTGAAAAAGAAGTAGCCTCGACCGCTTTTCAAACGAGCATGTCCAACTTCGTTTCGCTTGGAAATCAGCTCGTATTGATTGCCGTAAGCGTCTTCGGGGCGATCTTTGTCAGCCCCGTGACGCCATACAACACATGGTTCGTCAATCTGTGTTGGGCATCCGCCTGCGTCTTCATTGTCGCGGTTCTTTTCAAATGGGCAGCAGCATCCGCCACGCGTTTGCTCAACGCGTCACCCAAACGCAACGAAGCCCCCAAACGCCCTTTTCTCCCTCATCACCTGCTCGTCCAACTGTTGATCCTTGGAGCATGGTTTGGCATGCTCCGGAGCAGCAACGTCAGCCGCGAGCATCTTGAGTCACGTCCCTTGATCCAGGGAGTTGTCGCGAAGGTCTACGAGTCCGGCACTCGCCGCTCGCGCTCAACACAGATCGTCTTGAAGA
>JBCBOT010000612.1:0-2585 GCA_039821165.1 Planctomycetota bacterium | reverse complement strand
GGGGATCGTGCGGCATCTCGACGATCAATGCATCGGTTGCAAGTACTGCACGATCCCCGTGACCGGATCTTTGTCATACGCTTTGACGGGACATCCGTTGAGGCAACCGGGATCCTCACAGTGGTGGCACGCCGACGTGACATGCTGGATCGCGGCGGGTGAATGATCGGTGTCATCACCGATCATCAACGTACCGACGCGTCGCCAACTCTCGTCTTCTTCCAATCCGTTGAGCGTGTGGCAGGCGACGACGCATGCTTTACATCCGCTGCACGCATCCAGGTCGACTTCGAATGCGAGTTGCTGACCCGGCAAGGGGGCCGTCGCTGGGAGCAGGCTTTGGTAGTACCTCTCCTGTGCGGGAGAAGACGACTCCGAGGATTCATGCCAACGACTGAATTGTTCGACCGCAGTGAGCGATTGCTGTTCTTCCAACAACTGACCGATCAACTCGGCATCACGGTTCACGACAGGTAGTGTGGTGCTCATGCTCGCCCTCACAACACCAGCGTGAGCACGTTGGTCAGCCGTTCGCCCTCAAAGAACGGGACCGCAATGCCTTTTCCGGTAAATGATTCATTGCCGCGTCCGTTACCGAGAACTTTGGGGGCGTCGGTAACCCGGACCACCCCCGTCTCGAGTGCGAGCCCGGGTAACGAGCCGGTCGTGGCGACCGAGGCGCCCTCTTCGAGGCGCAGCGTCGTGGGCAGGTTCTGGTAAGCCTTTGTTTCGAGCAAGAAGGAGTCGTCGGCGTATCGCCAGACTTCGAAGGCGCGAGAAATCGGGGCAAGGTCGGAACTGATCAGCAGTGCCGTCGCCATGAATTGATCTGACAGCACGGGCATGCCCACCGCCACTTGGAGCGATTTGGCAGAGGCGCCGGCGGCCCGCAGGAAACCCGTGTGCCGAGGCAGATTGTCGTGGACCACGTGACTCAAATTGCGCCAGACCTGGCCGGGCAATCCAGACCCTTTTTCGAATCGGACGAATGAACTGACGTTTTGGAATCGTTCGAGACTGCCAAAGTACCCGCCCGTGAGATTCAACTCATCGTATTCACCGATCGGTTGCCAGATCTCAAAGACGCCGATGGCTTCTTCGCTCGCCCAAGCCACAAACGCCGCAAGCGACACGATGCGATTGCTGCGAAACACGGGCAGCACGAGTGTGACCAAGCCCTCTTCCGCGGACATTTCGATCACTGGAAAGCCGCTGTCCATCGACTTTTGAACAGCGACATTGACAAGCTCGCTGCCAGTCGGCGTGGGCGTGGAACCTTCGACATCGATCACGAGGACGTCTTTCAAAAACGTCCCGCGTGACTCTTTCACGGAAGCCATCGATCAAGCCTCCACGGTTTCTTGTGCCGCCTTTTTTGCTTCCAGCTTCGCGGCGTCCGCTTTGAGTTTCTTGTGATCCTGGTCCTCCAGGAACTGAATCATGTCGGCGCGAAGATCGTAGTAGTCCGCATGCTCCAAGACCTCGGCTCGTACCCGAGGTCGCTCAAAGGGCATATCGAAGATCTTTCCGACCCGGGCTCGCGGCCCATTCGTCATCATCACAACCTTGTCGCTCATGAACAGCGCTTCGTCGACATCGTGCGTGATCATCAACGTCGTCACACGGTCCCGAATCAGGATTTCGAGTAGAATTTCCTGCAACTCCATCCGCGTGAGCGAATCGAGCATGCCGAACGGCTCGTCGAGCAGAAGCATCTTCGGCTTGAGCGCGAAGGCGCGGGCAATGCCGACGCGTTGCTGCATCCCTTGACTAAGCGATGCCGCTCGCGTGTTGAGACTGTTGCCCAAACCGACGAGCGTCAGATAGTAGGCAGCGATATCGCGTCGCTCTGCTTTTGTCCCGTGCGGATAGACTTGGTTCACGCCGAGCATGACGTTGTCCATCGCCGTCATCCAGGGCATCAGGCACGGTGACTGAAACACGACGCCTCGGTCCGGACCGGGGCCTTCGATCTCATGATTCGCGACAACAACACCGCCATCGGTGATCGGATTGAGCCCGGCGACCATCGTCAACACGGTGCTCTTTCCGCACCCCGAGTGTCCGAGCAGGCAAACGTACTCGCCTTGCTCCATGTTCAAATTGAAATCTTCGACGATGACCGCCGGACCGTTGGGCGTATCGTACGTCTTGCCCAACCGGAACATTTCGACATAACCAGCCATGTTTCCGCCTCATACGGGTTGCGATGGTGAAGGCGTGTTCGGGGTCGCCAACGCCACCGGATCGAAAGTGGATGAACCTTGGTCAAATTCCTGGGTTAGGCCATCGGACCGCGTGGTAACATCAAGCTCTTCGGCTTCAGGTCAGGCAACTTGATCGGTGGCGCTTCAGACGACATCGCTTCCTCGTCGCGTGTTTTTTGCCGCACCGAAACCAGGTAGTTGGTGACCGCGTTTCGAAGGCCCTTGAAGGTCTCGTTGTGATTGAGGTCCGTCTTGCTGCGCGGACGATCGAGTTCGACGGCGAACGCGGGACCGAGCGAAGCGTTCGGACCGGGATTGAGCGGTACGATTCGGTCGGCAAGCAGGATGGCCTCGTCGACGTCATTCGTGATCATCAAA
>JBCBOT010000611.1:0-2590 GCA_039821165.1 Planctomycetota bacterium | reverse complement strand
CGGTCGTCGAACTCACACTCTCAGGATGGGTTGCCGACAGGTTTTCTGATCCTGAGCTTGATCGCATCGTAAACCGACGGGCGGACGAAGAACGGCAGATGCTGCGTCAAACGGGTTTACCGTTCACAGAAATCTCACGACAGCTTGCCGTTCAACCGGAGCAACTCGAGGGCAGCATCGGCGGCTTCGTTTCCTTTGTTTCCGACATTGCCACCACTCCGCTGCAACGCCTGTTCAAGCGTGTTGCAGGTCAATAAACCGAACCCGATAGGTTTGCCGGTGTCGATGCCAAGCTTCATGATCGCGTCGCTCACGGCTCGATTGATGTGTTCGTCATGGGTCGTCTCCCCTTTGATCACACAACCCAACGTGACCGCCGCGACGACATTCTCTCGTTGCAGCAATCGCGCGGTGACGAGCGGCAGTTCCCACGCCCCCGGAACACGCACGACAATGATCGAGTCCGCACCATAGCCCGCCGCCTGAAGCGTTTCGATGCTTCCGGCGACCAACGCGTCACAGATCGATTCGTTGTAGCGGCTTGCGACAATTGCCACGTCGCCGGTCGGTAGGGCCCCTTCGGTGCCCGTGATTTCAGTCGACATCCTTGACGCTCAACAAAAACTCGGCGTTGTTTTGGGTTTGCTTCAGCCGTTTGACGAGGTCCGCCATTGCGTCGGCAGGCGAGCCTTCCGCCAATGCTCGTCGCAGTGAGGAGATGCGATCGTACTCCGCCTCGTCGAGCAACATTTCTTCACGCCGTGTTCCGCTTCGGCTGATGTCAATCGCCGGCCAAATACGGCGGTCCACTAAATCGCGATCGAGCACGATCTCGAGGTTACCGGTGCCTTTGAACTCCTCAAAGATCACGTCATCCATACGGCTGCCCGTATCGACAAGTGCGGTTGCCAGAATCGTCAGCGACCCGCCTTCTTCCGTTTTGCGTGCGGAACCGAAAATCGCCTTGGGCTTTTGCATCGCTCCCGCATCGAGGCCGCCCGTGAGCAATTTCCCGGTGGACTCTCCATCGCTGTTGTGAGCTCGGGCGAGCCGCGTGATCGAATCGAGGAAAACGATCACGTCCGTGCCGGACTCGACCATTCGCTTCGCTTTCTCGATCACCATCTGCGCGACTTGAATGTGCCGCTGAGCAGGCTCGTCAAACGTGCTGCTAATTACTTCACACTGGGGCCCGCGGACTTCGCGTTCCATGTCGGTGACTTCTTCGGGGCGTTCGTCGATTAGCAAAATAAAGACGTACGCTTCGGGATAATTCGCCAGCACGGCTCGCGCCATGCTCTGCATCAAAATCGTCTTGCCGGCGCGAGGCGGGCTGACAATCAAACCACGCTGCCCGAAACCGATCGGTGCGAGCATGTCGACAACGCGTGTCGAATACTCGTCGGCACGGTGCTCGAGCATGATGCGCTTGTCTGGATGGAGCGGCGTCAGCTCATCAAATGGAACGGAACTGTTCTGTTGCGAAGGATCGCGCCGGTTGATGGCCTCGATCCGCAGCAATGCAAAATAGCGTTCGTTCTCTTTGGGCGGACGAATCTGTCCGGCGACGTGGCTTCCCGTTTGCAGGCCGAATCGCCGAATTTGGCTTGGCGAGACGTAGATGTCGTCGGGGCAGGAAACGTAGTGATGTTTACTGCTTCTTAGAAACCCGAATCCGTCGGGAAGAATCTCAAGCGTGCCTTCGCCATACATCAAGCCACCGACACGCATTCGGCTCTTGAGGATTTCGAAGATCAGTTCCTGCTTGCCGATCGTTTCCGGGTCGCTGATTCCTTCCTGAACAGCGAGCGCGGACAACTCGTCGGCTTCCATCGCTTGCAGTGCAGCAAGGTTCAGACCGGGGCGGTCGTCGCCCTCGGGGATCCCAACTCGTTTCCCAACCTTGTTCGCTTCGCTGACGATCTCTTCGGGCAAAGAGAGAGGGTCTCGCTCGGCATCGAGCTCCCGAATCCGCTGATCCACTTGGCTGTCGGGATGGCGCGGTTGCTTGTCGCGACGTTGATGATGGCCGTGACTGGAATGACGGCGATTCCCGCGACCGGAGCCGGGGCGATCGTCGCCGGAAAGTCGATTGGATTGCATTTGCGTAGCGCCGCGAGGACGCCGCGAAGAGAAAAGGCGGGAAGGACTGGAAGAAGAAGAGGGGAGAGTTCTACGAGTCGAATGACTTCAGTGTTCAGCGGACCAGTCGGAAAGACAATGGCGTTTCGATGCCCCGACGCCCGTCTCCTCGATTTTAACGAGCAAATCCCAGTGCTGGCGAAGATTTTCCTCTAAACGATCTAAGGTTGAATCATTGCGCATCACGACATTACTGAGTCTACTTTTCCGTGCAATCGACACTTGGTTCGCCTCCCGCCGCGACAGCTCTGAAGCATCCCATCCTCGCGATCGCGCCCTTTGGACACGATTTTCGAAAGAGGCATGGACACACCAAATTGCGTCGCAGCTCTGGTCCCACCCCGACTCGAATAACAGTGGCACATCCAGCAACGTCACCGAAGTCCGCGCCCGTGCTGCCGCTTCAATTTGATCGCGGATCGTTCGCCGCACGCGGGGATGAACAATC
>JBCBOT010000610.1:0-2594 GCA_039821165.1 Planctomycetota bacterium | reverse complement strand
GAAGCCGATTCGGCGGCCGCCGAATCGGCTTCCTCACCAGCATCGATCGTCAGGATGCTGGTCAGTGGGCTTAGCAGGCTGAGCGCGGAATCGGCATCACTGCCTACGTTGATCGTGTCGGCTCCACCGGCCGTTGAGATGTCAACTTGCACGATCGAATCAAGCCTTCGGAAGTTAATCGTGTCCGCATCATCGCCCGTTGTCACCATGACACCGCTTCCGGCACCGAGGAAACCGAGCAAGTTGACGGTCGCTCCTTTCCCGACGTCACCGGATCCGACGTCCGCCAAGAAGTTGACGGTCTGCTTTCCGGAGATGGCTCCGAAATGATCGATGTCGTCGCCGGCCTCCAGAGTCACGGATCCACTTGCGGCGAGAATGATTGAGTCTTCGCCCACGATCAGGTCTTGGCCAAACGCGTCGCCTTGTTCGAAAACGGAGAGCCGAATGTCACCGAAGCGAGACAGAACCGCTTGCGGATTCATCGTTCCCAACGTTTCGACCAGCGTAATATTGCCACCCGCAATGGCTGAGAACCCGACCACCGCGTTAATCTCCAACGCGTTGAATCGTGACCCAATGACGTGATCTTCCGCCGACGGACTCGGGTCGGTGTTGGGCGTTGTGACTAACTGGATCGTCGGAGCTGAAATGTCAGAGGACGCGAGATCCACGAGGTCGTTGTCGAGAATCGACCCGTCGGCGACCAGGCGAACCAGGTTAGCGGAACTGATGTTGTTGACGTTCAGATCGCCGCCCAACATCTCAAGATGCACGTTTTGGCCAAACCCTGAGACAACGGTCTCGCCATTGGTACCCGGGAACAGCGAAACCGCGTAGTTTTCACGGCCAAGAATGCCTCCCGCTTCGAGTCGCAGTTGGTCGCTGCGAATGGCGTTGGGCGAGCTGCCTTCGGGCGTTTCGTACACCCGGATCACCCCGTCATCCAAGGCAAGGTCAATTGCGAACTCGTTGTCCTGAACTCGCCAACGTGCTCCCGACTCGACCACTTCCACCACGGGGTTCACAAAGTCAAACGCAAGTCCAGCCTGAGCGGCATTGGACAAGACTCCAGAGTCCAGATTCGAGATCTCCGCGTTGTCTACCACACCGACTTCAGCCGTGACGATCGCACCGTCGGACGTGATCGTTGTTGACCCAAACGGATTGTCGATCCGACCACCAATCCGAATCCCGCCGACCGATTGGATCACCAAGTTGGTCGCACCGGTATCCGTGTTCGCAGTTGGGGACAAGTCGTTGACATTGGGTGAACCAAGGATCGTGATCAAGTCGCTGGCCGTCGCCGATTCGTTGACGACATCCATGTTTTGGATTTCAATCGGTTTGTCCGATTGATTCTCGATCGTCACGTTCAAATAGCCCGTTTGGAACGTCACGTCAGGTGAGCCCGTGATCTGCCGTGGATCGGTCATTTCGGAATCACGGTTGGACGTGTTCACCTCGAGAGTGACCGTTCCGCCTTGAGTGCCGGTGTTGATCAAGTCATCGATCGTGATCAAGGCATCGGTGCTTGAGAACGTGATCGCCTCCCGCTCTAAAACGTTGCCGTCGCTATCAAGAATCAGGATCGGATCATCCGCCACCGGCAAAATCACCTTGCTGTTGAAATCGATGATTCGGTCCGCCTGAACCGTCGTCGATTCAACGGGATCGATCAGCGCGCTACCGGCACCTTCGTTATTCGCTCGAGCGTCGAGCGCCATGTTTGGATCGGTGAGGGCCCGCACGTTCAAATCCTTGACCGTGATTTGAGAGTTCGCGGTCGTCGTGACGTTGCTGGCGGTGTCCACCAGAGCTCTCGCGGTCGCGTTTGGCGAACCACCTGCCGAGTTTGTTCCGTTGGCCTTTGACGTGGAGAACGCATCGGCAACCAAATCCAACTCCGACTGCCTGGCGATGAAGTTGACTTCGTCCTCTGCATTCAGTGTTGCATCAACCACGACTTCGGTATTTGCCGAAACGTCGGTTCGAGCAAACGAATCGGCGTCCGAAACCAGACCCGATCCACGGCTGTCGACATCCGTGTAGAGATCCAACGACGACACTTCGGCGATCACATCGATGACCGGCGCGGTGAGGGTGCCGCCGGCCAAATTGACTTTGACCAGGGCTTCGTCGGTATTCTGGCCCTCGGTCTGGATTGTGCCTCGCGCCGTCGGAACGGCAAAGCCTGCGACGCTCACGGCTCTCGCGTTGGCATCCATGTCTGCCGCATACGTGGAGCGAATCGCGACCGAGCCTCCCGCGGTGATCGTCGCGTTGCCGGCGACCGTAATCAGGGTTTCATGGTCGACGTTGACGTCCGACTTCGCTTCGGAAACCGCGACGATGCCGCCGCTTCCCGATTCGACCGACGTGTCGACTTGTTCAAACGAATCAGCCAGTACGATTACGTCACCGGAAACGGACGCGATGCCCGCGCCGCCTGCGATTCCGATCTGGTTGTCCGTCGAGATCTCAACATCGGCACGTTGGATTCCAACCCCGATGATTCCCGCGCTATCGCCTTGGGAATCCGATTCAGCCGAATTATTGCTCTTCGATTCGATCCTGACGTTGCCTGCGGTCGC
>JBCBOT010000609.1:0-2624 GCA_039821165.1 Planctomycetota bacterium | reverse complement strand
CTTCGCTTTGTTGTCGCCTGCGTCTCGGTGCGCCATGCGGAAGTGTTCGGACTTGGTCCACGCTTCGAAGTCGTCGCGGGTTCGCCAAATGGTATGCGAAGCGTACAGCCTGTGATCGTCGGCTTCCGGTCCCTTGAGCAGCTTAAAGTCTTGAAAACCGGGCACCTCCGTCAGTCGAGACTCCCTGTTTTTCCACACATTTTCAAACGCCTCCTCCGAGCCGAGGACAACTTTGAAACGGTTCATGGCTATAAACATCGCCAGCTCCTATCGTGGTCTCTTTGAGTTTTAGCGGGTGGTGAAGAGGCCGGAGCGGCAGAAAAAAGAGATGGCGCAAACGCCATCCCTTCGCTTCCACGCAATTCAACAGCGTCGTTCAAAACTGCACTGCCCCTGTAATCTTGACTGTTCTGCCCGGTTGCTCAAGTTCGACCGGGTGGAGGCGGTACCCACGGTCCAGGACGTTATCGACTCCGATCTGGAACCGTGCTCCCTGAAGTGGTCCGCTGTCCGGCGCATAAGCCGCATAAACGTCGAAGACCGACGATCCAGGCGTTTCTTCAACGCTGTCTTCCGCATCACCGGACTGTCCATCCCTTAGAGTCGCGCGACCACCAACCTCGAAAGCGGTGTCGGATGCGATTGGCCGCCAACCCAAGCTCAATGACAGACGATCCTGCGGCAGCGAGTTCAATTGATCGCTGTCTGTGGTCTCGCCCCGAGGTATGGTCAGCGTTGCGCCCGCGAACCAACGCGGCGCGTCGTAGGCAAGTTCGGCTTCGAACCCCCACAGAGTGGCGTCGACGTTGTCTTTCGTTGTTGTTCCTGTGAACAGGCCCGGGCCGGCAAACACATAGTTGCTGCTGACAGTTGTCTCTATGTAGTCCTCTACGTCCGCATAGTATGCGTTGGCTGAAGCGGTTAGCCGATCGCCCTCATCGGCCATGTTCCGAAACCGGGTCCGCAACCCTATTTCAAACTGGCTCGCGCGCTCTGGTTCGAGATCCGGGTTGGGAACGAAATTGTTCACGAAGGTATTTGGCCCGGCGTTGAACGAGAAGTGTTCTCCATCGTTGTAAAGTTCCGTCAACGAGGGCGCTCTAAACGACTGGGACCAACTTCCCCAGAACGTGACGTTTTCTGTCGCCTCGAAGCTCAGGGCGACGCGCGGCGACAATTCGCCTTCAGAACGATCGTCGAATGCAGAGCTATCAGGGTTCAGTTCAAAATGATCATACCTGAGCCCAGGTATAAATGTGAGTTGTTCGGTGATCTCTACTTCCGCTTGCAGAAAGCCAGCGAGATAGGTCGCTTCAGCATCAGGAAACTGCTCACGCGCTGCGCCGTCTCGCTCGCCGCTTTGAGTATCCTGATAGCCCTCAAAACCGTATGTCAGGATCACGGGCGCGCCGATGTCGAGATTGGAGCTGTTCGAGAAGTCCAGTCCGATCGTCTCGTACTCTGTTTCGTCCAGGCGGCCGTCTGAAATGCGGTCTTCTTCGACATCGTTGGTGTTGAAGTATACCAGAGCTTTCAAGTTGACGAGATCTGACGCTTCTGGCGCGTAGTCAAAACCAAGTCGGTATGAGCCGACCGTCACGTCGCGATTGACCTCGTTGGCCGCGGTCGCTTCGGCGTTGGCGTTGGGAGAGGTAACGCCTTCATCCTCGTAGTATTGAAGGTTCGCCTCCACCCGTAGAGCGTCAGTGGGTTCGAAGCCGAGCTTCAAGAGCGCGTTCTTGCTATCGATCTCGCTCGCTCGGATCTCGCCTTCCGAACCGCCTTCGAGATCGTCGGTCATCTCACGCCACCCGAGAAAAGCGATCGCATCTAGGCTGCCGAGTTGCCCGAAAAGCGTGCCAGACCCAAAGTACTCGCCGCCATTGGTCGCGTAGGATCCTCGGACCCGGCCACCGACCGTTTCGCCAGGCGCAAGCAAATCGGCCGCGTCTTTTGTCTCGACCGAAATCACGCCGCCAAGTCCGCCGGAGCCATAGAGAGCCGATGCTCCGCCTCTGACGACCTCCACCCGTTGCACAATGTCTGGATCCAGGAAGAAACGACCACGGTGCGCCAGATTGAAGTTTTGCCTCGCTCCATCGACCCGGATGACGACTTGCTCATCTTGAAAGCCGCGTATGTTTGGCTCTTGAGAAATCCCGCGAGGACCGCCTTCGATCGTCACGCCGGCGGCGTCTCCGATCAGATCTTCGAATGTTTGCGCCTGACGTCTTTGAATGTCTTCACTCTCCACAACGCCGACTGCAGCTGGCGTTTGTTGTAGAGCGCGAGGGCCTCGGGCCGGCGTCGTGACCAGGATTTCGTCGAGCAACTCGACATCACTTGATTGAGCCTCAGCCTCGTGCGCAGACACTGTCAATGCGCCAGCAAGACTTAATGCCGTACCGACCTGTCGAATGCGGATCCCCATCGCGCTATCTCCCACCTACAAGACAATAGTTTGGCTGCCTGGCGGGGCTGAGCGGCTGGGCTCAGACTGGCGTGGTTGCTATGTGATACCCTTGGCTTATTTATCCGAGCAATTTAGTCAACAATTTTTCAGCGAGCTGTCCCAAAATGCCTGCGCAACGTGGCGCCGGCCCGTCGATTAGGCGGAGGCCCAA
>JBCBOT010000608.1:0-2630 GCA_039821165.1 Planctomycetota bacterium | reverse complement strand
CCACCGCAAACGAACCCGCGGAACCGGTGGTGGCTGAGGAACAAACCGAGACCGAGGAACCCTCCGAGACCAGCGACGGAGTTGCGATGGATGGCACAGGTGAAGCTTCGGGTTCCGAGTCGCCCAAGGATCCAGACTCGCGTGCGTTGCCGACGGGCGATGCCGAGGCCGACGACGATGACGAGATCGCTTCGGGCTGGAAAGAGATGGATTTCGACCTTCCCAAGAAGAACGCGATCGCTGCGTTTTCGGCACCGCCCGGCGCCACAGCGCTCTCGAAGACGGGGCGCCTTTGGGTCGATCGTGCGGCCGGGCGTGTTTATCTCGATGGTTACGTCACGCTGCGACAAGGGCCACTCGAAATGTTTGCCTGCCCGGTCGGAACGAAAGAGCACGAGTCAATCGTCGCAGCCATCGCGGCCTCCAGCGAAGTACATGCCGCATTGCTCGCGATCGAAGCCACGCCGGGTTCGCCGGTGCGCTATCGACCGGAGTTTTCGCCGCCCACGGGGGAAGTCATTCGGGTCTGGGTTTGTTGGTACGACGAAGGAGGCGAGTTCCACGTCGTCGACGGTCGAAGCTGGGTGCGAGATATCGAGTCCAAGAAAGAACTCGAAGCAGATTGGGTTTTTGCGGGCAGTGGCTTTTGGGAGGATCCGGAGGAAAAGCGTGAATATTACCGTGCCGACTCGGGCGATATGATTTGCGTCTCGAACTTCGCCAGCGCCATGCTCGACGTTTCGATCGAGAGCAGCGCCGAGGGGGACTTCCTGCAATTCGAACCGTTCGCCGATCGCATCCCACCGCGCGAAACCCCGGTACGACTTGTTCTCGCCATGGTTCCCGCGGCAGAAGACGGCTCCGCGCCGGTTGAACCCATGGAGCCGACCAAGAAGGAAGTACCCAGGGGTAAGGCTCCGGTGGAGGCCGGTTAATCCTCGGCTCGCTTTAGGAGTTCCGTCATTCCTCTTGCGGATCTCCGTTGAATTCATCGCGACTCGAAAGACCGGCATTACCGCAACGGGTCACCCCCGCCAATTAGGGCTGGTCGCCAAAACATCTGTGCGCATCACAACGGGAACCTAGGGTTCTTTGGCCCCGGGTCTAGCTTGACTCGGGCAACTTACCCGGAGTGATGTCAATGGGCCATCTCAAGCAGTTTTTCTCCCGCGTATTCAGCCCGGACTTTGCGATTTTTGGCACCGCCATCTTCTTCTTGGTGGTGATGCACCAAATGGCGTTCGAAGACCGGTTTGTTCTCATTCTGTATTTCCTGGTCGCGGTCGGTTCGTCTTACGCGTTGGTTCGACGAAAAGCATTGGGTTTGGCGACCGCCATCGTTGCGGTGGTTGCATCCACGATGTTCGCGCAGGCGTACTACAGCGCTCGTCCCACGAATTGGAACCCCATTTTCGATTCGATTCGGGACATGGTCGCGCTGGGAGCTGTGCTCTATTTGACCGTTCGCGTTTTGTTGGCGAGCTATCGATTGCAGCGTGAAGAGAAGCAACGCTCGCTGCAAAATCAAATTCAAGAACAACTCGTCGCGATGCGGGCGCAAGCACTGCGTCAAACGTCACACGAGGTTCGCACGCCACTGTCGACCATCACCGCTATCAGCGAAACCTTGTTGGATGGAAGCACCGGCGAGTTGAACGAGGCACAGCAGGAGTTTGTTCAGGACATCGATGATTCCGCGCAGCACCTGTTGGCATTGGTCAATGACATCCTGGATTACGCGAAGGCCGAAGCCGGGATGATCCGCCTCGCGCCGCAACCCGTCGCACTCGCCGAGTTGGTCGATCAGTGCGTCTCCATGGTGAGCGTCAAGGCGAAGGAGCAGGACGTCAACGTCACCGCGCAGGTCGATGGTGATTTAAGCGAAGTCGTCGCGGACCCGCTCCGACTCCGTCAAATCCTTTTGAACCTGCTCTCCAACGCGATCAAGTACAACTCGGAAGGTGGCAGCGTCATCGTCCAAATTCGGCCCGATTCGGGGAATCTTTTCCGGATCAGTGTCCGCGACACCGGCCGTGGAATCGCGCCGGAGCACATGGAGCACCTCTTCGAACCCTATTACCAAGCGGCGATCGCAGACCAGGGCATCGGGACGGGGCTCGGACTCGCAATTATCAAGCACCTGACAGAACTGCACGGCGGAACAATCGACGTTGAGAGCGTGGTCAACACCGGAACCATGTTCACGATTCGTCTTCCTCGTGAGACCGTCGCCGCAGAAGAACCCATCGAGTCGGATGATCACAAGACGAAACCGGAGCACGCGGTGTTGTCGCTGGATCTGGCCGCCGTTTAATCGCTCGATCTGAGAGAGACCCATGGAACAAGATTTTACGAGCGAATTCACAAAGGGCTTTGCGGAGTCTTTCTCCGAAGCTGCGGCCGCTGCATCGCAGGCGATGCGGATTCTCGTTGCGGATAGCAACGCGACCATCCGAAAGCTCCTTCGGATGGGACTTTCGAACGAAGACTACGAGATCATCGAAGCGACCAGCGGGCCCGACGCCTATGAGATCGCTACGGCGACACCGGAGCCCCATGCGATCTTGCTGGACGCCGGTCTCGCCGGAAAGATCGACGGCCTGGAGGTGTGTCGTCGGCTAAAAGCGGAC
>JBCBOT010000607.1:0-2643 GCA_039821165.1 Planctomycetota bacterium | reverse complement strand
CTTGTTCCACTCGCTGCGGTGCGTGGATCGACTGCACCCTCTCGAACCCACTTCTCAAAGGCCTGAATTGCCTGAGCCGGCAACTTTCCTTCCGGCGGCATCTCCAGATCCCGCTCGTCGTAACGGATAGCCTTGATCAATAAGCTTTGATCAGGCTCGCCAGCGACGATCGCAGGTCCAAGATCACCACCATTGCGCCAGCCCTGTGCCGAATCCAAACCGAGGTTCCCGCTTCGCTCTGTCTCCTCAGAGTGGCACTCCAAGCAATTTTCGATCAGGAGTGGGCGGATTTCGTTTTCAAAAAACGACTCGCGCTCATCAGCGCGCAACGGGAGCATCAAGAAAGCGAGAATCAAGCAAATCGCGAACCGAGTGAGCTCGGGGGCGGGAAAGGCTGATCGCGACATGATGTCGAGCGGGAGGGAGGAGTGTTGGGGACCAACAGTCTAACCGCTGCGTCAGATCCCCGCATTATCAGTGCTCGATCGACGCGCAGGACGCGTCAGATACTCCAGCAAATCTGCCATTTGTTGGCGAGTCACATCCTTTTCGATCCCTTCGGGCATTAACGACACCGTGTCCACTTTCATGCTATCGATGTCGTCTCGATTGACCGTGGCCTGCTTGCCGCCGGCCATTGAAATCACAACGGCATCGGCGGTTTCGCTCGAGACCAACCCTCTGTAGATCGTTCCATCGCTGGTCAGGATGTTTTGGGCGAGATATCGAGGCTCGACTTTTGAATTCGGATCCAGAATGTCGTGAAGCAGGGCCAGTTTTGAACGGTTGGCCGAATCACTAAGGTCGGGACCGGTCTCCTGGCCTTCGCCATTGACTCGGTGGCAATTCGCGCAGACGCGGCGAAACACATCCGCCCCGCGTGTGGCGGAGCACTCCATCGCCAAGGCAGCTTCATATTTGCTCGCGATCTGACGACGGTCGGAGGAAACGGCGCCGCCGAAGAGCAATGTCGCCTGGGCACGGATGTCAGCGTTGGCGTGTTTCAACAGCCGAACACGTTGATCGATCCCCAGCGTCTTGGCATCGATCCGGCCGGACTTCATCGCTGCTAGCGCTTTTCGCGTTGAATCGGTGCGTCGAAGTAATTCCGCCGTCGCCACGCCACGGACACTGGGTGCCAAGTCAGGCCACGCCTCCAGCAACACCTCGGCGACGTTGCTGGACCGAGAAGCCACCATCGCATCAAAACATGATTGTTGAATCTCCGTCGGTTGATCGAACTTCAATAGTTCCCGGAAGGCGGCGACCGAGTCCTCGAAGGGTTGATGAGCAAGCAACGCGATCGTCTCGCGACGGGTTTCGACGCTCTGTTTTCGGTCGCTCGCAATTTTCTGATAGTGCGCCAGAGATTCTTGGAGTCGGGTTACAGAGTGTTGCAACTCGATCGGTGGTTTCGCGATTAAGTGCTGAATCGACAAGCGTGATCCGCTGTGACGTCGGAGTCCGATCGCGAGGCCATCGATCATTGGGATTTCCCACCAAGCGGGGTTCGCCCCCGTGGCGGACAACAGATCAATGACCGTGGCGACTTCATCCATCTTCGCTCGGCAACCTACAACCATCCCCAAGTTGCGAACCAAAGCCGCATCGCCGTGTTCTCGGTCGGAGCAAAACGCAGACGCTGAAGCCAGTTTGCTAAGGATTGCACCGGAGCGTTCGCCGACAGACGAAAGCCATCCGTCGACAAACATCTCATCCCCGACATGACGCAAAACGGATTGGCATAGGACCCGTGTGACTTCCTCCTTCTTTGTTGACTTCGAAAGTGCAATGCAAGCGGCGAGGCAAACACGGGAGTCGCTGTCGGCTGCTGCGCGAATCACGGACTCAAAGACTTGCGATTCCTCGAGGAATCGTTCGGCCAAGCGAATCGCGGCGATTCTTACTTGCGGGTTCGAGTCTGCCGCGAGGGTCAGCACATCGTTTCGTTCCAGTTGCTCGAGTCCGGCAAGCGACCAAACAGCATGGAGCCGCGTCGTGGGATTCTTGTGGTGCAACAATTCGCGGAGGCGCGGTGCGGCGTTGGTGAAGCCAGCCTCAACGATCAGTCGTTGCCCGGTGAATTGCCTCCAGCCATTCTGCTCCGTCAGCAAACGTACTGCGTCATCGATCGATTCGGGGGCTTGATAAGGCTGGGACTTCGCACCTGTCGGAACAATCCGATAGACTCGGCCCCGATCTTCACCGGCTCGCCAGTCGAGCTTTTCGGCGATTTCTTTCGGCAAGAATTTTGGGTGTTCGACCCACAACCGATACATGTCGGCAAGGTACAGGCCGCCGTCGGGACCCGTCGCCAGACTCGAGGGGCGAAACCAGGTGTCGGTCGATGCCAAGAAGTCTCGGTTCGGTTCAGCTCGTTTTGCGACAAAACGGACGCCATCCGATTGGATGATGGATCGCGTGACGAGATGCCCGATGGGTTCGCATACAAAGACGCTTTGCCGATAGCCACGTCCCTGCGCCGAGAGGTCACCGATGTAGGCCGTTGTCCCGCACGCCGAGGTGTGAGTTCCTGCGTGCGAAAGGTAGTTGCTTTTCATCGACACCAATGGATACACCCGTGTCTCGCCGCCCGCTTTTCCGACGTCGTAGTGCGTCTTGGTCACGACGCGGAACGCGTCG
>JBCBOT010000606.1:0-2661 GCA_039821165.1 Planctomycetota bacterium | reverse complement strand
TCTCCCAATCCGTCATGTCGAAGTTTTTCGTTGCGTATCGAGACGGGAAGCTTCAAGTCGCAACGGACAGTCAACTCATCGGCTTGCTGGTTCGAATGGCGCAGAATCGTTTGATCGATTGGACACGGCATTTTCGAGCCGAGTGCTATGTCAATCGGCAGGCAGACTTTTCAAATGGCATTGACGTCGAGGGCAGTGAAGACCGTCCGATCGACCGACTCATCGAGAGTGAAGAGCAAGAGATCATCACTCGAGTTCGAGCGAGACTGACCGAGTCACAACAGAAAACATTCGACCGGCGATGCGAGTCGGTTACTTGGGAGGAAATCGGGTTGGAGCAAGGGGCTTCGCCCGAAAAACTGAGGTCCGATCTTCGTCGAGGCTTACGCCAAGTCGCGTTTGAACTCGGCATCGTGGAGGATCAAGGAACATCACAATGAACCACAACGAGATGGGAACGCATTCGCTCGGGCGCGCCGAAGACTTGATCGAGCAACTCGTCGATCGCCAACGCCTGGATTGGCGTGATGGCAAACAGAAGCTTGTCGAATCGTATCTCGAGGCCTATCCCTATCAGCAACATCACGGCATCGCGACGCTGGAGCTTTGCTACAACGAAGTCTTACTGCGGCAGGAGTCGGGTGAGACGCCTGAGATCCAAGAATACGTCCGCCGTTTCCCGAAATATGAAAACGACCTGCGACGCCAGTTTGAAGTGCACGTGTTCTTTGAAGAAGCGACGCGCGATGTCTCGTCGGTCGGTCCGATCAGTCTTCAAAGCGACACTCCGCCCATCGGCAGCGCGATCACTCCGCCGATCGACTCCAACCCAGCCCGAGCGACCAGCGCGGGTCCTGTTCCAGCGATCCCGGGTTACGAAATCCGATCTTTGATCGGTCGTGGCGGGTCTGGTCTCGTGTACCTCGCGACACAAGAATCCACCGGGCAAGAGGTTGCCGTCAAAGTCCTCCACACCGCAGAGCAGGCAACGGAGTCGGAGATACGCCGCTTCCGTCGCGAGTCCCAAGCAATCGGGCGACTGCGGCACGCGTCGATCGTCCGCATTTTGGACGCGGGCGTTGCGAACCAGATGCATTTCCTCGTCATGGAGTGCATTGACGGAGAACCACTTTCACAACGCGTCGGCGATCGTCAGTTGTCAACAGAACAGGCGGTTGAGATCGCGATTGAACTCGCCGAGGCGTTGGGCGTTGCTCACGCGAGCGGCGTGATCCACCGTGATATCAAGCCGCAGAACATAATCCTCGAACAGGACGGGACACCACGCCTGGTTGACTTCGGCTTGGCCAAATTCGAGGAGTGTTCTTTGTCCTGGACCCAAACCGGCCAGTTGGTCGGGACGCTCCCATACATGGCCCCAGAACAAGCGAATGGACGGGGCGAAGAAATTGGAGTGCAGACCGACGTCTACGGTCTCGGGGCAGTCCTGTATTTCATGCTTTGCGGAAGACCTCCTCACGAAGGCGACAGCCTGACTGAGATGTTGGCGATGGTTTCGCAGCGGACGCCGGCCCCGATTCCGAGCGAGTCGGCGAACATCGATCTTCGCACGGTCTGCATGAAGTGCCTGCAAAAAAGCAAGTCAGACCGATACGGATCAGCGATCGAATTGTCGCTCGACCTCAAGTGTGTGCGTGATGGCACACCAATCGCCGCGCGGCCTTTGCGTATCACCGAGCAATGGACCCGCTCGATCCAGCGGAATCCATTGATGAGTGGATTGGTCGGCACTCTCGTGCTAGCCACCGTCATGTTGGTCGCCGGTTCGACGGCCGCGGCGTTCAAGTTTCATCGAGACGGAAACTCACTTCGGTCTATGGTCACCCAACTGACACTCGCCGAGTCAGCCGCCAAGCGATCCTTAGTCGATTCCTACGTCATGCAAGTCGAACAGCGAGTCCGGACCAACCAGGCGGGGGCGTTGGAGGAGTGTCGCGACGTGATTAAGAAACTCAGCGATGGCAACGCGATCGCCGAGTTGGATCCCGACCGCTTACTCCGGCTCAGAAACTCCGTGATCCACGCACTGAGCGCGGACGAAATCATCGCAACGAAAAGGGCTCCCGGTTCCACGCAACCCGTGCAACAACGCGGTCGTACTGAAGGAAAGACTCATCGGCTCACAACCAACGCCGAGAACCGCGTTCTGCTGCATGATCGCGACGGCAACCTGCTATTCGAGTCCTCACCGATTGTCGGTAGCGTCGTGTTTTCGGAGTGGATCGACGAGTCCATGCTCGTCATCGTGTCCAACCAAAAGGTGATGGTGGCGTGCGGTCCGGATTTCGAGTTGCGACGAATCGACGTTCCGCATGCGATCGAGAACGCCAAACTCCATGCCAATGAGGGTCTGCTGGCCGTTTGGTCCGGGAAAGACGTTTCCGTAATCGATTTCAACTCCGACACTGACATCGTGACACGGCATCACAGTACCGGCGCGATCCTGTCGCTAGCATGGCACCCGCGTGCCGCAACGCTTGCAATCGGTTCCGACGATCATTTCGCCTACGTCTTTGAAGCCTGTGAACTTGACCAGCCTCGAATGGTGATCGAAGGGTCGAGAGGCTGGATCAACAAGGTCGCTATCCTGGAGTCGGGAAAGTTGGTGGTTTCGTGTGACCGCGAAAACCTAACCCGCAT
>JBCBOT010000605.1:0-2672 GCA_039821165.1 Planctomycetota bacterium | reverse complement strand
TTCGCGTTCTTCAATGTGAGCAGTGATGGCGGGATGCAAACGCGAAGAACTTGTAGTACTCTTCCTGCGTGATCGGGTCGTACTTGTGGTCGTGGCACTGAGCACACTCCATCGTTAAACCCATCCAGACCGTCGAGGTGGTTTTGACTCGGTCGACGGCGTACTCGACGCGGTACTCTTCGGCGATTGCGCCGCCCTCGTCGGTGGTCCCGTTGTTCCGGTTGAATCCGGCGAGGATTTTTTGCTCCAGCGGGGCGTCGGGAATCAAATCGCCCGCCAGTTGAAGGATCGAAAATTGGTCGAACGGCATGTTGTCGTTGTAAGCACGGACGATCGCATCTCGCCAAGCCCACATGTCTCGCGGGCCGTCGGCGTGATAGACACTGGTGTCGCCGTAGCGGGCGGCATCCATCCACATCACCGCCATCCGTTCCCCGTAGTGCGACGAACCAAGCAATCTGTCGACGAGCTTTTCATAAGCGTCCTCGGATTCGTCGGCGACGAAGGCATCGATCTCTTCCAGCGTGGGCGGCAAACCGGTGAGGTCGAAGGAAAGGCGGCGAATCAGTTTTTCCCTCGAGGCTTCACCGCGCGGTGTTTTCTCCTCGGCCTTCAATCGCGCGAGCACCATTGAATCGATCGGGTTACGAACCCAGGGTTCGGGTTCCCCGAGTTGCACCTTTCCTGATGGGGCAACGAACGACCAGTGTTGGCTCCAATCCGCGCCTTCGCGAATCCAGCGTTTGAGGAGTTCGATTTCCTCTTGGGTCATTTCTTTATGCGCACCCGGCGGTGGCATGATTTCGTCGGGATCGTCCGAGAGGATTCGCCGAACCAACTCGCTCGCTTCGACATCGCCCGGGACGATCGAGTCCGCTTTGGCAAACTCTTCGATGTCGAGGCGGAGGTCGGCCTCTCGGTGTTCGTTGTCCGGTCCGTGGCAGAAATAGCACTTGTCCGACAAGATCGGACGGATGTCTCGATCAAATCGAAGTTTGTCGTCGGCTTGAACGACCGCTGAAGCAAAGAGGACGAGTGCGACAAGAGGAAGAAGACGCGCGGACATGGCAGCTTTTTCAAGGCGGGGGTAGGCGGGACTTCCATTCTATCAGCCGATCATTTCGATGCACGAGAGCAAAGGCCCACAGCGACGCACCTTGGCAATTGACGACGGAACCGCAACGATGAAGTTTGTCTAATTCGTTCCACTTTTTTCGACACCACCGATGTTGCTCAGCCGCGTGACGGGCCCGAATGGCCATCCCGAGTTCGCTTTCTATCGTGAGGGCAAAATTTGTCCGTTGTCCGCAGTCATGGAGACGGCACCGGTGGCTTTGGGCATTTTCGACATGTCGTTCGAGCAACTTGCCGCTGCCGAAGCGAATGCCGTTTGGCAAGACGCACCATCAACACTGCTCCCGCCCGTGCCATCGCCTGAAAAGGTCTTCTGCATCGGCCTGAACTATCGCGATCACGCGATCGAGACCGGCAGTCCCATCCCGACTGAACCGATCGTTTTCAGCAAATTCAACACCGCCCTCATCGGTCACGGCGAAGACATTCGACTTCCAGGTGTGGCCAGTCGTGTCGACTACGAGGCCGAACTGGTTGTCGTGATCGGCCGCGAAGCCAAAGACGTTTCGGCGGCTTCCGCACTCGACTACGTCTTCGGCTACACCTGTGGCCACGACGTTTCAGCACGCGACTGGCAAAAGGGACGTCCCGGCGGCCAGTGGTTGCTGGGCAAAACATTTGACACGTTCGGCCCGATCGGTCCGTGCATCGCTCCGGTTCGTTCCGTCGACGTTTCGAACTTGAGCGTGCAAATGGAACTCAATGGCGAGATCGTGCAAGACAGCACGACGGCGCAGCTCATTTTCGATGTGCCGGCAATCATTGAGCATCTTTCCAAAGTCGTGACACTCAAGCCGGGTGATTTGATCTTCACGGGAACCCCGCCCGGAGTCGGAGATGCAAAGGATCCACCGGTCTATCTCAAAGCGGGAGACACCTGCTCCGTCATCGTCGAAGGGATCGGGAAGCTCACGAACCGATGCGTTGGCGGGTGATCCGCGGCGCTTTAACGTTTGCGGCGCCCGAAGAGGACCGACGAACCGAGTAGCAAGACCAAGGCGGTGCTCGGTTCGGGAATCGCCGTCGCGCCGAAGACTCGACCCCGAAGAACGATGTTGTCGATGCCGAAGTCTCGGTCCAAGCCTTCGCTGGCGTGCATGCGAATCGCGATCGTGTTGACGCCCGTTAGGTCCTCAAAGGCAGACAGATCCACGGTGTTTGCTTGCCATCGACCGGTCGTGAAATTGTCTCCGAACGATTGCCCCGTTTCGCCGGTCGCGACATGGCTATGGGCTTGTGCGAGCAGGAAATCGAAATCGCCGGCTAGCCCATCGACCGCTGGATCGCCCGTCGGGTTCACGAACAAAGTGTGGGTCACGCGGGAGCCGGTGCGATTGTCGCCGCGCGTCTTCAGTGAAACAAAGTCGAGTGCTTCCAAGTTCAGAGTCGCGCCGTCCTGAACGTTGACTTGAAAGAAGATGGTCTGACCGGTGGTCGCAAACGCTCGGTCATTGTTGGCGTCGGTGCTGAACCCCAACGCGCCGTCGTAGTGGTCGGCGGCAAAGCCCAACGCGGCAGTCGGGTCGATGCCCGGAGCG
>JBCBOT010000604.1:0-2709 GCA_039821165.1 Planctomycetota bacterium | reverse complement strand
AATCGATAGACGCCGAGCACCAAGAGATCGCTTCTGTGGTCCCGGCGTCTGGCGTGAACGACGCAGAAACGGGACACTGAGTTGGAGTTTTCAGCGTGCCAACAGAGAGATTGGTTCCCCGACAGAAATCGTCGGGTATTGGAGTTCAGAAAGCCGGCGACACGCTTGTGTTCCGACGTAATTGCCCTGGGAAGTGGGGACAATGAAGAAGATCGTTTACGAACTCAACGAAGTGCCGAAAAGGCTCTTCGACTTTTACGCCGATGCTTTTCCCAAGTCCGCATTCGCCAAATTGCGCGGACGCAGCGAGCTCTTTGAAACGCGAACCGCTGATGTAGGCCACCTGTCCCCCTGGATCACTTGGCCCAGCTTGCATCGTGGTGTTTCAAATTTGCAGCACGAGATCAGCGACCTGGGGCAAGACCTGACGGAAGTGAACAAGGAGTTCCCGAGCGTTTTCAGCATCTTGGCGGATCAAGACGTCAAGGTCGGCGTTTTCGGCTCGCTGCAGTCGTATCCGATGCCCGAAAACCTCGACAACTACAGTTTCTACGTTCCCGATACGTTCGCGGCGGGAAGCGAGTGTTTTCCGAAGCAGCTGAGTGACTTCCAGGCTTTCAACCTTTCGATGGTCAAGTCGAGCGGTCGGAACGTGGGTGGCGGTGTTGCCGTTCGTGAGTTGGCGAAGTTTCTGAAGAACGCCCGACAGCTCGGGCTGACGCTGTCGACGGTTGGAAAGTTGGTCCATCAGCTGGCCTCGGAGCGGGTAACGCCCGACCGCAAAGTCCGCCGGCGCTCGTCGCAAGTCGAGATCGCGTTCGATTTGTACTACAAGCAATTGAAGGAGACGCTCCCCGACGTCAGCTTCTTCTTTACGAACCATGTGGCGTCAAGCATGCATCGCTATTGGCCAACGGTCTTTCCGAAGGATTACGAGGAGAACAAGTTCGAATCGGAATGGCTGGAACGCTGGAAAAAGGAGATTCCGCATGCCGTTCGTATCGCCAATCATCAACTCGGACTGCTCATTGAACTGTGCGATGCGAAGGCCATGGAGCTGATCGTTTGCTCGAGTATGGGGCAGGGAGCGGTTCAAGACGCGTCGCCGATTTCGAAGCAAGTACTGATCACGAATATTAAGAAGCTGCTCGAATACATTGGGATGACTGAAGCGGACTGGGAGGCACGTTTGGCGATGGCGCCGCGGGTCGTTGTGAAGCCGGTTTCGGATCGGTTTGTCCCAGCACTTGAGAAGCTGAATCACCTCAAGATCAACGGCCACCCTCTTGAATGCGTTGTCACGTCCACTGGTGATGTGCGGTTCAAAGTCGAGATCTTCGACATCGACGAATTGGACATTCGGGACAACGGCGTACAGCTTGATCCGAACAGCTTAGGCATCGAGATCATTGATCTCCAAGATGCGACCGGTTCCTATGCCTATCACATCCCCGAAGGAATCTTGTTGCACTACAAGCCCGCTCGACACAACGCTCCCGATGGAGCCAAGCGTTGGCGTTCGGTGAGCGCGCTGGATGTCTGTCCTTCATTGATCAGCAGTTTTGGCGGGAGCGTTCCCGGCTACATGACCGGCGAGAGCGGGCTGTTCGCCTAACAGCCCATCGGTCGGCAGGACGATGGTGAGCCGGGCCACGTCGGGCAAAACGATGTCGGGCAAGACGATGTCGGGCAAAACGATGTCGGGGAAAGCTGCTCGGGGCACGAGGATGTCTGGTAAGCTGTTCCGGACCTAAGAAACCCGGGGACGAGCATGTCGGATCTTATGGGACTCGTGTTTTGCATTTGGTGCAGTGCGTTTTGTATCCCTGAAGATGTGGGCAGCGTTTACGAGCAGATGCGCTTGTTGCGGGACGCCGGCGCTGAGTGCGAACGTTTGCCGAGTACGATCCTCGCTGGGTATCCAATGAGCGATCACCTCAAGGTCTCGATTCGAAAAGAATTCACAGGCAGTCTTGGGCTGCTCGCGGCGTCCAATGTGTGGGAGGTGGAACTGCACTGCGACCGCGAGGAGTTGGTGCGATTGATAGGTGCAGTTCATCATGACGTTTTTACGCTACGGCTGCATCCCAAGGAATCATCCAAGCTTCCGCCAGCATTGTTGTCTCGATTCACCCGGTTGTCTGAAGTCTCGTTCGCGCGCGTTGAATCACCAGACGAGTTGTTAGCTGGATGCACAAAATCACGAGCCACGCTGAATCGACTCGAAATTGACGAGGTCGAGTTGGACTCGTTGCAACTTAGAACGATTGCCGAAGCTGCGCCCCAGGTGACTTCGATGACAATGCGGGACTGTGAGTTTAATGGCCTGTCGGTTCGAGACTTGCTCCCTTTCAAACGACTTGAGAGGTTGTCGGTTGCAAACGCCGATTTTTCGGCCAAGGACATCTTGATGATTGAAAACAGAACCAAGTTTCGGGCGATGAAGATCAAGTCTGGTGTGCTGCTCTTTGAAAGAACCGTGAATGATGTGGGGGAGTGGAAACGCGGTGCAGCTGGTTTGTGAAACCGTGCATGAATTTTTCAGTCTTCTAGAATCGGGATTTCCGCGACCCGAGAGCGGGATCACCATCGCTGACCGGGTGCGATGGAGTTCCGTTTCTAGCTACGATGGCGGGCCGTAAAGAACTCTCACGTTTTGAAGGCGGATGACGATGCGATTCATTTTTGCGGCCCTGGTGTGTGTCTGCG
>JBCBOT010000603.1:0-2717 GCA_039821165.1 Planctomycetota bacterium | reverse complement strand
GCCCAGAAGTTTTGAATAGAGACTTCCCCAAATTCAATTCACAGTTCGAGTCCAATGAGAAGATCGCGGCCCAACTCGGCACGCTTTTCTCACGCAGCAACAAGCCGCCATCGGGACTCAGTCAACGTAGCCCAAGTGTGCTTTACAATGCGATGCTTCGCCCCGTGATCCCGTTCGCCTTTCGTGGCGTCATTTGGTACCAGGGTGAATCGAATGTAAAACGGCCGAAGCAGTATCGCACGCTGTTCCCGGCATTGATACGGGACTGGAGAGCACGTTGGGGCCAAGGTGATTTTCCGTTTTACTTCGTCCAGATTGCCCCGTTCGCTTACAAACAGGAACCGGTCAGTGCCGCGTTTCTGCGTGAAGCTCAAGCGATGGCCCTGTCACTCCCAAACACCGGAATGGTTGTCACGATGGACATCGGAAATCCATCTAGCATTCACCCCAAGCAGAAAAAGCCGGTGGGTGAACGACTGGCGCGGCTACGAATACGGCCAATCCGATCTGATTGCGTCCGGGCCGAAGTTTTCCAGTCACTCGGTTGAATCGGGAGCCATTCGTTTGCATTTTGAAGAGAGTGATAGCGGACTTATTAGCAGCGATGGCATGCCGCTGACACATTTCACCATCGCCGGCGCCGACCAAAAGTTCGTGCCAGCGAAGGCTGCCATTGACGGCAATACCATCGTCGTCACGAGCCAGGCAGTTTCGCAGCCGGTTGCGGCCCGGTTTGCTTGGGGAAGCGGCGACACACCCAACTTGTCCAACAAGGCTGGCCTGCCTGCTTCGAGTTTTCGAACGGACGGTTGGCCGATTCAAGAATAGGCACCTATTCCACTTGCGACGTCGCGGCACCTTCAGCGACCTTGCCTGCCTTCGTGATTGTGACCGTACGATCCGGCACGAGAGACGATGGAAATGCTCTCGTGTCTCTCTTTGGCTTGGTCGCGTGATCATTCAATCGAGACTGGTCACAACGACGTAGTACGCTCCAAGTTCGCCTTGGCGGACGACGAAGTAAGGTGCCAGCTTGTGCGACCCCTTCTTTAACTCGGTTTCAAACACAACTTCTTCTGCGTCCGGGACGACAGGTTTACGTCCCAAATCCTCGCCGTCGATTCGCAGGACGCCGTGAGTCGCACCGATGGATTTGCCTTCGACCGTGCGGAATGCCTGCGCCGGCCCTGGCACGCCATCTCCTGGCGGTAGCGCCTCGTTGATTGCGGCCGAAGACTCGACGGGCCAGCGTCTGAGCGCAACGCGGTAGCGTCCGTCCTTTAGAACTTTGACGGCCCAATGGCCTTCATGCTTGAGATTCTTGTTTTCGCTCTTTGCAACTTTCGCCGCGCGGATCGATCCTTGGTGCCACGGCGGATAGACCTTCTGGATCCAATCATGTGCCGTCAAGCTCACCACCGGATGCTCTGCGTGTCCCAAGTAGATCTCTGTCGTTTGCGAAAATGTAGGTTTCAGCTCGGCCCACCACTCTTCGTAAAACGCTTGCATCTCTGCAACGATCTCCGGATGCTTGCCCGCGATATTAGTCTGCTGCCCAGGATCACTGGCGACGTCGTACAATTCCTTGCGATTGACCAACCGGTGTTTCCCAGACATCACCGATGACCCACGCCATTTGATTGGATCGCGTACCCTCTGCGAATCACTGATCACGAAACGCTTGGGCCAATCAACGTCTTTCTTTGGGTCAAGCAAAGCGGCGATGGAGACGCCGTCGAATTTCACGTGATCAGGTTTCTTGATGCCTGCGAGTTCAAGCAGAGTCGGCACCACGTCCACGGCGTGTGTGAGTTCTTTCACATCGTGTTGTTTGGTCAATCCACCGGCCGGCCAATGAATGAAAAACGGTACACGGTGGCCGCCTTCGTAGGGGCTACCTTTTTTGCCCCGCATCCCCGCGTTGTAGACTTTCGCTCCACCGGCGGTTCCGTTGTCGGTCGTGAAAATGAAGATCGTGTTGTCGGTGATGCCGAGGTCATCGATCAACTGGCGAGTCTTGCCGAGGTTATCATCGATGTTGGTGATCATGCCGAAGAACGCCGCAGTGCCTTCGGGCTGATCCTTGTACATGCCGGTGTACTTTGTCGGGCAGTGCAGCGGTGAGTGTGGCGCGTTGGTCGCGATGTAGGCGAGGAACGG
The DNA here is from genome assembly GCA_039821165.1 of Planctomycetota bacterium. Taxonomy (GTDB): domain Bacteria; phylum Planctomycetota; class Planctomycetia; order Pirellulales; family Pirellulaceae; genus Stieleria. The sequence goes on along the minus strand of JBCBOT010000603.1, from coordinate 557 downwards.
TTTCTCTTCCTTTGCATTCTTGCTGATGAACGCTTGGGCTTGCTCAAAGAAAACGTCCGTACAAAAACCTGACGCCGAGACAATCTTGCCGTTATGGAAATAGGAGCCGTCGAAATACGCGTTGTCCCATACGTCAGGCGTTTGGCCGACACCACCGCCACCGTGCCGATACACTTCCGTGAAACCTCGGTCTTCTGGTCGATAGGGATAGTTATCCCCAAGATGCCATTTGCCGAACATGCCGGTTTCGTAGCCGGCCTCGGAGAACATTTGGCCCATCGTGACTTCGTTTTCGCGGAGCATTGAACGCCCCATGATCGTGTGCCACACACCTGTGCGATTGGTCCAATGCCCTGTCAAAAGAGAGCATCGCGTGGGCGAGCACGTCGGAGCAACATGGTAATCGCTCAGACCGGAACTTTCGGTGGCGAGCTTATCGATGTTCGGCGTTTTGACAACAGGATTGCCGGTACAGCCAAGGTCGCCGTAGCCTTGATCGTCAGAGATCACGAAGACAATATTTGGCGGCGTTGCGTTGAGTGCCCCGGCAAGAAAGA
>JBCBOT010000602.1:0-2733 GCA_039821165.1 Planctomycetota bacterium | reverse complement strand
CCGCGAACTCTCCCGCGATCGATCGTGCCGACAGTTCGTGGGCACCATCGTTCGATCGGCTTGGCGGCAAACGAGCCGATGATCCCGACTCACAAAATCTTGGCACGAACACTTACGTTGAAACGGACCTCGGGAGTAGCCAGTTCGTCGCCAACGGCACGCCGCAAAACTGGCGATCTGCCAACGGAATCTGGTCGCTGAATCTTCGATTCTCATTCCCATTCTTCGGCCAGACCTACAACCAAGTCTTTGTCTCCTCCAACGGTTTGCTGCAGTTCGGCAGCAACACCAACCTGACAGACGGAACGAACTCGACCGAAGAACTTGCGGACTTTCCCCGGATCGCTCCGCTTTGGGATCAACTCTCAACTGCGGGCGCAGGCAACGACATCTTCGTCAATGTGTTGGCAACAGAAGCCCTGATTCGTTGGCAAGCTTCCCTTGAGACGAATGGCTCGCTGGTGCAGTTCTCGGCGAAGCTTTTCGAAGATGGGCGAGTTGAATTCCACTACGGCGACACGCCTGATTCACTAACTCCCACCGTTGGACTTGCTCCTGGCGATGGCCGATTCGTGATACTCGCCAACTATGATCAACAGTCGAACCTTACCAACGCCAATTCATTAGAGTTCGAATGGCAACCAGGATTTGCCGATCTCGGCGCGTTCGAATTCCAAGGCACTAGCACCGACACACTGCCTCCAACCATTGTCGCGAGTTCACCGTCGCAGGTAATCGATGCGGGAGGCGTTTCCGCAGGAGTGAACGCGGTCACGATTGACTTCAGTGAGCCCATCAACGTGGTCGATGCTTCAGCGATTTCGGTATACGACCTTCGATCCAGCGGGGCCAACGGACTGTTCGGAGACAGCGACGACCTCGAATTCGCAGTGCTGCCGCGTGTGAGTTCGAACCGCGAAAGCGTGACTCTTGAACTTGCGTCCAACATGGTTCTGCCGCCGGGTTCGTATCAACTATCCGTGTTTAGCTCCGCATCGCAGAGCATTCACGATGCGGCCGGATTACGACTCGATGGAGAAGACAACGGAACCGAGGGTGGAGACTTTATCCGGGAGTTCACTGTCGTCGCTAATTCGCAACCCATCGCGTCGGCTCAATCCGTCTTAGTGGACGAAGACAGCGAGCAGTTGATCATCCTCGACGGGGACGACAACGACCCAGAGGTCACCCAAGCACTCACGTTCTGGTTGGATCGGCTACCGACCGCGGGAACACTCTCACTCACGCCAGGTGGTGCGGCAATTACGGAAACTCAATTGCCATTGTCGATTCCGTCCGGCGAAGTGTTCTATCGGCCGATTAACGACTCGACCGAGTCCGAACAGTTTCGTTTCTTCGTCCAAGACAACGGCGGCGAAGAAAATGGAGGCGAAGACACCAGCGAGCCAGAATTCGTGAATGTTAACATCGCCCCGATCCCCGACGCTCCGGTGCTGAACGACGTCGCAACCGTGGTCGCGGAAAACGCGACCAACGGTGAAGCCATCGTGCAGTTGGTCGCCGAGGACGCGGACCTCAATGACGCGAGCCCTGATCAACTGACGTATGAGATCCTCTCCGGCAATCCGCTCGGCACCTTTGGGATAACAGGAGCGGGATTGCTGTTCGTGGCCAATCGAAATCAGATCGACGCCGAGACCCAAAACTCATACAGCCTGACCGTTCGTGTCACCGACTCCAATGGGCTTTCGGACACGAACACCGTTCAAATCCAAATCCAAGACATTGTGGAAGCGACGGTGGAGGAAGTGACCATCAACGCCGGCGATCCGCAGCGATCGTCCCTGAAGAAGCTCAAAGTCACGTTCAATCAAGTCGTGGAGATCGACTCATCCGGAACCCCGTTCCAAGTACGCAACATCGACACCGACGAACTCGTTGATGTTCTAGCCATTCCGAGTGAGATCGATGGCAAGACGGTCGTCAACATCACCTTCTTGTCTGGAGCATTGGTGGAATCCACTGGATCTTTGGTGGATGGCAACTACGAATTGTTGATCAACGCCGATTTCATTCAAGGCAATGGGATGAGCCTGGATGGCGATGGTGACGGCGTCGTTGGCGACTCGTACTCCATTGACGCCACGGACGGCTTCTATCGAAAATACGGCGACCGCAACGCGAACGGCGTGGTGGACCTATTCGACTTCGCGGCCTTCCGAAGCAGTTTCGGAAAATCAAGAGGCGATGACGGCTACCTCGACGAATTCGACTCCAACGGCAACGGAGTCATCGACCTCTTCGACTTCGCCCGATTCCGATCCAAGTTCGGGAGCTGAGGGTCGCGTGGGGCAGTGAATGAGGTAGGCCAGCCAAACGTCACTGAGACTGGTCATTCGCCCACGCAATTTTGGTGTATTCGTCTGTTTCGTGGTTTCATCCTTCCGCGTTCGCCCCAAGACCGGCCCCACAACGCAGCGTGTGCCAATTGCAAGTTGTCTGGATTCGCCTTCCGCAACCTCCCCTCTCTCGCCCGCATGTCTTGAGTGTCATTCATGTGTTTCGCGGTTCACTCTTCCACGCTCGCCACGCGACCGTCCCGGCGCCGACCGTGCCGACTGGTCGTGCTTTGCCCTGCGAAGCATGCCGTTCCAGCCCGCATTTTTAGTGTCGTTCGTATGTTTCGTGGTTCTACTCTTCCGCGCTCGCCCCGCAGCCGCCCGTTGTCGCGAGGCACTCCGTAGGAGCTTTCCCCTCACGGACGGCTCAACC
>JBCBOT010000601.1:0-2740 GCA_039821165.1 Planctomycetota bacterium | reverse complement strand
GAACTGAACCTCGACGCATTTGTGGAAGAAGAGCTTGGGCGACCTATCCGATACATTCAAACTGCTGAACATACACGATATCAGTCCGAGGATAATCAAGACAGTGAACAGGTCTCTCTGATAGGATTGGAGCTTCAATACGAGCCCGATTTCATTGCCGAAAACCCAGGCGTTCCACACTTTCCAACCAGCTATTTCTCCACGGAGGGCTTTTACATTGAGCGTCGCACTGCGACCGATGGAACGCATTACACCCTTCGCACAGTTGACCGTGAGCCGGATGAAGACCTTGCGCGCGTTCGCACATTTGAAGAATCGCCATTCCCGGATGATCCGGAGGGAACCCTTTTCGTAGGAGGCTATGCAGCCTGGTTTACACCTTCAACCAACACCGCCTGGATCAAAAAAGGATCACCACTCGATATCTCAAGCCTCTCACCAGATGCAGTAATCGAACGGACAAATGACTGGCGAGGCACGGGTGTTGAAGTCCTGTCACTCACCCCGAATGACTGGACCCCTGAGAGTGCAACTTTGATCTTCAGCCATGGAGCTGGATCGTCGCCAGAGACCTATATTTGTTGGGGCGATGTTCCGGCACGAAATGGTATTCGCGTTCTCATGCCTTATCTGGATACCGGCATAACAACTCGCACCCGTACGAGCCGTTATAGCGACATCGCTGCATTACATGGAGAAGTGTCCCAAGAGCAGTCCACGGATGAAATTGTCTTTGGTGGACATTCCTTCGGAGCCTATGTCACCCTGCTCGCGGCAAGCGCTAATGGACGGCTCGGCAATGCAAACCCGCAAAACTGTTCAGATACGGACTGCCCAACCCTTTCCGCTGCAGGCTACATCATGTTGTCTGGACAGCCGGCCCAGAGCGCGCAGGCGGACCCACCCTTCTGGTTTGAAGAAGACGCCTTCGAAAATCTGGCACCTGGTTTAACGGTGGTTTATGGGACCGAGGACTACTCCCAGGTCGATCCTTGCATGGCTCCCTTTTCCGGAACGCCTACCTGTCGAGGTGATGCCTTTACGGCCAGCGTCGATTCGCCAGAGGCCCGCGCCAATCAGGAAATCGTCGTACCTGGTTTTCAACACGGCAACTTTTCGTGTGGCATCAACTGGCGCGATCGTCCAACCGCCGCCACCCTGAGCGACTTACTGGACGACATCATCGTCCGTGTTCAAACACAAACCGGAGGCGAATGAACCGCCCCCGGATATAATAAGCGCTTAGTCTCTCCGCCGATCGCGATCTACCTCTATTCGAACCGACACGTTGCCATTCTCGTTACGCGTGGCACCTGAAGGGGTCTATGCTTGTACTTCCATGAGGCTCAAAGTGTTGTCGCCCTGCACGTCGAGACCTCGTCGCTGCAGAGACGATCGGCTCGCTTGAGCATAGATTGTTCCAAACAAATGGTCGAATGTTCGGTCCCAACTAAAATTGTCTTCGACATGTTTTCGGGCCGCCGCCGCCATGGGAATCGCTTTGCCAGATTCCCAAACCGACCTAATCGAGGCCGCCATGGCCGACGCATCGCCGACAGGTCCGAGCCGCCCGAGATCCGGCGAGACACGATCCGGCATCGCCCCAGCGCGAACACCGATCACCGGCAGCCCGCAAGACTGGGCCTCAATGATCGAAATCCCGAAAGTTTCGTGGGCCATGGCCGAGACATAAAGATCAGCGGAGGCAAGATGGCGGGCAAGGTCTGCGCGACCAGATACGAAACCAGGAAAGTGGGCGTTTAAGTTTCGCTCCCGCGCAAAATCACGCAATTCATCCAGCAAGTTTCCAATGCCCAGAAGGACAAGCCCCGCCTTCATGTCCCGGGGCAATTCGGCAAAGGCATTCAAAATGACATCCCCTTGCTTTTCACCATCGAGCCGACCCGCATAAACAAGGAGTGGATCCTCGTGACCAACGCCGAACGCCGCTCGCAACTCCGGGTCTCGCGCCGCTGGCGAAAAGACCTTGGTATCCACGCCAAGCGGCAACACATCGACGGGGTTACCTGTCAGATTTGCCAATTTGTCGGCCATAGGTCGGCCGAGGGCGTACATGCCATCGAATTTTCGATAGAGCCGCGCCGCATAGCGATAACCAAGCTTGCCAAGGGGCGCGCCAGCCCAACCGCCCAACCGCTTGCGAAGGGGGGCATCTAGATAGACCTCCGGAAAGTCCGTTCGATACCCCGCCACAAGAACGGTGTTCGGTCGTTCCTTGCGGTAGGCAAGCGCTGCCCAGGGTAGATTGTAGGCATCAAGACACTCAACGACCCCAGGCTGGTGGTAGCGAAGCGCGCGAATAACAGAACGATTTCTGAGAAGTAACCGGTACATCGGGCTTCCAGGCACCCGCGGCGATTCGATCTCGACCGTGATATGTCGGCCGTCTTCGGTCACCCGATCGGCGTCCCCCGGGACAATCAGAATATGTCTGTGAGGCGTATGACGGGTGAGCCAGTCACGCTTTTCCGTCAAATACGTACGAATGCCACCACCAGTTTCGGACCAGGACTGGGTCAGATCGCAAAGAATCCGTACGTTTTTCGACATCGTAGCAGGTCCGCCTGTCACTAAACTGAGAAGAAATAACCGATGGACGCGACAGATTCGTTGCAAACCGAGCCCCGAACTGCGGTTGTCGCAGAAACGTCGTTAACTCGTTACGAGAGTGTTACTGTTCCCAACGATTACGGGGAGTCATGAACGTCGAATCTTAGAA
>JBCBOT010000600.1:0-2746 GCA_039821165.1 Planctomycetota bacterium | reverse complement strand
AAGCTCGAATGAGGCAAGCGATCGAGAAGAGCGGACAGCAACTCTCCGCGACGGAACTCTTGAGAGCGGGAAGCGAGGCAGCCAGGGCTCTCGAGGGAGGAGGTCGAAGCGAGGAACAGGCTCGGCAGGTCTCGCAGCTTGTGAAATCGTTCCGCGAACGTGTGTACCAATGGCTTGGGGTGGGAGTAACGGCGCCCGAAGCAAATCAAGAGGTTGGCCGCCACCGCCGCGATGCGAATGATAGATCGCTTGGTAGAGACTTTGGGCGTTCCATAGGGCTCGGCCCAGCATAACGCGAGGAGAATACTGATGGCGACAGCGTCACGTGCGTTTGGCGAGATGAGTTCAACAGCGGCACCGAATCTGACGCCGGTTTCAAGTGAAACGCGTGATGTGCCCTGGCAGGCGATCCCGGAGTCGCAGCTTCCGCCGATGATGTTTCAACTGCGGTTCCGGAACGGGACCTGTGAGAGCTTTCCCTACGGTGACATTCGCAGGATCAGATGTACCGACGCCGGTTGCATTCAGCTCGAGACGTTCTCAAGTCCACGGACGCTCATCACCATCGAAGGCAGGCACCTCAGCGAATTGAACATGCTTTTCAGCAACGCGCTCGTTTGTTGGGTCGAAGAGAACGACATGCGTGCATGCGAGCGCAGTGAATCACTACCGACCATCAATCGGATCCAAGTGCAGCTGGTTGCGGAAAGATGATTGTGTCCCAAGTTGGGACGTTTATCGGTCGCGCAAAGACCGGGGCAACGGGAGAGCAAGGGCTTGCCACATTCCGCGAATGCCCGTAACGAGGCGTGCGGCGGCTGAAAGCAGCATCTACGAAACATCGCAAGCACTTGAACCAAAGCCTCTCGTCGGAATCAGCGTCGGTAATGCCTACCATTGAAGCGCAAACCCGTCTTGAGTTGACTCGTGGAACGACGCCTGCACTCTGGAGATGTTGTGACATTCCAAACGATTCCCCTGGAGCGAATTGAACAGCGAATCATTTTGGTTCGCGAGCAGAAGGTCATGCTCGACTCCGACCTCGCCGAGTTGAACGAGGTGGAGACCGCCGCACTGACGCGTCAAGTCAAAAGAAAAGCACGACGTGCTTCGCATTGTCACCTGCCCGCTTTCATGCAAAGCCGTTTCCTAAGCTGGGAAAAAGCATGTTTGCGAAGCCTTCGCTGTCATCGTTGAGGCCAGGCTCCCGTCCCAGTGTATTGAGAGCATCTACGATCCATTGTGCGACCAGGATCGATTTGCAGGCGGTATCGAATTGGTCCACCGTCGCGATGTAGATGTTGGCGCTCGGCGTCAAGTAAAACAGGTCAACGCCCCATGGGCCGATCTCAGATGCCGCATAGGTGAAGCAGGATGGCCGCCGAGTGGTTACCCGGAGAGCGGGCTGAACGCGGTAGTAGTTGAGCGCATCTGCAATTAGGTTGGCACAAGTGATCGCATCTGCGGTTTGACGATATGGATGCGATACGATCACGATGCCAGTCTGTTGGCAGACGACATCGACGACATGAGGTTCATCGATGTCACCGCGTTTCAAAATGAACGGACCCGGCAATGGTCGGTGTGATTTAGTTGAAAGCAGGTGTTTAGTCGTTTTGGGCATGATATTTGTTCTCCTGGTTTTTGGTGTGCAGGTCCTTGGGAAAGGCGACATGTTGCGGAAAGCCCCGTTGCCGTGGTTCAAGTTGAGCGGCGGGATTGCTCTTGTTTTCTGTTGCCATCGTCTTGGTTCCTCTCATTGTTGGTTGACCTGCTCCGCGATCCGCCGCGTCGATCCGGTGCGCAAAGCTCAAAATTGGGGGAGACCTTTAGGGGGAACCAATTTAGAGCTTGCAGTCGGACAGGATCGTCGTGGCAGCGTGTGCGAGTGTCATCCAACAATGGAAGGAATGTGCAAGCCGGACACCGAAACCAAGGTAAGCACGCAACGATCATTCGCTGAACGTCGGGCCATCGAGCCGTCTTCGGATTGGCCGCCGAAGACTGGGACGCGAAACAGAACGGATGAGCCATCGTCTCTCGAGGCTGTTGACAATCGGTAGAAGATTCAAAGGACGGTTACTTGACCACTGTGTCATTTCGTGGCAACGTCGATGCATGGACCGCAAAGCTACTTTCAACGCGATGATGGAAAGCTTCGCTCTTGGCGAACAAGAATTGGCTTCCGAGCACGCCGCAAGTCTTGCGAGTTGGCTAAACCGTGGTGGATACCCGCCGGCTATTCGTGTCTCAGCTGATCCAACGCTAACGTTCGAGCTGACCGAGGAAATCGGTCGAGAATTCTGTCGTACTACCTGCCGAGTGATCATTGCCTATGGCAATAGAGGCAATTCTCCAGAACCGTGAGTTGACGAAGCTGCGTGTGAAGCGCATTGACACTGCCGTTCTGACTGCGAATCGTTCTTCGCAGATCGTGCTGCGGTGCTCGATGGAGTGCCTGCTGCCAAGCTGAAGAAAAAGCGTGACAATGACATGCGGTTTGTGGCATTCTAAAAGTATAACACTGACATTTGACACGCAGCAGGTCTATCGAAGCTTGAGCAGTGAAGGGAACTTCACTGACGAACAGGCCGAAGCGCTCACGCAGCATCTACGCAACGTCGCATCGCTCAACGCCGAGCACCTTGCGAGCAAGGAAGAAATAGGTCAATTCGAAACATCCATTCGGACTGAAATCCGGCACCTAAAAACCTTTCTCACGCAGGATGTGACTGCACTTCGATCG
>JBCBOT010000599.1:0-2792 GCA_039821165.1 Planctomycetota bacterium | reverse complement strand
TAGCACTCAGATCAATGACTTTCGCATTTTCAATTGGCAGGAGATGAAGCTCGGTCAGTACTTGTACTCGGCGGGCGAGATCACCCGTTTGATGATGCATCCACGCGGACCTGATTCGGGCTTCAATGTTTATCCGGGCGAGGGGACGCGTTGGACCTTTTTTGGTTCCAGCGGAACGACTCATGCGCTCGGTGAGCCAGCCTATATCGTGCAGCCGTTGGAACCTGAGGCGTCGCCGCTTGCGAACGGATTGCCCGTGTTCGACGTGTTTTACGAGAACGACGACGATCCAATGGGGAAGAATGGAAAGAACAGCCGTCTCTTGTTTACGGCTCCGGCGGATGGTTTCTACACGGTGAGTATTGAGGACACGCGTGGGGAGGGCGGAGCATCCTATGGGTATGATCTCGCAATCCGACCGGCCGAGCCGAGCTTTGTTGCTCGCGTCAATGCACTCACGCGACCGCTTCGCCCGGCCTCGGGTCGTGAGTTCAAACTCATCGTCGACCGCGCGGACGGTTTCGATGGTCCGGTCACGTTTGAGATCGCCGGTCTTCCCGACCGACTCAGAAGCAATTTTCCGGTGACGATCGAAGCGGGCCAGAAAACCGCGATGGCCATGGTTTGGGCGAGCCCGAACGAAAAGGGTTGGGAGGGTGAGATTGAACCGACGCTGACGGCCTGGGCGATGATCAACGGTCGGCGCGTCGAACGGAGCATTGGTACCGCCGGCAAGCTCAAGTTCGATTCGCGTCCTGTGTCTGCAGTACCGATGATCAAACCGATCGAGGGTGACGTTGCGGACTACGAGCATTGGACGCTGCGAGTGCGTCGTGGGGAGACAGCCATGGCTCGGGTTTCGATTCGACGCAAAGACGGATTTAAGAACGAGGTTTCGTTTGGGAAGGAATTCGCCGGTCGCAATGCGAGTCAGGGCGTCTACGTCGACAACATCGGACTCAATGGCTTGTTGATTGTCTCCGGTGCCATTGAACGTGACTTCTTTCTCACCGCCGATGAAACCGCGATCCCGGGTAAACGGCTGTTTCATCTGACCGCCAACAACGACGGCGGCGTGACATCTCAACCCATCACGATCGAAGTGTTGCCGTAACGGATTGATTGCCGAATGGATTCTATCGTCTTGATCCGTGACAACCTGAGACGCAGCGAAGAGATTGTGCTGTCGCGGATCGAAGAGATGGAGGAGCACTGTCTGGTGTTCCCGTCTGATGCCGGTGGCTGTCACACGCTTTGGCTGGTTGGTCACTTGGCGTACATCGAAGCATTGGTGCTCGAAACGTTTGTGCGCGGACGGGATAATCCACTGTCACACTGGGAGTCGATGTTCGATGCGAGCGACGTTTCCTCTCGGGCAGAGGATTACGTTTCCTTTGACGAGGCGCTACGACAGTGTCGTTCGCGCCGACGCGAAACGCTTCAGTTTCTTGCACAACAAAGCAAGGACGATTTGGACCGCCCCAGTCGGCGACCGCCCGACGGCGCGGAGCAGTTGTTCGGCAACGTCCGGATTTGTCTCCAGTATTGCGCGGACCATTGGTGGATGCACCGCGGTCAGTTGGCCGTTGCGAGACGAGCGGCGGGGGTTGGCAGGATGTGGTATTGAATCAGCCGAACTCGGCTCGCGCGGCCGCAGTATCCTGCGGTGAGGTCTCTCGTTCGAGGAGATTCAGGCCGAGATGGTTCGCCCAACCCGACAGGTCCGCATCGAATCGACGGCTGAAATGAAAATGCACTGGAGTGCCGTCTTCGATGGAGGTCGCGAGTGTGTGAATGATCCAGCCACGATGGATTTCGGGCGTGGACTTGAGCGCGTGCTTTTCATTGGCGGTGATGCCCAGCCAGCCTAGCCGTTGAGCATGCCATGATCCGTCTGTTCGGGTCAGTCGCCAGCGACTCTTCGCGACAAGTGGTTCACCATCGCGGGCGAACGCAATGAAAGAGTCTTGGGACGGATGCCCATAGGATTTCCAAACCAGCGCAAGTATCGGATCGAGCAGCATGGTTCGGTAGTACGTCAATCGTCGATTAGCCCAGCGGAAAATCAGCAACGCGGCGGTCAGAAGGAGCAGGTTGACGATCGTCGCCAGTGTGGGACTGAATGCGTAGAGTGACATCAGGCCGAGGCAGAGTAGTTTGTTGCAGACTTCGAAGAGGGCATCGATCGCGGGAATCGGAGTCAGCCAAATAAGGACTTCGAAGAAGAACTTGACGCTGTTGATGACAAACAGGTTGATCGCCATCGCGATTGCGAGCAGGCCATCAGTGGTAATCGAAAACGAGGCGAATTGAACGTTCGCGATCGGTGCTTCAACGTCGGCTGATCCGGAAGCTCCGAACAGCTTGATGACGATCAAGATGATGATCACCGAGTACGCTTCGAGTTGATCCATGGCCTGCGCGAATGGTTTGCTGACTTTGGTCATTCGAGGCAAGCTCGTCAGCAAGGTGAGGACGACAAATGTCCCGAACACGACTTCATTCTTGAGTGGTCCGGCGGCGGCGAGCAGCGAATTACCACTCATCCAATCACCGCCCCAGATTGCGAACGCAGACAGGCACGCCATGCCGAAGAATGGCGAAAGTGCCACGGGCGCCAGCGGACCCAACCAATCAGCCACCTGCAGTTGCTCCAGCGTGGTGTTGGTGGCCGTGATTTCTTCGGCGCCAAAGTCGTCGGGACGGAGCGAGTCCGGCAATTGCTCGGCCGCATCGGCTCCGGGTAAATCGGTGCTCGGTGTTTGAGCGATGCCGAGGTCGCCCAGGAGCAC
>JBCBOT010000598.1:0-2819 GCA_039821165.1 Planctomycetota bacterium | reverse complement strand
CGATCCGTTGAGGAATAACTCGAAAACCAAGCCTTCGTTGGTCTCATTGTTCATTTGATTGCCGGAAGCAAATCCATCGAACGAGATGTTCGTCAAACCTCCCGGATCACTGATCGTCCATTCCCAAAAGAAGTCGGTGAGTTCGCTCGCACCGATCGTTTGGATGTAAAGGTCCCCGATGGCAATGTTCGAGAGTCCGACACCGGCAGCCCCGGGACGCGAACCACTGCTGACCCAACCAGGACCGTCGTCGCTGCCGCCCTGGTTGATCGCATTGAAAGTCTGCGTGCCGTTGAAAAACGAGAGCGTTCCGTTGGAAGTCGAAGTCGTCTCGGCAACCAACCCCGCAAAGAAGTTCGTGGAGTTGTTGGCGGTAATCCCCGGCAGATCGGCTTCGACCCGCGTGGCCGGAATGGCTCCATTGGCGGCGAAGAACAACTCGTTGCCAACCACTTCGAAGTCAGACGGACTGGAGCTTCCCAATCCTTGGGTCGTGTCGGCCACGAGCGTGACCGTATTCCCGTCCGAGCGATAAACATGTCGGTCGTTGCCGGCAGCGACCGCCGAGAAAAAGACCTGGTTGTCGAACGAGGTGAGATCCAACGGGTACGACGATCCACTCGGGTTCAAGTCCGCCACCATCATCGTGCCGGCGAGCGTGCCATCGCTCTTAAACAACTCGATCCCGTACTCGTAGTCTTCGGCGACGAAGAAAAGCTCTCCGTTGACTTCGGTCAAGTAAGACGGATTCGAACTGACCGTCTCGTCATCATCACCGTTGCCAAGGATGCCATCGGGACCGGGATCGATGCCGAGGTCACGAACCATCATCGTTCCCGCAGCCGTTCCATCGCTCATCCACAACTCACGGTTGTAATAACCATCGTCGTAGCTGGTGAAGAACAACGTGCCGTTGACGTCGGTCAACTCTTGCGGGCGGTCGATGATCAATTGATCGGGGTTAATGTCCAGCACGAGCGTCGTCGCGTTCGTCCCGGGATCGTGGACCCAAAGCTCGTAACCCGTCGCGGGCTCATACGCGGTGAAAAACAGCTTGCCGCCCGAGGCCGTTAGATCGTTTAAGTAGTAAACGCCACTCGTGTCGGCGTCAAAAACCTGCACCGTTCCCGCCTCGGTTCCGTCGCTCGACCAGAGATCGGTCTCACCGTTCTCATCCAACGCGGTGAAGTACAAAACTCCATTGACGTTTGTCAGGTCCTCCGGCGCCGAAGTGTCCGGCCCCGGCAGGACGTCTCGCACCAAAACGGTGCCGCCCGTCGTTCCGTCGGTCTTCCAAAGTTCACTTCCCGTTAGCCCATCATCGGCAACGAAGAAGTAATCGTTCCCAACGGTCACTAACTCTTCGACGTTCGATGAGACACCCAGCTGATTGATGTCCGCGAAAAGATCGATCGCGAACGTCAACAGTTGACGCTGCTCGAGCGACTCGATCGCCGCCCCCAGCCGTCGACGCCGGCAAGAACGTCGCCGATTTCGGCGACTCGTGGAACGTGAACCAAAGAGAGAACTCTGAGACAACTCTCGCGATCGCGAACCATCCATCATCAAGCTACTCGTCAGAAGCGGTCAAAGAAAAGTGCGACAAGTGCAGGGCGGTGAGCCGCCGGTCGTCCGACCAAACTCATCTCCCATCTCCTGATACCTCGAGTTCGTTAAGCACGGGGTATCCGAATCTGCTCATCGCGGACAAGGGCCGCAGTATAACCGAATAAGGGAAGACAGACGCCAATTTTGTCAGCTTTGACGGTTCAACCGAGACACCGCCCCGACGCGGCTCGCTCGCGTCAACGACTCGACTTGCTCGGGACGCGGAACCACCCAAACGGGCAACTGCTCATCCTCCTTGGGATAGGGCCCACAGATCGCCGTGCGACCCGCTCCCGGAACGACCTGAACATCGAACAGCTCCTCGACCCCCGATTCGAACTCCAGAAACGCCACGCTCTGACCGGTCAGCAGATCCACCACGACCAACCCACACCGCATCGCGTCTCGGTCTTCACAAATCGGAACGCCGCCAAACACGGATGTCTCTCGCGCCCGGCTCATCCCGATGATCGCGAACTGACCGGCAAACGCGAGCCCGCGCCCATAGCCCGGATACGTCGCGACTTCGGTAACCGCCCCGTCGGACGGATCGACCGTCACCAATCGCCCCCGCCCGCTATCGAGTACGAAGAGCTTTCCATCAAATAGCCGCGGAGAATGTGGCATGCAAAAACCACGCGCGATGATTTCGCCAGACGCCACGTCCATCAAGACGCCGCCACTGGACTTATTTTCACGCCATCCACGAGCCTCGTCGCTGGTCCCCAAGGCCGAGACATAACGTGGTTGCCCCGAATCCATCGCCATTCCATTGAGGTGGCAACGGTCCTGCGGCTCCAGCGAACTGATAAACGGAGGACGCCAACGCGGGACAAAGTTGAACTCCTCGTGAAGCGTCGACAAGCAGGAAAACAGCGTGTTGACGACCCACAACTCGCCGCTGCGTCCCCAACGCATCTCGTGGATATGAATATTGCCGGAAACAAAGGACTCCCGCGCCAAATAGCCTTTGTCAAAGGCTCCCGGCGGATCGATTTGACCCGCCAACGGTCCTGCGTCCTTCAAGAACCACACCACGTTCGGACCACCGACCGCGATTCGGCCCGCCCCGGCAGCCCAATCTTCTTCCGGCGCGATCCCCATCGCCTGCTGGAAATTTGAAAATCCCAGATGCAGCTTGCCGTCAGCAGTGCCCACGCTGACCACTTTCCCCGCAGCGTACGTAGACACCAATAACGAGCAATTCAGAT
>JBCBOT010000597.1:0-2834 GCA_039821165.1 Planctomycetota bacterium | reverse complement strand
TTCGAAAACATCCCGCGACGAATCGGTGCGAAGAAGGATAAAGCGATCGCCCGTGATCCCGAACGGAATCGTGACATCGACGGATTGGTTGTAAGTACCATCGATCGCAAGATCTTGGTCGCGGGTAACGGTGTCCAGTTGGATGTCGTCGCCGTTGCCAAAGATTTGGTCCCCTGAAATCACGATGCGATCGGTCCACGGGCTCGCCGCAGCGGCGGCCCCGTCGTTCAGGACCGTCCAGTCGATCGTGATCGTTTCGCCGTTCTTGGCGGAGTTGGGAATGGTCGACGCGCTAACGGTCAAGTCAGGGGCGGAGAACGTCACGACGCCATTGAATTGGTCCTCCGTGGCTTCTCCAAAGCTGCCGTCGCCGTCTTGGTCCATCTGGTTTCCCGACGGATCGGCGATGTCCGGCCCGACGGTGAACGTGTACTGCCCGACGGTCTCTTGGCTCGGGAACGAGACGCGGACCATGTTCGTGCCCATCGCGACGACTTGGCTGACATCGATCGCGCCGTCTGGACCGCTGAGCGTGATGTCTTGCGGCGTGAAGGTCGACGGATCGATCGCTTCGTCAAACGTGAAGTCGATGAACGTGTAGGGACGTGTGACGAAATCGGGTGTGTAGGCCGTGATTCGAGGCCCGCCCGAATCGATGGAGAACATCGCGGTGAAGGTATCGTCGGTGGCTTCGCCGGAGGTACCGTCACGGTCTTGGTCCATCTCCAAACCCGCGAAATCTTCGATGGCAGGACCGATGGTGAAGGTGTAATCGCCGCCGACATCAAGTGTGTCAAACGACAATGAGTAGGAGCGGTCGCTCGTTGGAACGATGCCGGTGATCGGAACATTTCCATCGGGTCCGGTGACGACGACATCGCTGGCTGTGAAGGAACTCAAGCGAACGTGTTCGCTGAATGTGACCTCGGCGTTGGAGATGCCTGGTCCTTGCAGACCGATCGGCGCAAACTGGGTCACGAACGGTCCGCCGCCCGCGACTTCGATCATGCCTTCGTAGCGGTCGTCGAGTTCTCCCGGAATCGCGTCCCCATCGGTATCCATCGCAATACCCGCGGGGTCGGTGATGTCGGGTCCGACGAAGAGCTGATAGACGCCGTCTTCGGTTTGCCGTTCGATTTTGACGCGGAAAGTCGTTGCGTCGATCTGCTCAATGCTGTTGACGGTGACCGCGCCGCCGGGGCCGATGACGCTGGCGTCCGAGGTCGCAAAACTGCTGGGTTCGATCGGCACGTTGAACGTGACGATGAACTCTTCGAAAGCACCGTTGAGCGTCATCGAAGGCGTTTGCGAGACGACGCGGAGCGGGTCTCGTGCAACCGTCACGCGACTGATGTAACGGTCGTCTTCGGTCTCACCGCCGACGCCATCGTTGTCCTGGTCGAGCGGGTTGCCTTGCAGGTCCGTTAAACTCGGGTCGATCCGCAGCTCATATTCGCCATCCAAAGGCTGGGCCGGAAAGACGAGTTGGAATTCCAGATTCTGTTCGTCGACGGGGATGACTGCGAAAGCGGAGATGCCGACTTCGGGTGCGAGTGCCGTCGTGGTGACTTCGAGGCCGCCGCCGGCGGTATCGCCAACGAGTACGAAGTCACCGTCGAATTCGGTCTTCTCGCCGGACGCGGCCGAGAGTTCAAAACCGTTGCCCGACGACACGTCGTACATGACCAACCGAAGCGAGTAGTCACCTGCGGCTGGGAAATCGAAGGCGTGTAAGTCAGTCGCAAGTGCTCGGGTTTCGGTGAATTCGCCCGAAAAAGAATCGATCTCAAGTCGATAGCCGTCGTCACTCGCGACGGCGAATGTCCACTGGCCCGCGGTCGGGATCGTGATCGTTGCGGTCGCGTCAAGCACGAAGTGATCTTGCGAGGATGACAGCGGGATCGGACGGTTGATCGGGAAATTACCGCCGCTGGTTCCGTAGTCGATCGTCTCTGCGATTTGTTCGGTGAACTCATCATGCTGCGAGGGATCGTTGAGGCGGGTGAGCGCTTGCTCGAGATTGGTGAAGGTTGAACGAGTCGAGTAGGCCTTGACGTTGAAACCGCCGACGTTTGCCTGCGGATCAAAGGCTTCTAACGCAGCGATCATTGCGGGATCAAGCAGCGTCACGCTTTCTCGAGTGAACGAGTCCGGATCGACGGCTTCCGTGAACGTGACCTGGATGGTTTCAAGAACTTGTTCGGTCGTTCCCGCCGGATCCTGGGCGGTCACACGTGGGCCGAATCGATCGATGTCGAAGGATTGGGTGAAGACGTCATCGGTGGTTTCACCAGCGACGCCATCGGCGTCTTGGTCCATCGCCAGACCACTGGTGCCGAGGACGTTTGGTCCAATGGAAAGGTTGTACGTGCCTGCGTTGTCCAGCGTCCCAGTCAACGTGATCAGCGCGGAGCGGTCACCGATGGTTTGAACGTCCGCGATTCCGACCGCAGAAGGGCCCGACAGAGAGATGTCCGAGACTTCGAGACTTGCGAGATCGATGGGGCGATCAAACTGCACGAGCATGCGATCCTGAGCGACGAAAGGAACGATGCTTCCAGAGTCACGGAGCGACAGAATTTCGGCATCGCTGACGGACCGCTCAACGATCGAGACTTCGTCGATGCGTCCATCAAAGAAGCCTCCACTATTGAACTGGGTGCTACCGATGCGGGTCCCATTCGAAGAGGGCGCGTAGGCCGCGCCGATGTCGACCATGGCTTGCTCGACACCGTCGATGAACAGGAACAGCTCGGCGCCGCGAAGTGTCGCCGCAACATGGTTCCAGACGCCTGGAGTGGCGGCGACACCCGACGAAACGAACTGGTCGCTCT
>JBCBOT010000596.1:0-2848 GCA_039821165.1 Planctomycetota bacterium | reverse complement strand
CTACTACTTCTACGTCCTTGAAACCACGACCGGCTTGCTCTCCCGACTCGCTTGGCTAGCCGGCAAGTTCGACGACAGCAAGTCTTTGGAACGCTTGCTCTCCGCTCAACCCGAGGAAAAGCACTTCGCGTCCGTTCGCCGCGCCGCCATCGAAGCACTTGCGGAATGCAAGTTGACCAAGAAGACGCTGACTTCCATCGAGGCCTACGCGGACGACAAAGACGCTGTCATCCGCCAGTTGGCCGTCGAAATCCTTGCCAAGAATGACGCCTCGCGAGCCGCCAAGCTCTCGGAAACATTCGTCTCCGATCGCCGCATCTTCAACCGCCTCGCGACCTATGACGACGTGGACACAACGGCGGCAGCAGTCGCGGTCGCAAACCATCCCCAATATCAAGCCGTCGCGTTGCCGCAGCTCGTCGCCGGCACCGAGATACAACAACTCGCCGACGTCGCCATCGACAACGACCTCGCCGATGGCGTTCGACTCGGAGCCATCGAGGGACTGGCACGGATCGGCAACACGGAAGTCTACGAACACTTGGCAACAATTGGTGCCGACGAAACAGTCGACGAAGAACTACGCAAAGCGGCTTGGCGTGGACTCAGACGTGCAAAGCGAATGGCGGAGGTAAGCAAGTCATGATCGCACCGCAAAAAGACAACGACGACCAACCCGTCGATCACACCGACGTCGAACTGCGCTACGCCGGCCAAAGTCAAATGCTGAGCGAAGGCGGCTCGTCACGTCTCGCACTCTTCGGCAACCTGCAACGTGACCCGGTCTTTCTCGACGGCACCGTGAAAGACCCACTGCGAATGCGCGAGGCGATGGGGGCGATGTACGCGGTTGTGGGCAGTGACTATCGCTATGTCCCCAAAGACCGAACCGCCTACAACGCCTACCGGCGGATGCGGAACCAGTCCGCCAACCTCAACGCGTGGCAAGCTCAACAAGCGTATTTCACATGGCTCATGCGAAATGATCCGCTTGCCTACTTGATCCTTGACCCCGTCATCACCGTCCACCCGGACTGTGTTTTCATGGAGGTGTTCAGCAAAGACGAAGGCTCTTACGCCAACCTAACCGTCGACATGGATGCCTTTGAACTCGAAGGCGACCCCGTCTGCGGCACCACCAACATCGACTTCAGCCAAACGCTGTACGACAGCGTTCAGCAATTCCGCAGCTACCGGACCACCAGACTGACCATCGGACAGGAAGCCGTCAAAGTCGCCACGACCGGTCAGGAAGAAGTCCTCGAGAAACAAATCCGCGTTCCCGACTCCTGGATGCGTGGCTTCTTGCAAGTCCAATCGTCCACGCTGTTGCCGATGGACTCGTTCCGGCTGACCGCGATGGATCTCTACAACATTCTGCGGCACCTCCGGATGAATGGAGACCGCAAAGGTAAACGTCGCGGACTACGGTTCGAACTCGTGCCCGGTGAAATGCCCCGCGTGGTTCTGGAACCCTGGGAAACGGTGATCGAGACCGGCGCCGAAATCTATCAGGGCCGCCAAGCCAAAGTGATCCGTGTGTGGGGGCGTCGTCGTTTGATGCTACTGCGTCGCATGTTACCGTTTGTTGAATCGGTCGACGTGCATCTGCTCGGCAGCGGACTGCCCAGCTTTTGGGTACTCTCGGCAGGCAACATGACGTTCACGCTCGGGCTGACTGGATTCACCGCGTCGAACTGGTCTCAAGCGGTCAACTTTGACTTGTTGATGCCGAGGCAAACTCAAGAACCAAAGCAACTCAAGAAAGTCGTCAAGCACTTAGCGAAAGAGTGGTCCGGCAACCGCGATTCACTTTCCAAAGCAACGAAACTCGAAGGTCCCGAATTGACCGAGTCGCTGCAAACCGGCTGCCAACAGGGTCAACTCATGTTTGACTTGGCCAACCAGAATTATCGATTGCGACCGCTCACCAACACGCCGATCGACTTGGATCGACTGGAGTTTCGTAGCGGACGCGAACGACTCGCACACGACTTGGTCCATCGCAAAGACGCCGTCTCGATCACCAAGGAAAACCGGATTCACGGCACAGGGTTAGAGCTGACCGGCAAAGCCGTCGTCGCCGAAGACAAACGCGAATACCGCCCGCAACTGTTGCTCAGCGACGAAGGTTTTGTGAGCCGCGCGGAGTGCACCTGCAATGCCTTCCGCCAACAGGGACTCAAACACGGGCCGTGCACCTGCCTGATCGCACTTCGCCTGACCCACGCGATGCGTGAAAAGAAAAAACGTGATGGCGGCACGACGTTGCAAACGGTCACCGTCGAAACGCGAACGTACAGCAAACGTGACAAGGGCACTGAGCACGTCGTCCAGCTCTCGCTCGATCGCAAACGACTGAAAGTCCGCTGGGGCGAAACGGGTCAAGAGTCGCGTGTCCAACAACTGCAATTCGATTCTCAAGACGCCGCGCGAACGGAGTACATCGAACGAGTTCAAACACTTGAGTCCCGCGGCTACTTGGACGCGACGGCGTAGGCATCATGGCAAAGCAAACCGACCTCGAAACGATTTGTCGCGGCATTGAACAAGCCGGAAGCATGGACGCTTACATCGACGCCCAGCTTCGCGAACGCGGATTCCTCGTCGAACGCCGTGATACCGACAACATGTCTCGGCGTGAACTGGCGCGCTACAAGAAGGAACTCAAAGACGAAGCCGAAGAGAAACGCAAACTCAAAGCGGCGGCTTGGAAAGCGTATCGCCACAGCCATATCGTCTTCCTCGGCGAAGGCGTTCAGGACTTTGCCCCTGTCATTTCGGTCGAGGCCAGTGGTGCTGGTCGTCCGGGTAATGTCGATATCAACACGCCTACCTTTATTCTTTC
>JBCBOT010000595.1:0-2886 GCA_039821165.1 Planctomycetota bacterium | reverse complement strand
CCCGGTGTGACGATCGGTTTCGATGCGATCTCGGGTCTGCCGACTCCGGACCTCGATATCACGTTGGAGAACAATTCGTTCGGGGTCTCACCCACCTTCGGCGGCTTTGACGCCGGGGCGGCCTCCTCGATCGGCTTTGCGATCCTGAGTGACATCGAAGCGTTCTTCTTCCTGCAAGCCGCGCAGGGTGACGAACGAACCAACGTCATGCAGGCTCCGAAGGTGACGCTGTTCGATGGTCAAATCGCAACGATTTCGGACCAATCGCAGCGTCCGTTCGTGACCAGTATCACGCCGGTCGTCGGTGACTTTGCGGTCGCACAACAACCGGTCATCGTGGTCCTCAACGAAGGCACGCAATTGAACGTCCAGGGTATCGTCAGCGATGACAAGCGATTCGTTCGCCTGACCCTGGTACCGTTCTTCAGCCAGATCGGCGACGTCGACACGTTCACGTTCGAAGGATCGCGAACGACGACGACGAGCAGTCGCAGCAACCAGGTCGACACCAACGGCGACGGCGTCATCACCGACGCGGACCAACAGGACAGCAGTGACATCGCGGATGTCACCACCGGTACCACGGTCCAGTTGCCGACCTTCGCGTTCACCCAGGTCAGCACGACCGTGAGTGTTCCCGATGGCGGTACGATCCTGCTCGGCGGTATCAAGCGGCTCAGCGAAGCACGAGCCGAACGCGGCGTGCCAATGCTCAGCAAGATTCCTTACCTCAGCCGACTGTTCCGCAACGTCGCCGTCGGCCGTGACGCATCGAGTTTGATGCTCATGGTCACGCCGCGGATCATCATCCAAGAGGAAGAGGAATTCGCGCAAACGGGCTTCGAGGCGAACCGCTAGCAGCTTCGAGCCATCCTGAGACAACCTCGAACGCGGCGTGGACACCACGCCGCGTTTTTTATTTGTCTCCAGATCGACCATCGCGGCACGACGAACTCGCCTGTGGTCTCTACGAGATCAACTTCGCAACCGCACCCAACGTGTTACCCTACGCCTAGCCGAAGCGCACAACGCTAATGCGGATTCGCAGTGACATGCCCAAGTAACCCGACGCGTCAGCGAGAGACTCACCAGCAACCCAATGCTTGCAGCAAAACATGCCCAGGTAACCCGAAGCGTCAGCGAGGGACTCAACCTGCTGTTCCCTCGCTCATGTGCTCATGCGTCGGGTCACCTGCGAAGCCAACGTAGTGTTGTGTACTTCGACGCGTTACTCCTTCTCCGCGCCCGTCGAACGCCCCTGGAAACTGATTCATGACCTACCTACTTGCTTTCGACCAAGGCACCACTAGTTCCCGCGCGATCGTCTTTGATGCCTCAGGCTCAGTGAAGGGCATCGCGCAGCGCGAATTCGAACAACACTATCCGAATGCCGGGTGGGTGGAGCATGACGCTGAAGAAATCTGGCGCACCCAAGCCGAAGTCGCCCGAAACGCACTGGAATCCTGTGGAATCTCCGCGTCGGACATCGCGGCCATCGGCATCACCAACCAGCGTGAAACCACGGTTCTTTGGGACCGCTCGACGGGCGAACCCATTCATCATGCGATCGTTTGGCAAGACCGCCGCACCGCAGGGCTCTGTGATGAACTTCGAGGCCAAGGCCATGCCGACTCGATCGCCGACAAAACAGGCTTGGTGCTCGACGCCTACTTTTGCGCGACGAAGATTCGCTGGCTGCTGGACAACGTCACCGGTGCTCGCGAAAAAGCGGAACGTGGCGAACTCGCTTTCGGCACCATCGACAGTTGGCTGATTTGGAAGCTCACCGGCGGGCGTGTTCATGTCACCGATGTGACCAATGCATCGCGAACAATGCTGTTGAATTTGGAAACCTGCGATTGGGACGATTCGTTACTGCAGCTATTCGACATCCCGTCTTCGATTCTTCCGCAGGTGCGATCAAGCAGCGAGGTGTACGGCGAGACAGAAGCCAGTCTGTTCGGGCACGCGATCCCGATCGCCGGGATTGCCGGGGACCAGCAAGCCGCGCTCTTCGGCCAAAACTGCACGCGAAACGGGATGGCCAAGAACACCTACGGTACCGGATGCTTCTTATTGATGAATGTGGGCCAATCGTCACCGAGGTCCAAGAACCGACTGTTGACAACGCTGGCCGCTAAAACCGGTGACTCCCAAACCATGGCACTCGAGGGCAGCGTGTTTGTCGCCGGCGCGGCGGTCCAGTGGCTGCGTGACGGGCTGGGTATCATCAACTCCTCTTCGGACATCGAAGCCCTCGCCGCAAGTGTTCCCGATAGCGGTGATGTTTACATGGTTCCGGCGCTGGCCGGGCTGGGAGCGCCGCAGTGGGATTCTTATGCTCGTGGCACCATTGTCGGACTCACCCGCGGCACCACCAAGGCTCACATCGCGCGGGCAACACTCGAAGGCATCGCGTTTCAAGTCGCGGACGTTTTCGACGCGATGAAAAAGGACTCGGGGTTGAACCTCGAAGAGTTGCGTGTCGACGGAGGCGCCGCGGCCAACGATCTGCTGATGCAGATACAAGCCGACATTCTGCAAACGCGAGTGGTACGGCCCAAAGTGATCGAGACCACCGCGATGGGCGCCGCGTTTCTGGCTGGCATAGGCGTCGGAATCTGGAAAGATGCCAGCGAGATCGAATCCATCTGGCAAACCGATCGCGAGTTCGAACCGTCCTTGAGTCCGAACGACGCCCGACGTCGCCGAGAACGCTGGAACGAAGCCCTCCGCCGCTCAATGGGATGGTGCGAGCAAGAATAAGTCTTTCCTCTTCCACCTCGCCCCTCGCCACTCGCCACTCGCCACTCACCCCTCACCCCTCACCCCTCACCACTCACCACTCACCACTCACCACTCACCACTCACCACTCACCACTCACC
>JBCBOT010000594.1:0-2887 GCA_039821165.1 Planctomycetota bacterium | reverse complement strand
CATCGGTCTGTCCACGACTCGCTGTGGAGTCTGGGCTCGGTCGATGACCAACCATCCAATTGCTCCGACCACCATTCTCGGTCTTCGAAATGTTGACGCATTTGTACTGCGTCCCCGAGACATCTTCGGTCGGTTGCCTTCGTAGGTGAATGAGATGAATTTGGAGAACGTTAGAAACATCGGGATCAGCGCTCACATCGACTCCGGTAAAACCACCCTCAGCGAGCGCATCCTTTTCTACGCCGGGCGTATCCACAAAATCGAAGACGTTCGCGGTGGCGGCGACGGAGCGACCATGGACCACATGGAGCTCGAGAAAGAACGTGGGATCACGATCACCAGTGCCGCGACCAGCCTCGAATGGGAAGGCAACAAGATCAACCTGATCGACACCCCCGGTCACGTCGACTTTACCGTCGAAGTGGAACGATCACTGCGAGTCCTCGATGGCGCCGTTCTCGTCCTTTGCAGCGTCGGCGGCGTTCAAAGTCAGTCGATCACCGTCGACCGTCAAATGAAACGCTACCAGGTCCCCCGCGTCGCGTTCATCAACAAGATGGACCGAACCGGTGCCGACCCCTTCAAAGTCGTCGAACAACTTCGCGAGAAGCTCGGCGCCGAAGCCTTCCTAATGCAGTACCCCATCGGTGCCGAGGAAAACTTTGAAGGCGTTGTCGACCTGATCGAAATGCAGTCCTACCGCTTCTCCGGTAGCGAAGGTCAAAACGTGGACGTCGGTCCTGTGCCAGACGATCTTCTCGCCGACTGCGAAGCCCAACGCGTCCACATGCTCGAGCAGTTGTCGATGTACAACGACGAGATGATGGAACTGCTTCTCAGCGAAGAAGAAGTCTCCAAGGAGATGATCTACAAGGTCACGCGTGATGCCGTCCTCGGTGGTGCGACGCCCGTTTACATGGGTACCGCTTTTAAGAATAAGGGTGTCCAGCCATTGCTCGATGCCGTCAACAGCTTCTTGCCCAGCCCGCTCGATCGCGAAGTCAAAGGAACCAACCCCAAAGACGAAAACGAAAAGATCGACCTCGCTCCCGATCCGAGCAAACCGTTCGTCGGCATGGCGTTCAAAATCGTCGATGACGATTACGGCCAGTTGACCTTCATGCGGATCTACCAAGGCACGATCAACAAGGGCGAAGGCTACGTCAACCAACGTACCGGCCGTAAGGAACGCTTCAGCCGCATCGTGCGAATGCACAGTGACAAGCGCGAAGAAATCGACTCGGCCGGCGCCGGCGATATCGTCGCCATCATGGGCATCGACTCCGCCAGTGGTGACACCTACGGCAACGCCCGCGATCAATGCACGCTCGAGTCGATGTTCGTTCCGGACCCCGTCATCAAAATTGCCGTCAACCCAAAGAAGACCAGCGATGGCGACAAGATGGGCAAGGCCCTGCAACGTTTCCGCAAGGAAGACCCCACGTTCCGCGTCAACACCGACGAGGAAACGAACGAAATCCTGATCAGCGGAATGGGCGAACTGCACCTGGAAGTCTACATCGAGCGTATTCGCCGTGAGTACAACGTCGAGATCGAAGTCGGTGCTCCCAAGGTCAGCTACCGAGAAAGCCCGACCCGCGAAGTCGAGTTCAACTACAAGCACAAGAAGCAGACCGGTGGTTCGGGACAATTCGCCCACATCGTCGGAAAGCTCAGCCCGCTGGAAAGCGTCAGCGAAGACAGCTTCGAATTCGAAGAGCGCATCGTCGGTGGACGTATTCCCAAGCAATACATCCCCGCGATCGAAAAAGGCTTCCGAGACATCCTCGGAAAAGGCCCGCTCGCCGAGTTCCCGGTCGTCGGAACCCGCATCGAGCTAGACGATGGCTCGTTCCACGAAGTCGACTCCTCGGAAAAGGCGTTTTACACCGCCGCCCAAGGTTGCTTCCGCGAATACTTCAAGCAAGCCGCGCCGAAGTTGCTCGAGCCCATCATGAAGATGGAAATCGAAGTTCCCGAAGACTTCCAAGGGACGGTCGTGGGTGATGTCATCCGCCGCCGCGGATTGATGAACAGCAACGATGTCAACGAAGGCACCTGCGTGATCATCGCTGAAATCCCACTTTCCGAAACGTTCGGGTACGCAACCGACCTGCGAAGTATGACGCAGGGCCAGGGCACGTTCTCGATGGAGTTGTCGACGTATCGTGAAACGCCGACGAACATCC
Organism: Planctomycetota bacterium; assembly: GCA_039821165.1. Taxonomy (GTDB): domain Bacteria; phylum Planctomycetota; class Planctomycetia; order Pirellulales; family Pirellulaceae; genus Stieleria. The sequence continues at coordinate 698 of JBCBOT010000594.1, read as the reverse complement.
AAGAGGAAATCATTGAGATGAAGCGCAAGGAACGCGAGGCGAAGAACAAGTAGTTCGAGCCTCAAGGCCACGCGGTGCTCGCCATCTGTCCAAGAATCCAAAAGGATTCCGGCTGCGTGATCGCGACAACCGCGTGGTTGGTGCGTTTCCTCTTCGCCGGGTCAATCTACCGAAAAGTGGTGGTTGATCCGGCCGACGCGAGTGTCGTTATCAACTCGCGTTATCTCTGGTTCATCCGCCGCGAGCGACGGATCGCCTTTGCCGATATCCAGGCCGTCACGTACGGCTATGAAGATATGGCAGTGGATTCCTACGTGTCCTACGCCCACAACCGTCACGACTGGTTCACCGTCGGATTTCGCCTCCGCGATGACACAGAGTTTCATCTGTTTGACTTCGTCGGTGACGGCGGCTTCACCAACAACGGCCCGCTCCCCGACTGGTGCTACTGGGAAGAATTCACGTTCGACATCGTCGGCGGCCAAGAGAAGCGATCGCGGGCGTTCGTCGAGCTGCTCGCAACACTCATTGGCGTGAGTGTGGTTCCGCCCCGCAATTTCTGATTGGCCTACTCAAACTGAACGGTTTGTGTGAATGCACCCTCCCTCGTTTTGTCTTTGATGCCAACCGCATCAACGACAAAACGAATGGGAGGGTCGGTTCTTTTGCGGCGTTCGCCCGCAAAAGAACCGGGGAGG
>JBCBOT010000593.1:0-2892 GCA_039821165.1 Planctomycetota bacterium | reverse complement strand
TAACTCCAATGCATACAAGACTTAAGGCTTTCGCGCTAGAGGGACTCAAGAATCTACCGATGCAATATCCGGGCTAGACCTGTTAGCGGCGCGAGCCGTCCGGTGTCACCCTCACGTAAAGTTGCAGGACTTTCTGGGCCTCAACGCTCAACTTGCTTTTACGACGAATGTCGTAAATAATGGGCGGAAAGCGTTGGCGGCAGGGCTGCTTCAACTTTCAGTGTTCTCGTCCTCGATTCAACAGGCTCCGCGAGACAGACCACACAGTGGATCGTGTCAGCGAGTTAACCGGTCAGACTGCTCCCCGAACGATGACAAGATTTAATACGCTCAAGCTTATCATGACGCCGCTGGTGATCGCACTTTGCGGCGGCATTCTGTGCAATGCCACGCTGTCGGCGAGTGAGCCCGAGAGGGTGGACTTTGCGAACGACGTGATCCCGCTTTTGACGAAGAATGGATGCAACGCCGGCGCGTGCCACGGTGCCGCGATCGGTCGCGGTGGATTCAAACTTTCGCTCTATGGTGGCGATCCACAAGCGGATCACACGTCGATTGTTCGGCAGCTTCGTGGACGGCGCGTGAATCTCCAGCGACCGGAGGAAAGCCTGCTGGTACTGAAGCCTTCCGAGCAGGTCGACCATGGCGGCGGTGCGCTTTTCGACGAAGACAGCGAGAGCGCACGATTGCTGACTGAATGGATTCGTGCTGGTGCAAGCGACGACTCGGCACGGACCCTCGAACGAGTCGACGTCTCGCCAAAAGCACACGTGTTCAAACAAGTCGGTCGCTCGGTTCCTCTTCGAGCCGTCGCGCATTATTCAGACGGATCCATGCGAGACGTTACCTCGTGGACGATCTTCTCAGCGGAAGACTCTTCTGCTGTAGCATTGAAGCGTGATTCGGCGACACCGTTGCGAAGAGGGCGGCATTTGGTCATCGCCCGCTACTTGAACAACGTCGTCCCGATCGAAATGATCGTGCCCTTGGCCGAGTCGAGTGTTGCTGCGAGCGAACCGATCGGTGAAAACTTCATTGACGTCGAAGTCGCTCGGACCCTCGCGACTCTCGGGTTGCAGCCGTCACCTGGGATCGACGATGCCGCCTTTCTTCGGCGACTCACGCTCGACCTGACCGGCCGACTCCCGACGATCGAACGGACCGTCGCATTTCTGGATAACTCCGACCCTGAGAAGCGTCGAGTACTGGTCGATCAGTTGCTCGACTCAGCGGAGTTTACGGAGTACTGGACGCACCAACTCGCCAAGCTTCTTCGTGTGCGACCGATCCCAAATGAGTTGGAAGCGACGCGGACATATCATCAATGGTTAACCGAGCAGGTTCGAGGCGACGCAAGTTATCGCGATCTCGCGCGGGCGCTGATCACCGCCGAAGGTGACTCACATCAGAGCGGACCGCCCAACTTTCATCGCACGTCGCCCAATCCACGCGAGCAGGCAGAATTCGTCAGCGAGTTGTTCATGGGATCGAGGTTGCGATGCGCGAATTGCCACAACCATCCACTCGATCGGTGGACTCAAGACGACTATCACGGATTGGCGGCCATCTTCGCCAAGTTGCAACGTGGGCGAGTCATACGGGACCGGCCTTCCGGACAGACGGTGCACCCGCGCACACGTCAACCTGCGATTCCAAAGTTGCCCGGCATGACGTTAGACCCGTCCGCATCGGTCAGTCGCGGTGACCTCGCCGATTGGCTCACGGCTCCAGAGAATCCCTACTTCGCCAAAGCGATCGTGAACCGGTTGTGGAAACGCTTGATGGGACGTGGCTTGGTGGAACCGGTCGATGACTTTCGAGACACCAACCCGGCGACGCACCCATTGCTTCTCGAGAAGCTCGCCGACGACTTTATCGCGGGCGACTATTCGCTACGGCACGCCCTTCGCACCATCGCACTCAGCCAGGCGTACTCTCGCGGAAGCACTGCCAATGAGCACAATGCCGATGACGATCGCTTTTATTCGCGTTCGCTGACTCGCCCCCTCGAACCGGAGGTCTTGGCCGATGCAATCAGCGATGTTCTTGGAGTCTCCGAAGCGTTCGGCGATCAACCCAATGGCACGCGCGCAATTGCACTGATCAGCCCGACGACGCCGTCGCGAACGCTCGACATTCTTGGCCGCTGTGATCGCCAGGAGTCCTGCGAAAGCACGTTGCCAACGGTGAGCGGTTTGACCCAAAAACTACATCTCCTCAACGGTGATTTACTCAACGCACGGATTGCGGCAGACGGAAGCCGACTCTCGAAACTTCGAAACGATGGCACGACCCACTCGGAGATCGTTGAGACGTTTTATTTGGCGGCCCTGGCGCGTAGGCCGAACACTTTGGAAGCGAAATATTGGTCGGACGAGATTGCCGCTGCCGATGATCCGCAAGACTTTTTGGAGGACTTCGTCTGGGGATTGATGACGAGCCGCGAATTCATGACGAATCACTGAGTCCATTCCATGACACGAAAACTCTCCAGCTGGCTCCAGCCTATTCTACTGTCGGTCGTGTTCGTCGCTCCGGGGACACTTGCCGCGCAGGAGATCGAGGAAGCCGAACAAAGCGAGTGGGTTCGAGAAATCGACGAAGAACTCCGAGCGGCAAGAACCGAGTCCGAACGGTTGCAGGCCCGATTGGCCCACACGCGGCGGCGGATCGAATTGCTCTCGCAGATGCGCGAACTCGGCGTCAAAGTGCATCAGACCGAGCTTCGCCTCGAGGATGCGGAACGCGAGGGTGACGACGAATCGATTGAAGAACTCGAATCCAACATGCACCAATGGGAGGTGCGTGGAGAAGCCCTCGAACGCCGTCTGCGACTGCACGAACAGAGAAACGAAATTGAGGAGACGCTTGGCGAGCTTGAGCCGCAAGAAC
>JBCBOT010000592.1:0-2905 GCA_039821165.1 Planctomycetota bacterium | reverse complement strand
CGCGCGGAGACAGAGTGCGATCGCTTTGTCGTGCGACCAGAACAGATTGCCGTTCACGAGAACAGGAGTTGTGACATTCGCTCCCAGCGAAACGTCCCATACGACATTCGATTCGGAGACATCGCCGTCACCACCGGGGCGCACGGCGAACGTTTTGTTGGACCGGCCGCCGCTGCAATAGAGCAAGCCGTCTTGATGGAGCACACAGGGAACGATGTAGTCTTCGATCGCGTCGCAGGACCACCGTTGCTTACCGGTCGACGGGTCGATCCCGAGGATGGCATCGCGTTGGTTGACGACTAACTCCGCCGTTCCATCCTCGCCCTCGATCAGCGTCGGCGTTGTCCATGCCCGCGTGATGCCCTCGGTGCGCCACCGAACCTCACCCGTTGCTTTTTCAAGTGCGAACAAAGTGCCCGATTCAATCGAGGCGTTCTGGATCAACAGGTCGCCGACCAGCATCGGACTCGCCGCAGCACCGAAACCAGCCGTTCCAGTACCGACGCTTCGCCGCCAGATCAGATCGCCGTCGTGAGAAACCGCCGCGACTCCGGAGGGGCCGAAGGAAACGTAAACCGCATCCTCGTCGACGCAGGGCGTCGGTGAAGCATAACCGTGTTCGCCAACCCGTTTGGTCATTGCCTGCTCTGCGGCGTCGGGCCCGAGGGTACACGTCCAATTGACCGAGCCGTCTTGGAGGTCGACGCACAATACATGCAGACGGAGCGCCGATCGGTCTCCGGGTGCTTCGAGGCTTGCACCATAGCCGCTATAGCTTGTGAGATAGATGTTTCCATCCCAAACCACGGGACTCGAACTGCCGCGTCCCGGCAGATCGGAACTCCACGCCAAGTTCTCGGTATCGCTCCAAGTCGTGGGAAGGTTCGCCTCGACGACACCGCAACCATTGGGGCCGCGGAATCGATCCCACGATTGCCCCTGGCAGCTCGTAGGAATGGCAAACAGGGGGATGAGGAAGAGGCAAATGAAACGCATGGGCAGATCCGTGACGCGTGGCGGCAGCCTCATTTTATTCGAAGTCGGGCGCGCTCGTGGGAACCGCGCCTGTCTTTCGCGTGGGACCTCAGGGGGTATACTCCACTGGCACACCTGAAGTGATTTCGTCTTGGAAGGATCGTTCATGTTTAAAGGCCTTGGTAATCTCGGAAACATCGCTTCGCTGATGGGGGCGTTTCAAGAACTCCCTGCCAAGATGCAGGAGTTGAACGCGCGGATGGAGTCCGAACACGTCAGCGGCACTTCGACGTGTGGACGCGTTTCGGTCGTTGTCAATTGCGTCGGCAAAGTTCAGTCGGTCACGATCAGCGAAGACGACGTGCCACGGCAAGAACTCGAGCAGGCAACGTTGGAAGCCACGAACGCCGCGGGTGCTACCGCAAAGCAGACCTACGCGGATGCGATCCGCCAGATGGCAGCCGACATGAATCTCGACCTGCCAGGGATTGATGGATTGCTAACGTCCTTCACGGGCAATTGATTGCCGGTCGAACTGGCCGGTTTCACCACTGGCGGATGCTGATCGTTGGCGGGGTTCGTGCAACCACCGCCTCAGATTGAGTTGATTTACGGGAGCGGAATTCGTGGAGAAGCACGCCGGAGCGGTCTCGGATTTGGTCGATCACCTTTCGCGACTCCCCGGGATCGGTCGTAAGAGTGCCGAGCGACTCGCCTTTCACTTATTACGAGTCCCTGAAACCGAAGCCCTTTCGCTCGCCGATGCCATCCGGAAAATCCGCACGGAGATCCGGTCTTGCTCGGTGTGTTTCAATCTTTGCGAATCCGAACGCTGCTCGATTTGCAGCGACGAGGAACGTGACGGCAACCGCATCTGCGTCGTTGAACAGCCCCGCGACTTGATGAGTTTGGAGCAATCGAGGGCCTTCAACGGGGTCTATCACGTCCTGTTGGGACGTATCGCACCGCTCGAAGGCATCGGCCCCGATCAGTTGACGATCGATGCGCTCGTCGATCGCGTCCGAAACGGAAACTTCGTCGAAGTCATCATGGCCACCAACCCAACTGTCGAAGGGGACGGAACTTCGCTGTACATCAGCAACCTCCTCGCCGAATATCCCGTGCAAATCACGCGTCTGGCGCGGGGAATCACTGCCGGAAGCGTGCTCGAGTACGCCAATCGCGAAATGATCGCCGACGCGATTTCAGGTCGACAAAAGTTGTGATCATTGGCACATGATGTGCTGTCCAATTCTGGGAAAAAGGTATGATGGGGAGTGTGCCGACGGATGCCGGCGACCTTTTACCGCACGCCGTGGAAGTGCGGGGGATGACACAACTGGACGACGTGTGCTGATTCATGAGCGGAATGCGAATGTCGATGGGCTTAGGTGCCCGGATGGACCAGAGGCAAGTTCAGAAACTTGCCCCGCGGATGATCCAGTCCATGGAGATCCTGCAGCTGCCGATGCTGGCGTTGCAAGAACGTGTCGAACAGGAGATGAATGAAAACCCACTCCTGGAGCAACAAGACGTCGAACCGGCCCCCGACGATCGCGACGATCAGCCGACGGCCGACAATCGAAGCGAGAGCGAAAAAGAACTCGTCGTCGACGATAGTGGTGACAACAGCGACGACTTTGAGCGACTGCAAAACATGGTCGCCGAGTTGCCGAGCACGTTTGACGACTCGTTTCGTCGATCTGCGGGGCGGATGCAGGAAGAGGCAGATCGTCGTCACGATTTGATGGCCAACGCACAATCGCGTCCCGAGTCGCTCAACGATTTTCTCCTCCATCAACTCGCCGAACTCGACATCGACGACAACGTGGAGCGACTGGCCGAACGAATCATCAGCACACTCGATGCGAGCGACGGCGGCTACCTGCGAACACCGCTCGCCGACCTACTGCCAAGCGGTCGCTTGGCA
>JBCBOT010000591.1:0-2925 GCA_039821165.1 Planctomycetota bacterium | reverse complement strand
CAACTACAACTGGTAAGCCGGGAATTCGATTAACGGATTCACTTCGAAAGCGCGAGGCGAGAAATCGTCTCGCGTTTTCTTTTTGTTACGATTGCTGCCCCGCGTAACGCAGGCCGCGAAGCACCAATTCGCGGATGGCTTCGATGTCACCGCCGACGGCAACTTCCATGTTCTCGTTCCACTCAGGCCGCAGACGACAATCGAACACCGACATACCCGAGGTCAATTCGCCCTTCGTTTCGACCCGCCCCGCCATCTCGGTCCAGTGAAACAACTCCGGCTCCACGACGGCCGCGATCGTTGTCGCATCGACGAGCGAGATCAGCTCGCGGCCGAGTTGGCGATGCGCCGCGCGAAATGCGAAGGGAAGTATCTGGTGCAAGAACTGACCGGCTTTCGTGAACTTGCTCGGCAGTTGCTCGATCAGGTCGACGCCAAAGTTGATTTGGTCGCTAATGTCCAAAGGCACCAAACTCTTTGTTGTCGGCGAGGCGAAGACTTCGTCCGCCGACGCCGGATCGAAATGCAAGTTGTATTCAGCGACCGCCGATGCGTTTCCGGGAACACGATAAGCCCCTCCGCTGATGACGACCTGGTTGATCAGCGGAATCACGCTCGGATCACGCTGACAGAGCCGAGCCAAATTGGTCAACGGCCCCAAACAGACCAGCGTCACCTCGCCGGGAGACTGCCTCAGCAATTCCGCGATGACTTTTTCACTCGTGTGGACGTGGTGCCTCGCCGAGTTGGAGGCGACGAAATCGCCGAGCCCGTGCGAGCCGTTGAGCATCTTGTCGCCGCTGTACGCCGGTTCTTCGGGCGTGGTCGCTTTTCCGATGCGTGGTAGCCGCGGGGGATCAATCGCCGCCACAATCGCGTCGACATTGGCCGTTGCCTGCTCGGCACTCACCGTGCCGGCCGTCGCGGTGATGGCCAACACATTGAGCCGCGGGTCAAACAATGCGGCCGTCAACGCCACCGCGTCATCGATGCCGGGGTCACAGTCGATAATGATTTTCCGTGTCATGGCGAAAGTGTATGCCGGGCGACGTTACGACACGAGCCCGATCCGCTAAAGTGCCGGGTACAACCCGTTTCGCCAACCAGAATCGCCGATGACCGACTTTGCCGACGCCATTTCCACCGCCCGCAACGGAAAGGACCTTTCGGAGGAACAGACCGCCGAACTGATCGACCAAATGCTCTCGGGCGATGCCAGCGAAGATCAAATCGGTGAATTGCTGCTGGCTCTCCGCGAGAAAGGCGAAGCGGTCTCGGAGATCGTCGGTGCCGCGAACGCAATGCGCAAGCACATGACTCGAATCCCACACGGGCACTCGACCCTGCTGGACACGTGTGGGACAGGGGGCAGTCAAAGCGGAACGTTCAACATCAGTACGGCGGTGGCGATCGTGACCGCTGCCTGTTCGGTGCCGGTCGCAAAGCATGGGAACCGCAAAGCGACGAGCCTGACCGGATCGGCCGATGTGCTCGAAGCCCTCGGCGTCAGTATCGAATCAGACCCTGAAGGCGTGGCACGGCGACTGGACTCCATCGGCATCTGCTTTTGCTTCGCAGTCAAACTACACCCTGCGATGCGGCACGTCGTGGGCATCCGGCGAAAGCTCGGAGTCAAAACACTGTTCAATCTACTCGGCCCGCTCTGCAATCCTGCCGGCGCGACTCATCAATTGCTGGGAACCAGCCAAGTCGACACGCAGCAGAAGATCGCCGCGGCCATCACACAACTGGGCACCACACGATCGTTCGTTGTTCACGGCGCCGACGGTCAAGATGAGGTCTCACTCGATGGCTACACGGATGCGATCGAAGTCGACGGCAACTCTCAGAAGACAACCCACCGTTGGACTCCGGCAGATTTTGGCCTGCTTCCCGCGGGCGCCGAAGCCCTTTCGGCGGCGGACCCAACCGAGAGTGCCGCCATCATTCGACGCATTTTTGAGGGCGAACCTGGTCCCAAACGAGACGTGGTCGTCGCGGGCACGGCTGCGGCGCTGTTGCTGGTTGGAAAATGCGACACACTCGCAGCAGCCGCGTCATTGGCCGGCGATGCGATCGACTCGGGAAAGGCCCACGAAAAGCTGTCGCAGCTCGCGACCGCCTGAGCGATCACGGGGTTTTCTCCAATTGGTGAACGCGAGAGCCGGTCAATCCGTCGCATCGATCGTCCTTCGACGCGACGAACCCGCCGGGGCGTTGTCGTGTCGTCACCATTCAGATGGCCCTTGAACGCTTGTTGACGCCCAGGAAACGCAACGAATAGACTTTGCGAGACGCGCCCATAGCTCAGCTGGATAGAGCATCGGACTTCTAAGCGGGTCGGCCTGTTTGCTCCTTTCTTGGAAACACTGCAAATTGCGGGGCGAAACGAGATTCGTTAGTCTGCCCTAACCAGCCAAAACGGCTGTTTTCTGTCCTAACTGGGGTACCGAGGGTACCGAGTAATCTGTCGCCGCGTCACGAGCGGGCGAAGTGAAGTAGCCGCCGCGGGGCTAGCACGCTTCGGAGTTCCCAGGACAGGGAGATCACGGAGACAACTGCTTGTCGCGAATCTTGAGAAGTATTCGACCGAAAGGCTTGAATACAATCTCTGAACCTTCCCGCCATTGCCCCGATACCTTGGGGCGGATGAGCTGGCAATCTCGGAGGTTGCGTAGATATTCGTGCTCGTCTGAGTTCCTGCTAAACTTCGTGCCAAGTTTTCTGAACACTCGTTCCACGGTCACCGAACCGGGCCCAGCGGCGAAAAATGGTAAAGCCGCGTTACCGCTTTCAGAATTCACGGGCGGCCCGCAGGACCGCCCTGGATGATGTCAACCAGCTCAACTAGCGGATGAGGCGAGTTGCTCGCTTTGGTTGCTCTTCCGCTTCTCCGGCCGCACGTAGCTCGCGTTGTAGGCCTTC
>JBCBOT010000590.1:0-2932 GCA_039821165.1 Planctomycetota bacterium | reverse complement strand
CTCCATTCCACGTGGCACTTCTTTGACGTCTTCCTTGACCCGCTTGACCGAGTCGACGGCATAGTCACCGATCGTCCTTCCGTCGCGATTGACCCTGACGCGGCAACCACGCTGTATGGAGCCGTGGGCGACGTAGCATCCCGCAATCGTTCCGACTCGGCTGATCGAGAAGACTTGCTTGACGAGCGCGCGTCCGAGTTCGACGATTCGCTCTTCCGGTTTCAATCGACCTTCGATCATCGCTTTGATGTCGTCCGTCAACTTGTAGATGACATCGTAACGCCGGATTTCGACGCTACGCTCATCCGCCAACGAACGGGCCTGCTCGTCAGGTATCACGTTGAAACCGAGGATGACCGCCTGGGAAGCGTTGGCAAGTGTCACGTCGGCAAGTGTGATACCCCCGACGCTTCGCTGCAGGACCTTGATCTCGACTTCGGGGTGATCGAACTTGCCGATCTCCTTGTCGATTGCTTCCAGTGAGCCTTTGACGTCGGCCCGAATGATCACGTTGAGACGCACCTTTTCTTCGGTATGTCCAAGGCGACCTTCTTCGAGCTGTTGTTGGAAATCGATGAATGAAACCTGCGTCGTGCCGCGACTGTCAAGGAACTGTCGGTTGGACTCTTCGGCTCGGCTCGCCGCGATCTCACGGGCGTCCGCGATGTCTTCCAGAACATGGAATCGATCGCCGGCACCGGGAGGTGAATCGAGGCCCATCAAACTCACCGGCTGACTCGGGCCGGCCTCGTCAATCGGCTCACCGGTAAGCGGGTTGCTCATGGCGCGGACGCGGCCATAGGCGGGGCCACAGACGACGACGTCACCAACCTTCATGGTGCCGTTTTGGATCACCATCTTGGCGACGACTCCGCGATCACCCTGTTGCTCGGACTCCAAGCAGACGCCGAGTGCTCGGCGCGCGGGGTTCGCTTTGTATTCGTTCAATTCGGCGATCGTGAGCAATGTCTCAAGCAGATCGTCCATGCCTTCACCGGTGATGGCACTGGTTCGCACCACCTCGACATCGCCGCCCCATTCACTCGGTGTCAGTTCATGTTCCGTCAACTGAGTGAGGGCGCGGTTCGGGTCCACGCCTTCGAGGTCGATCTTGTTGAGAGCCACAACGATCGGAACACCCGCTGCTTTCGCGTGGCTGATCGCTTCTTCGGTTTGCGGCATGATTCCGTCATCGGCCGCGACAACCAGGACAGCGATGTCAGTGACGTTTGCACCCCGAGCACGCATCTCCGTAAACGCTTCGTGACCCGGTGTGTCAACGAACGTCACGCTACGACCGTCTTTGTCGACTTCGTAGGCACGGATGTGCTGGGTGATCCCGCCGGCTTCGCCGCTGACCACGTTGATTCCGATCAAGTAATCCAGCAGGCTGGTTTTTCCGTGATCGACGTGACCCAGGAACGTCACAATGGGAGCGCGAGGCTCAAGGGCGTCGGGATCGTCCGCCTGCTCTTCGAGCTCGGTGATCAGCTCATCTTCGAGCGTCTCGGTTGCTTTGAGTTGCAGTTCGAGATCGAGTTCCGTGGCGATCAATTCGGCGGTTTCGAAGTCGAGTTCCGCGTTGATGTTGGCCATGATCCCCATGGTCATCATCGCCTTGAGCATTCGCGCGACAGGGATGCTCGCCGCTTCGGAAAAGCTACGGACGGTACACGGCAGCTCGATCTGGACAGGCTCCTTCCGCGGAGCGGCGGTGTTGGTGCCTTTGTGCTGGAGCGTACGCCGCTGCCGAGAATCATCGCGGCCATACGACAGGTCTTGGCGTTTACGTCGCGTTGAACGTGTCGCGCGAACCGAAGACATGCCGGCTAGCCCGGTCTTACGACGAGGCTTGTCCTCTTCTTCGGAGCCGGGGCGTTTGCCCTTGGTGTCCGTGAATCCTGAGAGGCCGCCGCGTTTGTTTGCGGGACGTTTCTTGTCCGCCGGGTCCTTCGGCGCTTCAAGTGGCGGTTTCAATCCTTGTTTATGTCCCTGAATCAAATCAGGACTTAGCGCGATGTCTGGCTTTTGAGCCTTGGGTTCGTTCTTCGGAACCGGCTTGGCTTCGGGGGCATCGGGCAACGCAGCGAGATGCACTCGAGGTTGGTCGCGTCGCTTCGCTTTCGAATCAGCCCGCTTGCCTTCGGAGCCACCACCCGATTTGTCGAGCGATCGAACTCGCCCGATGTTGCCGTTGCTTCCGCGCACGGCAAGTGGGCCGGCCGGACGTGGCGTGGGCTTGGGACGAGGTGCTTCTTCCGGGGCTTTGGCAGTCGGAGCAGGCGATGGAGCAGGAGTCGGTGCCGAAGTCGGTTTGGGCTTCGCTGGCTCCACGGGGGCTTCTTTCTTACGGCCGATGCGACCACTGAGTCCACTCCGGCGGGCACCGGCCGCACCGAGTCGAACTTCGGGCGTTTGAGCGGGCGACTCCGTGGGCGCTGCTGCCTGCGGTTCTTGCACCGGCGGAAGCGCGGCCGCACGAACCGACGGCTCCGCCTTCACAGCTGGCTTCGGTTTCGGTTTCTCTTCGGCCTTGGGAGCAGCTGACTTGATGTTCCGCGGCTTGCGGTCGGGCGTCACCGACTCACGAACGGCGGCGGGGGTACGCGTCGGCTCAGCGGCCACGCGTGTTGCTGCTGCGGGGGCGGGCTTTTCAGCACTCTCGCCACTTCCGCCTTGCAGATGATCGCGCACACGTTGGGCTTCGTCATCGGTTAGGCTGGCCAATGCCGAGCCCTTGCCGGTGATTCCCACTTTCTTGACGAGATCAACTAGCTCTTTACTATCGAGATTGAGTTCTTTTGCGAGCGCGTAAATGCGTGCCACTGGGTACAAATCCTGTCGAAATTGGTGGGGCACCCTCCTGGGCACCGCCATTGGTTCAAGTCACATAGACAGCTCCTCCATCGGCCCGACTGGGTCAGGTCGGGCC
>JBCBOT010000589.1:0-2963 GCA_039821165.1 Planctomycetota bacterium | reverse complement strand
CGTTTACTCGCCGCGGCAATACCGCAGGAATATCGTGTCGCCGCATAATCGAACACCCAAAATGCGCAACTTCAAAATGCGTGAGCGAGGGATCCTTCGCCTGCCTGTTGTCTGGCTAGCGTTTCACGTCATCGATAGCGCTGTCCAACTAGAAGACCCAGGCTTCTCCTAATCGGGTCAAGAAGATGGCGAAGTCGTCATCGTCGACGTCACTGTCTCCATCTAAGTCGCCATTGCCGCTCGTTCCGATCGTCGAAAAGAAGACGTCGCGAGCAATGTCACCGCTTGAGTTCTGGCTTGAATTCAAAAAGTGTCGCTTACCAAACGCACTCGGAATGAGTCCCAACTCGGTGAAGTCGTAGCCGGTCAAGTTGACGCCCGCTGGAAGTGCGATCTCGATCTGGTCATTCGCCGGTTGAGTCCCACCTCCGGTTCCCACGTACTCCGAATTGTCGACGAAGAGAGTCGGTTGAACCTGCGCAACTTGATAGTTCCCCGGACGTAGCGCCGTGAAGGAGTATTCGCCGTTGGCGTCCGTCGTCTGTGAGAGCGAGATAATATTGCCAAGGTCATCAACGCCCGTAAGCGTGATCAAAACCCCCGGCAACAAGATTTCGCCCGTGTCGATGACACCGTCCGAAGACACATCCACCCAGGAAGTGCCGGAGATGGTTGACGTCGAGAGAATGGTTGTTGGCTCGGAAACCGAATTGTCGCTGGCATCCGTTTCCGTCTCCGATGCGGTCACATTGGCGTTGTTCACAATGATGCCGTCGGTCGAGGGCGTCGTGACATCAATCGTCACCGTTGCGGATTGGCCGGGAAGGAGGCTTCCCAAATTCCCGCTGACGAGCAACCCTGCAACCGAAACACTTCCCTGCGATGCGTTGGCCGAAATACCGGTGACTCCTGCCGGGAGGTTGTCCGACACGAACACGTTCGTCGCCGTCGACGGTCCATTGTTTGTGACCGTCAGTGTGTACGTTAAAGCCGAAAGCGTCACGGTCGGATCGACGCTGTCCGTCTTGGTGATCGCGAGATTGATTTCGGGCGGCGTCGTCGTGAATGTCTCTTGGTCGCTGTCGGTCGCGGGCCGCCCGCCGGTTCCGGGTACGTTGTCGTAGTTGAGTGTCGCCGTGTTGTCGATAACGGTCGATGCCGCAGCCGATGGATTGACGATCGCGTCAAAGGTAATGTTGATCGATTCCGAGCGTGCCAGTGACGCGAGCGAAAGACCGATGGTCGTGTCCGTTGCACCGTTGCCAGACGTAATGGTCCCGCGATCTGTCGCCACCGTTCCCGGAATCAAATCCAGGTTCGGATCGTTCAGGAGGTCCGCGACGATCAAATCAAACGCATCGGCCGTCGATGATCCATCGTGTGATACCGTGACTGAATAAGACACGGTTGTTCCTGGAGCACCGCTTCCAACACTCCCCGATTTAGCCAGACTCAGAACGGGTTCGACGACTTCGACATCAGCCATCGACGTCGAGATGGTTCCGCTCACATCAATCGATGCTGTATTGGTGAGCACGGTCGAATTCACGTTTGCGGGAACATCGCTTACTCGTGCAACAACACGCACCTCGATCGTGTCGTCGGGGTTCGAAACGCCATCGGGCGTATTGATGACATTGCCAAAATCGAAAACGACTCGGTCATCGATCGCGTCCGCCCCCGTATCCGAAATTGTGATCGCGGGTGCCCCGACGGTAAGTTGACCACCGACGAATTCGACCGTCGCCGAAACAACTTCGAGCACCCCCGCTCCGGTCGGCAGTTGGTCGGTCACAACCAGAGTGTTAGAACCTTCCGGCAAGAGTGCGGTGATGGAAAATGTGACCTGCTCTCCGACGATCAAATCCTCCAACGTGGGGTCGAATTCGGCGGTCGTTGTCCCCGCGAAATCGGTCGACACGACGGTTTTGAGGGAACTTGGCGGTGCCGTCAAAACGGTTCCGCTGTCGGCACTGGTGTGATCGTTGGCAGCGGCACCTACGTCTGCCGTGTCTCCCGTCCGTTCGACAGAGAGTGCGTGACTCGACTGCGCCGTCATCACGTCGCCCGGCAAACTCGTCCACGTGATTTCAGCATTGTTTGCCAGAAGCGTCGAAGCCGGTGCGGATGTCAAAATGATCGCGTCAAATGTCATGGTCGCCGTGGCACCCGAAGGAAACTCGCTCAAGTTCGCCATCAAGTCACCGCCGGTATCATCGGTACTCGAAAGAATCGCGCCACCGCTGGTGATGACGTTCATCGTTCCGGGCACATAGTCCAAGTGATTCGCAATCGAATTCACCAAATTCTCGAGGTCGACATCAAAGGCGTCTGCGTCGCTTGCACCGGTGTGCTCAATCGTGACGGTGAATTGAACGGTATCGCCCGCATCGCCGGTGGCAGGAACCGAATTTGAAACCACCACGGACAACTCCGGTTCGACGATCGTGATGTCCGGCCCATCCAGTGTTTGGCTGTCCGTCGTGTTCCAGCTGAAGACGGCTTCGTTGTCCAGCACATCACCACGATCGTTCGTGGTCGTATTGAGAACCACCGCGCGGTACTGGATGACCACCGTTTCGGCGACCGCCGAGTTCGTGTCGGCATTCGTCAGATCACCAAAGTCCAGTGTCAGGCTACTGCCGTCCGCCGGAATCACCGCGTTTGCTTGGACACCCGCAAAGCCACCCGAGATATCAGTTGAAACACTGGCGTTTGGCGTGATCGAAACCACGTCGACGATCGCCAGTCCCGCATCGGGCGTGTCGACGACTTCGGCGTTGGGGGTCACACCCTGAGGCAACGTCAGCGTGATTTCATAAGTTCCAATCTCGCCGATCGCAAAGTCTTGCCCACTCGTGTGCGTCTGATTGCTGCTGACGAAAGTCTTTGCCGCTGAAGGATCGATGATCGTGATCGAATCATTCGCCGTACGACCATTTCACCGTCATCGATCTTGCTGC
>JBCBOT010000588.1:0-2974 GCA_039821165.1 Planctomycetota bacterium | reverse complement strand
ATCGGAGTAGCGGATTTGCGTTGACGACGAGCGTTGAAATGGAACAGACAACCATCACGATCAAGGCGAGGCTGTGAAGGTCGGTGTCCCCGGTTGTGGCCCACACGATTGTTGCCATCGCCGCAAGAAAAAGTTCGGCAAGCATTCCCGCCGCAGACACCAAAACCCGTTTCGCCCGATGGGGTACTGCCCAAAGATCGGTCACGTCGCAGTACAAACACGGCGCTCCGAACAGAACTAGGACCCCGATTTGCCGACACTCCGCACCAACCATGCGGCACGTGATGGCGTGGGCCAGTTCATGGACCGTCTTGACCGCTGCGATCACGACCCATGTCATCAACCACCAAGTCGCGGGGCCTCGACTGAAAAGACCAACCGATTCCGCCATCAGTTGGTCAAAGCGACCCAGGATCAGGAATCCGGCGCCGACGAACAATGCGAGAAGACAAAATTGCATCGCGCGTGAACCAAGGCACTGGAAATAGGGCACCGTCGCGTCAAGCAAAGGACTCGGATTCCAACCCGGAAGTCGAATCGCCATGAGACGCGAAACATCACGCCATGATCGTTTCGGCGACGGCGTCCGACGAAGAGTCGCATCGAGCGGACCGGCCGCATCGGCCACCAGCAATCCACGCCGACGAGCTTGCAGAAAGAAGCTGATCAAAGACTGGAGCGAGCCAACGGTTGGAAAACGAAGCAGCGCAGATCGGCAGATATCAATGATCCCCGCGGACCCATCCGCCATTTCGATCAGCGTTTTCTCGTTCTCACTTAGGTAGTGGCATTCGCGCGCGAGCGGATCCTTGATCACCCAATACGCGTTGCGCGAATCGGACGATGCGACATGGACGAAATGAAGGTCGCTCCTCAGGCTCCAGACGTCCATCTACCACTCGATGCTGACATGTTCGCCGGGATGAAACGTGCCGCCCTTCAATTCGACCAAGAACCGAGACTCTCCGCTTACCGAGTCACGCTCCGGGCTGACGAAAATGACCTTGCCTTCCGTTTGCCGATCGCCGGCGTGAAGCGTCACTACCGTGCCGCGTTTTGGTGCCGTGGTTCCCGTCAAAAAACCCTCCGCGTGAAGTCTTTCAAGATTGACCACACGGAACATCGGGTCACCGGGTCGAACCCATTCGCCGCGGCGTCGATAGACCTCAACGACTTGTCCGGGCATGGGCGCGGTCACTTGGTGACGATCGAGATTGAGTTTTCGAACCGCGAGCGTTTCCGACTTTGCTTTGACGTCGAGTCGCAAAAGTGCGGGTTGTGACGCAGCCACTTGACGCTGGACTTCGGCCCGGTCGGCGGCGAGTTCGGCAACCTTCGTGGCGCTCTCATCCGCGTCAGACTTGATCTGATCTAAGCGGCGATCGAAGGAGGCTTGTATCCTCTCCAATTGAGCCTGTTCATATTTGAGACGCAGGCTCTCGAGCTCGGACTGTGACACACTGTCGATGAATTTTTCACGTGCAAGCGTCGCCCGAGACCACTCGTTCTTGGCGACAGCTTCGGCGCGTTCGGCAGCCGCGATTCGAACTTCGTTTTCTGATTTCGCGACCGAGATCTGTGCCATCGAACGCTGTTGATTCAGCAACTCACGTTTCTCAAACATCTCGATTTCCGCGATGCGATCGGCACGGAATTGATCGTAACGGGTTTGTGCCACCTCGAGTTCGGTCCGCGCTTGGATGTGCTGTGCCTGGGAAAGCCGCGAATCGAGTTGTGCGAGCAATTGATTCAGTTGAACGATGTCACCGATTCGCACGTCGATCGAGGCAATGGGGCCCGCTTCGAGTGCCGGAACATCCACCTGGTCGACGACGTTGATTACGAGTTTGCCGACGACCGTTGGATTCTCCGCGTTGAGTTGCGTTGGCAGCACGCAAAGCAGGAAAAGTAGCGTCAAACGAATCATGATCGTGTCTTGGTTACGTTGTGAAATCAAATCCATCCCCGCATGCGAAGCGTTTGGATGACTCGTCGAAAGAGCACAAACCCCGCGGGCCTAGACTCGCTTTGGATCCAGCCCACGACTCCCGATTCGGGGATGCCTTGGTGGTCGGCGTCGGTGGGCGCAAGGGTTGCTTCGAGGACCCGCTGTCCGGTCTCATTGACGTGGACGGATTCATTGAGGCGTTTGAGAGACGCCTGATAGGTCCGCGTTGGATCGCTTCGACGACGGTAGTTGCACTGCAACGGAACGTCACTTTTGGCGTGAGCCCGTGCGACGTAACCGGCGTCGCAGTCATCGATCTCGAGCAGAAGTTGATAACCGCTTTCGGGTTGCAGCACCCGCGCGATCGCCTGGCCGCCTTGAACAGGCCGCCCCACGTCAAGGTTTTCAAGGGTGTGTTCGAGCACGACCGTGGCGATGCCGTCGATCGGGCTTCGTACCGTCAACTCGTCGCGACGTTTTTCCAGGATACGCAGTTGGTTTTCGAGTTGCTCGATTCGTACTTCGATCACTCGGCGATCAACGTGAGAAGCCGACGCATCGCGATCACCACGTCGCGCGATTGAAACGGCGAGTTGTTCTTGTGCCGCGAGCAATTTCCCGACAACGTCGGCTTGGCGGAGAGAAAGATCGTGACTCGACAGCTCGAAGAGAGGGTCGCCCGCGTGAACCCGCTGACCGCGTGTGAAATGGACGGCAGTGATCACACCCTCGGTCGGCGCAAAAACGGATTGTTGAGCAAGTGGCGTCAAGCGTCCTTGGGCCGGTACTTTGATGGTCATCGGAAAGAAGGCGAGTCCAGCGATGACTGCGGCGACGACCGCCGCTTTGAGCAACGGCGAGTGAGCCCCGAGACGGCTGGCGCTGCGGCGACCAGGCTTTGCGTTAAGACGGCAGAGCCAGCTTTCGAGGACCAACCACGATCGTGTCGCCGCGATGCGAATCGGTTGTTTCGACTCTCCGAGAACAATCAGCTCGCCTTGGTCGATCCAACGAACCGTGAGCCAC
>JBCBOT010000587.1:0-2976 GCA_039821165.1 Planctomycetota bacterium | reverse complement strand
TTCGATCAGCGCATCGGAATCAACCTCGATGCTCAACTCGGGAAAATCATCGTCAAAAATGTTGAACGTGATCGAGTCACCCACGTAGACGTTGGAACTTGCAGACAGCGTGATTGCAGGGTTTGGGGTCACGATGTCATTGTCAATCACCGTCCCCACGAAGGTGACGTCGGAGGAGCCGGCTTCAATTCGAACCGTCTCGGGGATTTCAAAGAAGTTTGCCAATCCGCCGTCCAAAGCGATCACGGCATCCGAGACAGCTGATGGACGAGACAGCCGGAACGCAACTTCGCCGACGGACTCGCTGACACTCGTGTCCAGCTGCACCAATTCAAGCGGTTCGAAGTCGGTCACTTCCAACTCGGTGACACCCAACTGGAAGCCCAGCAAATTGGCTGTGAGAAGAACCGTGGCATCGCCATCGGGAAGCGTGTTGTCGCGAATCGTGATGTTAAACGGTTCGGAGAGCTCACTCCCGTCGACGAAGGTGGCCGACAGAGGGATATCGACTCGGAACGGAACCGCCGAAAACAACGAAGCGACGGCATCCCCATTGGGATCGCTGCGACGCAGTTGTGCTTGAACGATGCCCGCATTCTCGGGGACCGAATCGAAGGGAAGGATGAACTCGAGTTCCTCGTGGTCAAAGACCGTGATCTCGAGCTCGCTGTCGACATGATCCGGAGCGGTGGCGGTCACCGAGACGCGTCGCAAGCCATCGAGCGTGCTGTTGTCGATCGCGTCGAATGTGAATGCAAACTCACCCACACCGACAGGGAACTCGATCACCGTCGGCGAAGTCACGGTGCCTGATGGCGTGACGTCCAGTTGAACGGTCAGCGGGAACGAGGTGTCGGGACGCATCAGGACAGCATTGACGACGCCATCCTTCTCGCTGATTTCCGTTTCATCGACGACGAGCGTGAGCGGTTCAAAATCGAGCACCTGCAGCTCGGCCGAAGCACTGACGTAATGCTCACTCTCGACCGTGACTTCCACCAATTGGTCGCCATCGAGCAAATCATTGTCGACCCCGATGAGCGTGACGGTGACTTGAGTCTCTCCAGCGGGCAAGACGACGGTCTCGGACTCAAACGTCAGCTTGTCCGGACGAGAAGAGGTCAACATCAGAACGGCATCGGAAGATGCATCTAGACGACGGATGAGGAGTTCGGCGGTGCCACCGTTTTCGCCGACGCTGAGCGCCGACATCTGTAGATCAAACGTCTCGAAATCGAGCACCTCCACCGTCGCGATGCCTTCAACCAAACCTTCCGCAGTGGCTGTTAGCGTCACGAACTGCGATCCGTCTAGCAAGTTGTCGTCGACTGCCGTGACGGGAACGGTCACGGTGTCCATTCCGACTTCGAAGGTCACGTTGCCAGCCCCAAGGATCAATTCCGAGGGGTCTGAATTGTTGAGTGTGACGTCCAACGGCTCGGAAAGATCAGCGAACTGCCGGGTGATCGTTGCCATCGCCTCTCCACCGTTTTCACTGATGGAACTCGGTGAAACATCGATCGCGAGCGATGCAATCCCATTGGTTCCGTGGAACCGGAGCTGCCAATTATTGAACGTGCCCGTGTTCGATGATGCGAGGTCGCGTACCGTCAGGGTCCATTCCCCGAGCGACGACTCATCCCAATGACGCATCGAGGTAAAAGTCCAGGACGGATAGTTATCATTGGGATCGGGACGTTCTTCAGCGAGAATCGACTCGGTCCCCGAAGGCGAGACGAGCACGACTTCGAGATTCCCTCGATAGGTGTGCGTGGCGTCGAAAATGATCTCGACCGCTTCGATGATGATGTCGTCCTCGACGGTATGAGACACGGTCACGCCGCCAGCGTCGTTATCCGGAATCGCGAGACCGGCGTCGAGCTGCCCACTGTCGTAGTTGGTCTCGGCTTGCACGGTTCGCCAATTGACCGCGGCATCGACAGCGGCCGCGGCATCAACCATCCCAAAGCCGTACTTGTGATTGACCAAGTGTCCGGCGCCGTTGGTCGTCCAGTCGGCGTCAGATGCATCGTTCTGCGCGGCGGTCTGAACCAGAATGTGCTGAACATCACGCCATGTCAGATTCGGATTCGCTTCCAGCATCAACGCGATCACACCGGAAACCAAAGGAGTCGCCGAGGATGTTCCGCCGAAACTATCGGTGTAATCGTTGCTGAATCCACTGCCGTTGTTGTAGCCAGGATTCCCGAGCAGGTCCGTGGTGACGATTCCGACGCCATCACCATTCGAAGGTGCGGTGACCAAGAGCGGTGCGCCCGGTTCGCTGTAAGACGACTGCGTCCCGTTGTGACTGTTGGCTGCGACCGCGATCGTGTAACGCGAATTCGCGTAGGCGTCGTAGTTGACGTTGTCGTCACTCAAACGTCCATTGCCACCCGCCCAAGTGTGGATACTTCCGAGGCCACCACGTCCGTTCGTTACACCTTCCTCAAGTGCTTGAAGGGTAAGAGGTCCGGGAGCGCCCAAACTGGTTCCCGAGTCGAACGGACCCCAGCTGTTGTTGTAGATGTCGATGTTTTGCATCGAGAACGTGAGGGCCGTCGCCTCATCCAAGTCCGACGTCGGTCCCGCGATCAAACGCAAACCGGAAAGACCCGCGTCGGGTGCCGACCCTGCGACGCCGAGCGAGTTTTCAAACACGGCTGCTGCAACGCCTGCAACGGAGGTTCCGTGAGGATCTGCTGCGGTGGGTGCCGGATCGGGGTCGTCATCGTTGAAATCAAAGCTGTCTTCCGCCGAATAGCGATCGTCCAAATCGGGGTGCGCGTGCTCCAACCCGTCATCCACGATGCCGATCAAAACGCCTTCGCCTGTGAAGTTATCCCAGGCCGGCACGACGTTGGCGTCCGCACCAACAAGTCCGCCCGATTGCCCCGTGTTTTGCAGGTGCCACTGATTCTCGAAAAGCGGGTCATTGGGAATGAAACGCTTGCTTTGTTGGCGACTGACCAACGG
>JBCBOT010000586.1:0-2998 GCA_039821165.1 Planctomycetota bacterium | reverse complement strand
GTGAAACATGGAGACCGTTTGTCGCTTTTGGCATGTTGGTTCGTACTCCTAGGTTGTCCCACAGCGTTTTCGGATCGCGTCTCGTCGGTGTACGTTTCAGGTGGTGTCGCGGCTTGGACGCGGGATTCCGATTCCGGACATGTTTTCGCTTCGCTTCAGGTGCCGGACGAAGCTCGTCGCGGCGTGGTGCGGGAATTTGATCGCAACGGCCAAGCGGTCCGCGATTTCCTGGTGGGGCGTTTGCCGACCGTGATGGTCGTTAAATCCGAGCATCTCGTCGTCGATTGCCGGTTCGAACGAGAACTGTTTTTCATCGATCTTAAACAGGGGACTGTCGTCGGCATTTTGCCCATGGGGGATTCCACTTACGGGGCCGGCCTCTGTTGTTCGGGAGCGGACAATCCGTATGTGTACTCGGTGGTAAGGAAATTGCGCCCGCGGCCGACGACTCTTTTGCGACAGATTGACGTGTCGACCCGCCGGATTCGTAAGAGTATCCCTCTGAAGGTCATTTCGCCGAATTCCGCGTCGATCAGCATGAAAGGTGATTGCCTGGTGCTCCAGTCTGGATCAAAGCCGAGATCAACATCGACTCGCGTTGAGTTGCGGGAGGATGACTTGCAAGCCCGAGTGGTTTCATCCCTTCAAGGTGACTACGGGCGAGCGATTCCCGGGCCGCAGGGAAGAGCGTGGTACTTAGGTCCGACCTGTTTTCAAGCAGACCTTAAGACTCCAAAGGGGGAATTGTCAGGTGTCGTTTCTCGTGCCCATCCTTCGTTGGACATGGTCGCTAGTGTCGACAGAGAATCCCTCGTGTTTCATCGCATGAGTGATCGAAAAACGATTCTGATTCCCTTTTCCAAGACGCCTGAGGGAAAAGAGGAACAGGCAAAGTTTCGGAGGCCCAGTTCGATGGGGCAAGACACTTACGACGTGTTCTTTGACAACGACAGAGATGTTGCGTTCGCCGGCACTCCGGACGGTGCACATTGGATCGACTACAGCGATATCCGACGTCACCTTCGACCGAAGCACATCTTCACGACTCCAATGGAATTGCGAGCGAAGTTAGGTGAATCGATTGAGGTTGATCTTTCTTACACGAACCCGAAAGAACAGTTGCGGGTGGTCGCAACGGATGCTCCAGACGGATTGTCCATTGAAGGTCGACGCCTGAAGTGGAAGACGACTCCTCGTGACGTCGGCCGGCACCTCGTCAAGTTGGAGTTAAAGTCCTCGGATGGGAAGCAAACGCTGGACACGACGACGATCGACGTTTCGATTGATCCGCCGACGATCGATGCAGGAATGATGCTGACGTCGATCGCATTCTCTCCTGATCGAAAGCGTGCGGTCGTTTGGGGCTATGATCCTTCGCCGACGAATGATGCGGTCGCTTTTTTTAAAGGCTCCGGACGAGTTGCCATCCTCGACCTGGAAACGGTGTCGGTGGTCTCGACAAAGGAAGTGATGTCGGGAGTGAAGTGTGCCGCCATCGACTCTGATTTCGTCTACCTGACTCCCGCGTCGTCGCGTGTGATTCATCGGTATGATCACAATTTCGACAACTTGAAACGGGAGTTTCTGCAGTCCGCTGGGAGCCCGGTTTCTCTTGTACCGCTTCCATCGAATCGGCTTTTCGTTGGCGGTAGCCAACCGGTTGTTCTGAGTCGAAAGACACTGAAACCAGCCGAAACGATCGTGAGCACCGATGCCTTTCGAGTCGAGTCACCTCCGGCCGTACTCAAGGCGACCCAGTTGAAGACTGGACGACGAATCGAGGTGGAGTCAGGAGAACTTCAACGATTCGACGCGGAAGAACTGTTGCCGTCGATCGGCGGATTCTTGTCCAAGACTTGGCCTTTGCGCGACCGCACAAAAGTGAACGTTTCGTCGTTCAAAATCGCTTTGCCTGTTGAACGGCGGTGGGGACACTATTGCAGCGAGCTAGATCTCTACAACGGCCTTGGCGAACGGATCGAACCGATCGGTTCTGTGGATTCGGTCGACCTTTCAGAGCGTTGGCCCATCGCCGTTTCGCTGCTCAGTAGAGGTTCAAGTTCCGTATCTGAGGGGACTGTTCTTGACGTTCAAATCAAGGGGTTGCGCGACAATAAGGTTCTCTTCGAATTCTCCATCAAACTGAAACTTGGCTCGGCACGGATGAAACCGAGGCTATTGCCGTGCGGCGACAACATCGCGTTGGTTCACGGCAACGAGATTCAGTTGATCCCGATTCCGAAGGCCGTGGTCGCTGACCTCGAGATCCCGCCCGTCTTCGCGAATGCGCAGCCGAGGCAAGTTCAGGTTGGCGAACGGGAGACGCTTCGACTGGGAGTTCATCGTCCCAGTAGCCGGATACAGTTTGTGCAACTACGAGAGACGCCCGAAGTACGGCTTGACCCGGAGTCGGGCGAGTTTCAGGTCGACACGGTTGCGTTATGGGATCGCTTTTGCGAATGGCAAGCTCTCGCCACAGTCGGAGCTTCGCAAGGCTCACGCTCCGCGTCGGGTTCGCCACTCGAGTTGTTTGACGTCGAGCGAAATCGTGAAAACTATCTCGCCATGACGGGCTCCGAGTTGCCCTCTGGTATGATGGCGGCATACCTGCCGATGACGTTCTTACTGCGAAGTCAACGCGGTTTCGAAGACTGCGCGAACTTTAGTCTTTTGGTCGTCGGCCCGAGGTCCACCTATGATGCTGCCGTCGCAAAAAAGAACGAGGCAGCAAGGTTGAAGCAGGAGCAGGCTGAAGCGTTGAACGCGGCGGCCGACGCGTCAAAGCCGACTGGAAAATCAAAGCGGCCGTCCGTATTCACCTATCGACCGCCCAGTTCGTCCCAACCGAGTGCTTCCGCGGTCCCGAAGGCTCGCGGTAGTTTCGGCGACAGCGGGGCGATGCAGTCAGCGGAAAGCAAGGCCACGACGCCTGTTGAGCGCAGATCGAGTTTCGCTCCTACTGTCCAAACACGGCGACTTTCGGATGGCATCGGTGAGC
>JBCBOT010000585.1:0-2998 GCA_039821165.1 Planctomycetota bacterium | reverse complement strand
TCATCGAAAGTCTCCTTTGGCCGTCGTGGCCGATAAACTTTCATAACCGCTGGATCACTTTTTGGGGAGCACGCCAGCGTGTCTTCGCTCCGAGCTGCCCTTTCTCGAGTGCATTGGTGATTCCTCGTGCCTCGGCTTCCGCTTCAATCAGGGCGGTGCGTCTGCTGAACTTGTCGATCGTCTTGCGAGAGAAACCCGCAATCTCGAAGTCACGAGAGGTCGGCTCGACCGGATAGCCAAGCCCCTTCAGTTGTTCAGCAAGCTTTGACTGGAAGATTGCTTCATAGAGGCCGGAATCCCTGTAGACTGCCGATAAATCGACTGCCGTCCAACGGCCATCCGTATGGGTTGCATTGACCGCGTAGCAATGGATGTGGAGCGCCGGATCCGGGTACCCATCTACAGGGCGCGAAGTGGTGTGCAAGAAGCTTGCTCCCAGCAGGTTTCCTGTTTTCTGGAGGCTCATAGAACCACGTTCATGGTTCACTCTGGTCTGAGCCACCTTCTCTAGCTCAGCGAGAGTGTCATGAGCGGCTCGCTGAACGGCCTGCAAAATGGCATCGTCCTGAGTCTCCGCCCAAAGGATAGAAACGCTCTTCGGCGTCGTGAATGTTAGGTCGGTTCCGCATCGTCGATTGGCATGCTGACGTTGCGTTAGCAGTTCATCTTCAAAGGGATGCTGGTTGTCAACGAGGCGATCAAACACGGCCTTGTCGACGTCGCCTTCAAGCCCAAACAACTGAGCTCCTTTGCCGAACCATCGTCCCTTCGAGAAGCGATTGGTATCCGCTTCGAGATAGTCACTGACTTCTAGATAACGCTTGGTGCCGGCTGCATTGTAGGAGTGGTTGATGCGCATAGGCATGACATGTAGCCCATGATTGTGACAGTTTGATGACAGCCACCAATGCTACGGTCAGTCAGCATTAGGCCGCCCACTATTCCGCATCATTCCCCAAGATGGTCTTTGTCAACGACCATCTTTTTGCTTGCGCTGAAACCCAATCCATGGCAATATGTCCAAAAAGGACGGTTTGAACATGTTGCACATTTCCTCAAGCGAGCTGAAAAAGCAGCTCGGTTCATATCTAGCGGAAGCCGAGCGAGAGCCCATCCAGATTGAGAAGTCAGGACGACCGGTGGCGATCATGTTGTCGCCGAGTGAGTACCAGCACCTCAAGCAAATGGAGGATCAGTACTGGATCGCTCGTGCCGATGCGGCACGTCACTCCGATCAGTGGGTCGGTCATAACGCAGTGTTCGAGAGGTTGACCGACCGACTGCGTGAGGCAGAGTGAGACAGCTGTCAGTTCACAAGTCTGCACTGAAGGAACTGGATTTATTGCCTGCCAAGCAGTACCGGCAGGTCGCAAGTGCTATGCTCGACTTGCTGAAGGAGCCGTTTCCCCACTACAGCAAGCCACTGAAGGGCAGTAGCTATCACCGACTTGCGGTTGGCGAATACCGGATCGTCTACCTAGTCGACGACTCGGTGATTCGTGTGATGGCGATTGGCAGACGGAATGACGCCGCGGCCTACCAACTGCTGAAACGCTAGCCGTACTTCAGCAAATCGTTCAGGACATTCCCCGAGAAAACCAACTGTCCAGTGACAGTAAACTGACAGTAAACCCGGTCCAAACCAGTGCAAAACAGGCACAGATCGGACGGGAGAGCCGGCAAAAACCAATGGGCGATACTGGATTCGAACCAGTGACCTCTGCCGTGTGAAAGCAGCGCTCTAACCAACTGAGCCAATCGCCCGGACCGCAAATCGCGGGGTTTTCGTCCCTCCCAGCGTTGCACGAAACGCAGGGAATTGCACGAATCACGTCGATAACGTGCATCAATTCGTGCACGGTACTCCAATCCTGAGAGGCAGGCAACGGGTTTCGGGTTCGCGATCGAAGAGGAGATCGAAGTCGCACCAGACAGGTCACGAGTTATTTGTATCCGCGGAAGCCTTTCGCCTTGCAGCTTCCCGCCGGACCTCTGACAGCCACAGTTTCTCTAATTCGCCATTCGGCATCTCATCTCCTCTGATCACGGCAAGAACCCGCATTGCCATCGGACTGAGCGAAGTGATCGTCCGCTGCGACAGCGGTGCTCTCGAAACGCGTTCTTCTTCCGGCGCCGCGCAATGAGATACGACAAATTCGAACTCGCGCTCATTCATTCGCAGCCGATTCTCCGGGCTCGTGGTCCTGGATCGCCATCAAAATTCGCGACTCCGTCAAAGGCGCAAACTAACGCAACAAGATGCGGGGCGGCGAGTGCGAGGAAATTTGTGTGATAATATACATTACGGAAACTCGATGGTCGCAGGCCTGGTCACGGTGCGTCGCTATGGCGAAGGCGAACGCTCCGCTTGCTCTGTTTCGTGAATCCAAGAATTTGCGAGATCTGCTACTTTCGCCAAGAGCAGCAAGTCATCACGGCGAAATGAGTGTGTCTGCTTCCAGCTTTCGCCGTCCCGGTAGCTTCGGTCGATTTGAGCGTTGTAGAACGTTCCGCTCTCGTTTTCGTTCTTGAAGATTGAAGCTGTAATCGTGCTCAATCTGATTCGGTGCACGGGGCGATTTGATTCGGTCATTTGCGATTCCTTTCGTTTTGTTCCTTATTAGCCGTGCCAGATTCGCCCAAGAAAAGCCAGCAGTATTCGACAGCGGGACGACTGCATCCGTCCCGTCGTCCTCCAGTGGAAGCTCGGTCTTTATCGTCCCGAAACAGGATTCCATGAAGGCGTTGTCGTAACAGTTGTCCGCACACAAAATACTTTGACGCATCGAGGCACGACGCAGTATTACTCGATACCGCTTGGATGCGTACTGACCTCCACGGCCACTATGGTGAATCAAGCCAGATGGAGGCTGGCGAAGCCGGATCGCATTCTGCAGCGATTCAATCACCAGTTCTTCATCCTGGCGTGCTCCCCAAAAAGTGATCCAGCGGTTATGAAAGTTTATCGGCCACGACGGCCAAAGGAGACTTTCGATGA
>JBCBOT010000584.1:0-3014 GCA_039821165.1 Planctomycetota bacterium | reverse complement strand
ACTGCCCAACCGGCGTGAGAGCAGCGGGGAACCAGACGCGATCTCCTCAACAAATGACAGGATGTCATCCACAATCGACTTTTGATCGACGGAGTTAGGATCGCCGCGAAAACGGAGCACGAGACTCACAACCCGGCCCGTGAACTCGCGAATTCCACGCTCTTCGTCCTTTGGACTGTCAAGCTTGGTTTCACGCCGCGGATGTTCCCGCGATGGCAATGCCTTGGAACTCGAATCTGCGGTACGTTCCACGCTGACGGTCTTGGCATGAGCTCTTCGCAGCCCGCGCGCCGTTTTGATGTCGACCGCCAAGCCGCTACGAGCCATTTCAATTGCTTCGTTGAGAGCCTCATCGGGAGTTTGCTCTTCGCAAAGCAGTTTGAGCGACTCGGGAACGAACATGTGCGTCAGCTCTGGCTCTTCGACGATACGAGAGCCAACACGTCGCCATACGGCCATGGTTCGATACGCTTGAGTCTTCGAGATCCTCAGTTCACTTAGCGTTCGGGTAAACACGCCTCGACGCGAGTCGGTATTCGATGCCGCTCGGAAGATCGAAAGAACACATCGTCGTCCAGCACCTCGATGGAGAGTCGCTGGCAGATACGACTGGACTTACGCCTGAAGAAATCATTCGCGTAGGGATGGACATCTGCGCTGCGCTTGCCCACACCCACGCCCGCGGCCTCATTCACCAAGACATCAAGCCAGCGAATATCAAATTCGCGGGGTTAGATCGTGACACCCGAAAAGCTACTTTAATTGATTTTGGACTGTCCGTTCGGCGTGAGCACGCAGGAAATTATGAGTCGCTTGACACGAGAACAACCGGTGGGACACGCGGGTTTATGGCGCCGGAACAGCTTCAGAATCATCCAGTGAGCAGCCCGGCTACAGACATCTATTCTCTTGGTGTCACGCTTGCGTTCTGTGCAAGCGAAGGGACAGCGAAACGCGAAAAGAGACTTCGCGAGACTGTTCTCCGATCGCGGAAATTGCCGCGAAAACTTCGCAAGGTATTGCTGAAGGCAACCGAGCCCGAGCCGGCAATGCGGCACGCCTCAGCTGCGGAGTTCTGGAAGGCACTGAGTGAGTGTATTGAGCCGACTGAGTTCGGTTTCTGGTTACCAATTGGTCGAGGCCGCAAGCGGTATGTACTCGTCTCCGAAGTATTAATCGTAGTCGTGCTTGCGTATTTTGTTCTTTCATTTTCGGTCAACTACATCGCACAGCGTTTTCGAGCTTCGCCTGCCCAATTAGATAAGGATGCACTGACTGAGAAGAGTATTGACGCATTTCGGAAAGCAGCCGAAAAGCATTGGGTCGTGCAAGCTGCATTCAATGCTGAACTGAAGCCTTTGGTCCATTCCATGCATGAATCGCTTGCATCGATTGCGAAAGACATTCGACATGAAATGGATGACAGGTTCTCAACCGATGCAGCAGTAGAGCTTTCCAAAACCGATCGCTATGCAGCGCGGCTTTTGATACTCTACGCTGACGCACAACGGGTTCACGGAGAAATCAGAGGCGAATTCCGAAACAAGTTCGTCCAGCAAACGCACACCACATATTTTAGCCCGTCGTTCGTTAGTACAGAATCGTTCATCGCTTTGTTCAGAAAGTACCTGGATGATCCTGAATCGCACCGGAATTACTTGGCCGAATTCCTTGACAAAGCTGCGCCTATGCACCGTAGTAGCCGGTACTTCTTCTAGCGTGGATTGGCAGAATTACAGATGACTAGAATGGATCTAAGGAAGCGCTCCTCAGCCATGAAAGCTCCCTATCAAGCTGCTCAATGGTCGCGATATCGGCGACATGCGGCGAAGTGATGTCGCAACTACTTTCAGCGGAGCTGACCGAAGAAATCAGATCACACCGTTCGCCCGCCACCAAAAGCCCTACTACAAGTATCGGCAGATAAAGATCCCGGATGGCCTGCCCTAGAAATCGATCTAGCTTCGTTGAATGGGCGATTATGTTCGCCATTTCGTAAGTTGCTTGCGCAATCTCACTCCTGCGGGCGTCGGGCGTCGCGTCAAGACCCGTGCGACTGAATGAATCGATCGCGTCGGCTAGGCGGATTGACTGCCTCGCTGCCGCAATCTCAAACTCTAAGACAGTTGCTCGTGACAATTTGCAACCGCCTGTCTCAAGTGCCTTTTTGATTCGTGAATGTCTTTTGTTGGTCAATGCTGCCTCAAGGTTTTTCCTCCCCGCTTTGTCGCACAGATGAGATTGACCTGTCAAGTTTTCATTTTCAGAGAATTGGAGGCACCGATTCACATCGCTCCTGTTTGATTGGAACTACATCGCTCGTCTCTCCGTCCAGCGCGGCAAAACCCGAGAAATGCCGCCTCAGGTCTTAGCGGGTGGGGCGTATCGCCACGTCCATCCACACACGCCGCTGCCGTTCCAGTTCGTAGATATCCCAGCCCGACGCGCCGACCGGCGTCGTCGCAAGCCCCCACAAGGCTAGCACCAACGGCCGCCGTGAGCGCTTACCAACAACCACCAAATTCAAAAGGGATCACAGGCGCCCACAGCTGGCCTCTTTTCAAGCGCCCATCGACAGCCGACCCTCTGAAATTCTTTCAGATCGATGACGACATTCACGAAACGCTGTGCCTGAACCCTCTCGACAGCGAATTCGTGCGAGTGAGTCGAAGTGTCAGCTGGGGCATCGCTTGTGATCTGATTTCAGAGCTCCGGCGGGAAAGCGTCTGCGATCCCGAAAGCGCAGCAAAGACGATGATATCGATCAGTGGCTGGATGCTTGACGACTACTCAGACTGGGCGTCACGCCTGCTTTCAAAACAGCCGATCGATTTGGACATTCGATTCAAGGAATTTCGGCGGCATGTTCTGCAAATGCGTGACTACGCCCAGTACTTTCGCGTCCACTAGGGCGACGGAAAATCTGGGGCCTCGCCCAGCTGCATCTCTTGGTTGACGAGCCACTGTCTTGTCTCTTGCGAGTCAATCAAGGACGACGTTGATTCGAGGGTTGC
>JBCBOT010000583.1:0-3014 GCA_039821165.1 Planctomycetota bacterium | reverse complement strand
CTCTCATGTCTCCATCAACCTACCCTGTTCTCCTTTGCAGTCAAAACCGCCCCACGCAACGTCAAAAGAAGGTGCTTTCGCTGTTCCATTTCGGGCTACGGCGAGGCGGTGTTCTCTGCCTCGGCCTGAGCGAATCGATCGGCGCGCTCTCGGCCGAATTCGGCGCGATCGAAGAGAGCCTGCGAATCTATCGGAAACAGCGTGACGCCAAACTGGTCACGGAGTCATTCAAACCGATCCTGATGGATCGTGTGAATCGTCAACCGATCCCCACCTTGACGCCGAGCCAGCCGCCGACGCGCGGACGCCTCGACGTCTACGACCGACTGCTCGGTCAACACATGCCGCCGAGCATTCTCGTTTCCTCCAGTCATGAATTGCTGCACACCTTCACGGGCGCCAGTCGGTTCTTGAGACCACGTGACGGCCGTGCGTCCACGAACGTCCTCGACCTGATGTTGCCCGAACTACGAACGCCGTTGCTGGCGGCGCTACGGCAAGTCGAGTCGACGGGAGATTCGGCCTCGATCGCCGCGACGCTTTCCGACGGCCCGACGGACGAGGAGGCTGCGAAATCGATCACGCTCACCGTCGAAAAAGTCCCGATGTCGGACTCGGAAGGTTACCTGATTCGCTTCGGTGAATCCCCCGCCGTTGAAAACAATAACAAACCGAGGCAAATGCTCGGTGTCAACAACGAACAGTTCGAAGCGCTCCAACAAGAATTGCATCGCACCCGCGAAGAGTTACACAACTCGGTGGAGCAGTTTCAAACCACCAACGAAGAGCTGCAATCGGCCAACGAAGAATTGACGTCCAGCAACGAAGAGCTTCAAAGTACCAACGAAGAGTTGCACAGCGTCAACGAAGAACTCTACACCGTCAACGGCGAGCACGAACGCAAGATCGACGAGCTCACCGAGTTGACCGCCGACATGGACAACCTGCTCAACAGCACCAACATCCACACGGTGTTCTTGGACCGAGGATTGTCGCTGCGGCGATTCACTCCCGGCGTGGCGGACATCTTTTCCTTCATCCCACATGACATCGGCCGACAGTTCGCGCATTTCTCCTATAACCTCAAGACCAAGTCGTTGCTCACAGACTTGAAGGAGGTCCTGAGAACCGGCAAACCGTTCGAACGCGAGGTCCGAGACACACAGAATCGCTGGTATCTACTCCGCATTCTGCCTTACTACGCCCGCGATACGATTGACGGGGTCGTCCTCACGCTGATCGACATCACATCGCTTAAAGACGCCCAGCTGCTGCTTCGCGAGCTCTCCGATGTGGTCAAACAATCCGACGATGCGATCCTTCGCATCGACAACGATGGAACGATTCGGACTTGGAATCGCGGCGCCGCAAGGCTCTACGGCTACAAAGCCGATGAGGCGATCGGAAAACCGGCCAACATGCTCGCTGCGGACGATGCCAAGGATGACCCGCCCGGTTACCTGAACAACTTGGGCGAAGGGGTGCGGATCGACCACGTCGAAACAAGACAAAAAACGAAGTCCGGTGCGATTCTCGTCGTCGAACTCACGGTCTCGCCGCTGCTCGACGACTCCCGCGATTGCGTCGGCGCTTCCGTGGTCGCCCGCGACGTTTCGAAACAAAAACAAGCCGAGCAAGAAATCCGTCGCGCCGTCGAACAACGCGACCGCTTTCTTGCCATGCTCTCGCACGAGCTTCGCAACCCGCTCGCCGCCATCGTCAACGCCACTCGCCTGCTGGGCGAGATGGACCTCGATGAGAAAACCGAACGAGAAGCCCGGGATGTCGCGGATTCACAACTCAAGCACATCGCCCGATTACTCGACGATCTGCTCGACGTTGCCCGGATCACGAACGACAAGATGACACTTCATCTCGAAGTCGTCGACATGAAGAAGTCCTTGATGGATGCGATCGAATGCACCCAGCACCGCCTCGACTCCAAACGGCAAAAGCTATTCGTCGAGTCGGTCGATGAACATGTCTGCGTCAAAGGGGATGTCGGACGGCTTCAGCAAGCGCAGGTCAACCTGCTCGTCAACGCCTCCAAGTACAGCCCCGAGGGTTCTTCGATTCACTGCTCACTCGAAGTCGAAGATTCGGAAGCGATCATCACCGTCCGTGATCAGGGTGAGGGCATCCCGGAGCCGCTTGCGACCCGAATCTTTGAACCCTTTGTGCAGGCGGACGAAACGCTCGATCGATCGCAAGGTGGCATGGGCCTGGGACTTCCCTTGGTCAGCATGATCGCCCGTGCCCACGGCGGCTCCGTCGCTTTGACACCTGGAATCGATCAAGGCAGCGCGTTTTGCATTCGACTGCCGCTGACAAATGAAACCACCGCGACGGAACAACAACGGCGGAATCACACAGCGCTCGCCGGCAAACGCGTCTTGTTGGTCGAAGATCACGACGGCATTCGAAACATGCTCGCTCGGTCACTGGAGTTGAAAGGGATCGAAGTCGCGGCGGCATCCGATGGCATTCGTGGCCTGTCGCTCTACCACGAATTCAAACCGAACATCTCGGTCATCGACATCGGGTTGCCGGACATGTCCGGGTACGAAGTCGCGCAGGCGATTCGGGAATGCGAAACGGAACGAACCACACTTGTCGCGGTAACGGGATACGGTACCAGCGAGGATGTTCAAAAGACCCGCGAGGCCGGGTTCGACCTGCACTTGCTCAAGCCTATCGACCCGGTGGTGCTACTCGAACGGCTCGCCGAGACGGAAACCGCCGAAGCGATCACCGAAACCTAGTGCTTCGTTCCGATGCAGTTTTGGATTGACGTACCGGAGGTCTGCGCCGTCCGGTGTCACACAAGGAGTCGTTCGGGAACAACTTCGGCAATTGATTGGACTCAGGTTCCCAACTTGGCACCAAGAGTTGTAGCAGTCTTTCTCCGAAAGCATCGCCGACGATACGCATCGATCGTCACGCGGAGACGCCAAGCCGCGAAGTCCCCAGAGAGGTCGCGCAAGATCTTCGCGTCTCCGCGCCTTGGCGTGATC
>JBCBOT010000582.1:0-3019 GCA_039821165.1 Planctomycetota bacterium | reverse complement strand
CCGTGAAATTGGTGAAACAAAACAGCCTCCACGCTTTGCAGATTTCAAGCAAGACCAATTCGTTCCCGCGGCACTAGCGGGGATTCAATGCCGATCGAACCTAGCGAAGCCAAGCTTGGCGAGTTGGTTGGAACTTACCGAACGAACGACGCGAAGTATTCCGATGCGAAAAAGATCTACACGGTCGTGCTTCTACTTGGAATCGGAATCGCCATCGGAAACTTCTTCGTTGGACTCCACTGGTCGCTCTACCTCATTGGTGGCCTCGCCGCTGTTGTAAGTGCCTTTCTGCTTTTTACTCTGGAAAGCTTCGAGGTGCGTCTTTACACCAGGGGTATCGTTCTAGAACAGCACGGTCGTGGAACAAACGTGTACCCGTGGCTGAATTCGTCGATCGGTGAAAGTCGCTCAGAAGGTCTTGGAGGGACCGAGAATTACGATTTCTTCTTACGTCTGAACAACGATCCTGCGACAAAGAGCATTTATGCCCGAAAGCTCGAAAGAGCCGAGGAGGAGCAACTTCATTCGCTCCTTCACCATCACGCCTACCAGGTTCTCGCGCCGGCTTGGCTAGAGCGACTTCGTGCCGGACAATCAATCGATTACCACTCGATTGTCATTCGCCCAGATGGGGTGATGTTCAAGAAGCAAAAGGTCTTTGTGGAATGGACTTGTTTCAATGAGTTTTCGCTGGACGAAGATGGCAAACTCGTTTTTCGAGATCGATCTGGCAAGCCCGTCGCTACGAAACTCTGGATGTACGAAGTCCCCTACGTATTCGAACTGATGCGTTTGGCCCCCGAACTTGCAGGCAAGCCCAGAACGAGAGGGAGCAGCAGCTTGGATCACAATCGTGTTGTGTAGTGCTGCTCCAGTCGCGTCGTTGAACCTAGTCGCGTGAGAAGAACCGTTCGACTGCATCCTTTGTCGTGCCTTCATCCAAAATGTCGCCGCTGGCGTACAGTTGGTGCGCGATACTCGACAGCAAGACGCGTCGGACCGTGACGAGCAACTCATCTCGCTCGCGAACGGCCTGCCACAACTCGTCTTTCGTGGCACGACTGTTCGGTGGCTCGACCGGTCCGTGCACCAGAAAGTCCTCGAATGCCGCCAGTTCACGCGTTTTCATTTCACCACCTCGACCAAACCCATTTTCAGCTCCCTGATCGCCATCACCGAAGACGTTCTAGCTTACGGGAGCACGTCGCGACGACTCCAGTTGCCCAAACCGCCGATGGACCTCGCGTTCACTGACGCGACCTTGGCCGCCAGCGCAGCCGATTCTCGCACCCCCATGCCAGAAACCAGACCGTGCAAAAACGCACCGTGAAAACTGTCGCCGCAGCCGGTGGTGTCGATCGCGTCTTGAGTATCGATCGCCGGCTGGTGGAAGGTTTGGTTCGCCGTCACCCAATTGCTGCCGCGTTCACCATCGGTGACGCCGACGATCGCACATTGCAAATCGTTCATCAGGATGGCGGCTAACTCCGCGGTAGTTGGCTCGTGACCGACAGAATTTTGGATCGAGTTGCAGTGGCACGCGGCGAAATGGCGGGCGACGATGACAACCTCGGAGTCGCGGAGCATTGGCAGGATTTCATCGCGATAACGGTGCGCGCCACCGTCGAAGGAGATGGTGGTCTGGTGTTGTTTAGCGACCTCGATGGCTCGCTTGCAGATTTCGGGGTGGCGGCCGTTGAGGTGCAGGATCGATGCGCCCGCAATGGTGTCGACCAGCAATGGCTTCCATTCGATGTGATCGCAAGCCGAGCCGGGGCAATAGACGATGGTTCGTTCGCTCGTTTCGAGGTCGGACCAAATCGACGCCGTTGAGGCGGTCTCGCCCACCAAGCGCTCAATCAATCTGGTTTCGACACCTTCATCGCTCAACCGCTTGATAATCGAGTCCGACGCGGAATCATCGCCGAGCGCGTCGATCAACAGGGCCTTCGAACCGAGTCGCGCTGCGGTCGCCAACGCAACGGTGATGCCGCCTCCAATTGAGTCAACGCGATCGTGGGCACGGACGACTTCTCCGTGTTTCGGGAAGCGTTCGAGGGAGCAGATCGAGTCCAAGACGGAGACG
The DNA here is from genome assembly GCA_039821165.1 of Planctomycetota bacterium. Taxonomy (GTDB): domain Bacteria; phylum Planctomycetota; class Planctomycetia; order Pirellulales; family Pirellulaceae; genus Stieleria. The sequence continues at coordinate 933 of JBCBOT010000582.1, read as the reverse complement.
CCGATCCCGACGATGGAAGGTGAGGCAGGCATGGTTCAAAGTGGAGGTGGCCAGGGCGGATAGCAGGCTTGGTTTTGCCACACTGGTCACCGAGATCACAGAGGGAGCAGCATTTGGATCAGCGAATTGCGGCTGCTGCATTGCTCGCGCCTCGCATCTGATCATGCGTCCACACATCGCGACGATCGGATTCTGCGACGTCGTGCCGCCCTTGTCTCATGCGGCGTGCTTGGTCACAGTCACTCAAATCGAGAATGGTTCTCAGTAGCAATAGTTTCTGTTTATTGCGTCTTTCGCCGTGTTTTCAAAGATTTCTATGCAACCCCGTCGTTCTGCTTTCACTCTGGTTGAGCTTTTGGTCGTCATCGCCATTATCGGCATTCTGGTCGGTTTGCTGCTGCCCGCCGTCCAGAATGCACGCGCTGCGGCACGTCGAATGAGCTGCTCGAACAACCTCAAGCAGATCATCTTGGCGGTCCACAACTACGAGTCGTCAACGAAGCGGATTCCGCCGGCATGGACCAAACCCGCTCTGACGGGTGACGGGTGGTCTGCTCAGGCTCGTATCCTGCCCACCTCGAAGCACTTTCGCTCGACCGCGCCGTGAATTTTTCGGTCGGCTACGGAGCGGCGACGCTAGTGGTCGACGGCGTGGAGCGACGCGTCGCCAGTTTTCGAGTTCCCGTGTACCTGTGCCCCAGCGAAGTCCGGGACACGATCCGTTTGAATGATGATGGGCCGTACCACTATCCGCTCAGCTACGCCTACAACGCGGGGCCTTGGTTGGTTTACAACCCGAACACTGAAAAGTCGGGACCTGGTGCGATTCAAACAGGACGCGCCTCTCGTTTCGCCGACATTCTCGATGCCGCTCACATCACAAAGCACCTTCTTGTTGGGAGGGAATGTGGTGGTGAATCCGGACTGGTGGAC
>JBCBOT010000581.1:0-3022 GCA_039821165.1 Planctomycetota bacterium | reverse complement strand
CACCGCTGGGAAATCGCCGACCGACGCAAGCAGGAGAGAGCAGCCAAAGGCTGACTGCCCTTCACCGTGCGCATACGATAATGCAGCTATTTAGCGGGTAAGAAGAATCACTTCTTCGCGCCAAAGGCACGCAGAAACATCCGATCAGCAGGATTGGCAAGGGGTTGGAATCTCCCGTTGGGGGCACGCGAGTTGATGAATTACATCTGTCGGTTGCATCGGCCGAGGGCCCACAGACGCGATCGAGAGCGGTTGGACCGACGTGCCTCGCAGAACCCTAAAGACCGAACGCATGGCCCATTGGAAGGCGTGCGTGGTACCGATCTCAACTGCGACGGAAACGCCTGAATGAAAGCAGGGTCGCAATCGCAGTAAGCATCAAGACCCCGTTGGGTTCCGGCACGGCCGTAATCCGAAACGCGCTATCAACGCTATCCCCCGGATCGAAATACAGGCCGTCCGCCGGCGTCGTCGGAGGATTGAAAATGTGATCCGCCAAATCAGGGTTCGGATCGCCAGATGCGAAGGGTAGCTTTGCAAACCACGTGAAGGATTCCCCGGCTGTCGTCTCTGCGATGATCCAATAAGACTCGCTAATGGACAGAAATGGATTGGTTTCGCTCTGAACTGTATACTCTCCACGCGGTCCATTCAAAGGATATCGCAGCGTCGTTCGGTCAAGCAATCCAGTCGGGCTGCGGTCAACTCTCCCCTGATTGTCGCGATAAATCAGTACGTCGAGCCCCCGATTGGCCTCATCTGGATCGATATTCTGCAACGCCAATGTATACGAGCCAACCGTGCCACTTTGGGTTGGTTCAAAGAGAAAACCGACCTGCATCACTGGATTCTGGCTGCCTAGTAGTGAGCCTACGTCAGTGCGGAACCCCCCTGGGTCGAAGTTGCTAAACAGCACTACTTCGGCTCGTGCCGTTGTTGCGTGTGCGACCATCAAGAGGAAACCCATCGATACTAGCTTCCAGCTCGGATTGATGCCCAAGCTTGAGACCAAATCATTGGGTGCGACACAAGCATGTGAATGCAGCATCCGGTGGTTCGGGTGATTACGCGTAGTAAACTGTTTGCGATTCATCAGTCTTTCCCGTGCGAGTCATGGACGAAGGAATGGTGGACACTGCGTAGACCGATTTTATCAAAGAACCAAGATTAACAACCGAGGAATTCTCCTTGGATCGCTGAATGAATCCATCGCCGGGCGTTTAATGAGACGGGGAAATGTGCACGATCGCAGGTTTGTTGGTTGTGCTTCGCCCTGAGTTGCGATCTTGGTTCTCCGCATACTACTCATAAGCGTACCGAGTCAGGAACAGTCATTGTTGAACTTCTTGGCTTTGAGCGGATCCCGTTGCGAGTTGAACGGAATGCATGCTGCTACGTATCCTCCGTGCGAACGCAAGCAGAAAATTGGTTCCCCCTAAAGGTCTCCCCCAAGTTTCGGCTTGGTTCTCCGAAGCGAACGCAGCGAGATGCACATCATGTTCAACCCAAAACAGGAGACTCCCATGACATCCCAATACACATCCAATGTTGTTCCGTTCCCGGATCGGTTCGGCAAAACAGAAATCAAAGTAATTCACTCCATCAGCGATGATGTTTGGGGCATTGCCGAACGACCAGACATGATCTGGCTACTCACCCAGGTTGCCGAGTTGCTAACGAGCGGTGACTATCTTCAATCCACGGTGGACAACAAGAGACTCTGCTTTGCCATGATTTGGACGGTTGATCGTCGCGCGGACGGTTCGGCGATCTTGAGTTCTCGAGCGGATCCAACGACCGAGCCTTGGATTGAATTGCCGATCGACGGTTCTGGATTTCCGATTGGGACTACTCATCTCCATGCAACGGTCGTTGGTGATCGAGGGTGGGACGTCTGCGTTTTCGATGGCGACCATTGGACGGATGGTTCTTGCTAGCGGTCTGGATTGCCGCGAGCGCTGACGAACAAAGTTGTTGACGCGTCTCCCGTCTTGTGACAAAAGCAGAGCACGACTAGCGATAGAAAGGGTGGTTTGATGACTCACAGCACGGAGTGCGCCGCGCCACGCAGGTAGTGGTGGCGAAGGAACAGTTTTTTCTCGCAGCAAGTAGTGAGGTCGTCGACTTACTCGATCGGGCAGGCGACAAAGCTGGCGTCAGCCGTGGTCAGGCGTTTGAGGATTTTCTCACTTTTCTTCGGTGTGAACTTGCTGGCAAGACCATGGAAGAAGAATACCTGCAAACCGTGGCGAAAGGATACGCGGTGGGAGTGCAAGGCAAACGTGGGATCGACCTGATGGTGCAAGCGGGCGGAAGACTGATCGGTGAAATGGTCAATACCGACGACGACTTGCTTGGAGACATCTTCACCGGTGCGATAACCTATGGTGAGAAAGGCCAGTTCTTCACGCCGGAAAGAGTCTGCGATCTCATGGCATCGCTAAGCGTTCCAACGGATCCCACTGATGATATCAAGACAGTCTGCGACCCGGCATGTGGTTCAGGTCGCATGTTGCTCCAGGTAGCCAAGTATCAGCCGCACTGGGAGTTTACGGGACAGGATAGCGATCACCGTTGCGCTCAGATGGCTGTAATCAATATGGGACTTCGGGGGTTGCGAGGTTGGGCTGTTTGGCAGAATTCGCTCACTCTTCAGGTCCACCGTGTCTACCGGATCGGCCTGTTCTTCAATGAAACTGCCCGCGGCGTGGTCCGCGAAGTTCCGGTAGAACAATCACCCTTCAACTACCCGGCGATCGCCCAGTCACCAAAGACATCTACCGATGAACGCATGGTTGACAGAGAACGTGAAGTGAACAGAGGCGAAGAGCCGGATGTGCAAAAACCACCGGATTCTGATGATGGGCCCGCCGCACAGCTTGACTTGTTCTGACGAGTGTGGCAACGAGTTCCAAGCAGCTCTCTCCTTTTCGTCGATGCATGACCGTTTGGATACGCTGCCACAACTGAAATGAGTGTTGCAATGGGGCCGAGTTGTCGCAAGCTCCTGCCCGCACCAACC
>JBCBOT010000580.1:0-3023 GCA_039821165.1 Planctomycetota bacterium | reverse complement strand
CCACGTCGTAAGTCGGTGGCGGAGACGTGAAGTGATCGATTGGTTCCGCTACAGAAAAGAACAGCAAGCCGATGCCCATGCCGGCACTAAACAGCATCGCGAACCACGAATGCCTACTGAATTCAGGTTCGGCGTCGTCGGCACCGAGTTTCAAGCTGCGGTACGGGCCAAAAGCGAGCCAGGTCGCAAAGAGAAGGAAGCCCGTTATCGTGCCGACGTAAAGCCAGCCAAACCATCCGCTGATTGCATCGCGAAGCTTGACGAACGAATCCAGTAACGCCTCCGCTGGGAAGACGAAGCAGATCCCGATCAGGCCAAGAATGACGACCGAGGCCGCAGGAAAGACAACGGCATGCATCTCGAAGTGCTTGCCCCAGCGAATACGAGGCAGCATCCTTCGATCGGGCGTCTCATTTGCGGCACTGTCGTCCTGCGACATGGTTGCTTAGCCCTCGCAGTGTGGCAAACGACGATTCACGGTTTCTTTTCAAACAGAAAGACTCCCCACGCGAGATGCCCGGCGGTTCCGCCGTCAATCCAGTACTGCAAGCCACGCTTCATCCGCTCGAGATAATCCGGCGAAATGCCTTCCTTCAGTTGTTCTTCAACTCGTTGTGTTTTGGCGAGGACGCTTGAGTAGTGCCGTACTAAGCATTCATCCAGGGACTCGTAGCCAAGATCGTTCCACTGGAGATCCTTGGCATAGCCCAGGTAGACGCGTGGTGCGCTAAGGTCACCCAAGTGCAAGCGATCGAGTATCGGCTGCAACACGCCATCGGGGCAATTGTCTGACTGCATCGGATCGGTCATGACAAATCGACCCGAGGGGCGAAGCACCCGATCAACTTCGTGGAAAACACGCTGGCGGTCACCGGAATGCAGGATCGCATCCTGCGACCAAACAACGTCAAAGGTCGCGTCGTCGCATGGGATTGACTCGAAATTCCCATCCACAACATCGATCTTTTCCGACAAACCTGCCGAACTCGTGAGGTGGCGATTCCGTTCGTTTTCAACCTCCGAGAGATTGAGGCACGTGACATGACAGCCGTATGTCGTGGCGAGGTGCCGTGCAGCACCACCGTACCCTGAGCCGATATCGAGAACGCGGCTGCTCGAGTCAATTGCCCCGAGTCGATGGCTCAGGTGCAGTACGGTGCGATGACTCGCTTCGGAAATTGACAGACTTGGAGGGTCGTACATTCCCACATGAATGTCTTCGCCACCCCAAACGCTTGCGTAGAAACGATCCGCGTCGGAACTGTTGTAGTAATCCCGCGCAACGTCCATCGCTGTCTCTGCCGACGTCATTTGCCGTTGACCTCCGTCCCCTCGATGGCGTCGGGATCCACGTACTTTTTCTCGGCAACGTGAATGAAGAAGTCGGGGTCAGATTCGTGGTAGGTCTCCAGGAAGTCGCCGTAGGTATGGACGGTCGGGAACCCCGCTTCTTTGATCAGACGACGCGTGTACGCCTTGCGAAGTGGAAACATGTTGAGGTGATAGGTCGAGCCGTCTGCAAATTCATATTGGAAACGTGCGAGACCATCGTCGACGTGCTCCGGAGCCGCGGAAACTTTTTCACCACAGTAGTAGTACTTGTGTTGGGAGCTAAATCCATCGTCCAAAATTGAGTCGTAATTGCGCTGGTCCAAGATCAGCATGCCGTCGTAAACCAGAGCCGAATAAAACTCGGCGAGCGCTTTGCGGCGATCCACCTCGTGAAAAAGGTGGGTAAACGAGTTTCCCAGGCAGATCACGGCATCGAAGCGACCATCGCAATCCCGATTGAGCCACCTCCAATCTGCTTGGTTCGTTCGGAAACGTGTCCTCGCTTTCGGCCATTCTCGAATGCCCTCGCAAGCATGTACGGGCTGCCATCGACACTGACGACCTCAAAACCCGCCTCCAACAGACGGACGGAATGGAATCCCGTCCCCGTCGCGACATCCAAGACGCGTTTGACACCTCGGGAACGCAATTCCTCAATGAAGAAATCGCCCTCCGATCTCCAGCGCTGCTCCCAATCAATCAATTCGTCCCACTTTTCAACAAAGCCACGAACGTACTCGTCGGTGTACTGATTTGTGTCACGGACATCCTTCGGGTTCGAACCATAGTCTTGCTCTTGATACTTCAAAAGCGAATCAGGTGCAGCGGTCATGCTAGCCTTCGGTTTCCGTGATTTTCATGACTGTGAGCGGGGAGCGTACCAAAAAGTGATTTCTCCCGAAAGCATTTGCGACGCCTTTTTAATTTCAACTCAATGTTTCTCGCCGCCCCGTGCTGGATTTTCCCAGGGCGGGGCAGTTTGTAAAATTCTGGTTTCCACCGATCCCTAGACTTGATTCATTCCGGATGGAGCTAAGTCACGAAGACCAGATTGTTGCCGCGATTCGACAGATCATTCGCGCGGTCGATCTTCATTCACGTCGGCTCGTGCATGGGCACGGCCTAACTGGCCCACAACTCGCCGTACTCCGAGAGGTGACTCGCCTTGAGCCGGTGCCACCGAGTGTCCTGGCAAGAGCGGCTCACCTAAGCCAGGCGACCGTTAGCGGAATTTTGAAGAGACTTGAAACGCGCAACTTGGTCAGCCGGCAGAAGAGTGAGAGCGACCGTCGATCCGTTTCGTTCGCCATCACCGATGATGGTAAAACGACACTCGCTGCGTCCCCCTCCCTGCTTCAAGACGACTTTCGAACGGGTCTCTCACGACTCGAGGAGTGGGAGCGCCTGCAGATTCTGTCAACGTTGCAGCGAGTTGCGACTCTGATGAACGCAGGGCACCTAGCAGCGGTGCCCCATCTCACTCCGGGTGAGATCCGTGGCGATGACTCACAGCCGACCACTGGACTCAACGAACTCTCCGCTAGCTCTGGGGAGGAGTTGCAACCCTGAGACCGACGCGAGTTCTATGAACGCACTCTGCTGGTCGGTTGGACGATCCCGTTCTGGTTGTTCCACAACGCCGTCTGCGTTCGGTCCTGGTCACCGAGGGCACTTATCCGGGATGTGCATCG
>JBCBOT010000579.1:0-3047 GCA_039821165.1 Planctomycetota bacterium | reverse complement strand
ACATGATCCCGGTCCGCGATCGGACCGTCAGCGGCAAACACGTCGAAGAGATCGCGTCCGGTCGGAGGCTGCATGATCGGGCCCGGCTCCTCGACACCCGCCGCACGCAGGAATGTCGGGGCGAGCGACGCAAAGTCGACGAAGTCTGTCACCGTCCGGCCGGACGACTTGATTCCGTCGGGCCAGCGAATGGCGAGTGGAATGTGATTCGATTCGTCATAGGCCTGACCTTTGGCGCGCGGGAACGGCATGCCGTGGTCACTGGTCGCAACGATCAATGTCGAATCGAGTTGTCCCGCTTGCTCCAGTGCCGCCAAGATCCGGCCAAGGTGCGTGTCGTAGTGTTCGACTTCGATTGCATAGTCGAGCATGTCGTTTCGGACTTTCTCGTTGTCGGGCCAATAGGCGGGCACACGATCGATCGAGTCGAGCGTCTTACCGAGTCGAACCCCGCTCCCGTATTCGTATCCACGGTGAGGCTCGGTCGTGCCGTACCAAAACACCCACGGCTGACCTTCCGGCGCATCCGCTAAGAAATCCGCGAAGTTACCCGCGTAATCGTTCCGGGAAATCTTCGTCGTCGGAGGCTTCAACTTGCGTTTCGCGTAAGACTTTCCCGTCATCGCACGCTTTTGCCCCTCGGCGTTGTTCGCAATTCCGGGGCCCCATCCCTTACCCGTGTAGCCTGCGAAGTAGCCGTCCGCCGCCAAACGCTCGACATACCCTCCGAACTTGGCGGGAAAGAAGCACATGTGGTTCCCGGCTTCTTCCAACTGCCAGGAGTAGCGTCCGGTCAGAATCGTCGCTCGCGACGGAGCGCACTTGGCGTTCGGGGTGAACGCATATTGAAACAGCAGGCCTTCGCGGGCTAGACGATCAAAGCTCGGTGTGTTGATCCACTGACATCCATACGCCGAAGCGTGGCCGTAGGACCAATCATCCGCGATCGCCAGCAGGATGTTGGGACGGGTGTCCGCAGCACTGGTGCGCGAAGGGCTCGCAACCGAAACGAAGACAACGAGAAAGACTAAAGCAAAACGCATCGGCTGCTGGTAGAACTCAGGTGGCGTTAACGCCCAGCTCTTTCGGCAGACTTTGCGAGAGCATCGAGTCGACCCGTTCCATCAATCGCTGGGCATCGTCAAACTGTCCGGCCCCATCATCGCAAGCCATCGCGGTGAACTCTGCTTTGCAGTGGCGGCAGGCAACCACGCGACCGAGCAGCGAGCTTTCAATCTTCATCCGTCTGCCACACGTCGGGCAGGAACGCGAGAAGCGGATCACTGTGTTCGAGTTCATCGGTCGCTCCGAGCCAAAGTGGTTCCTGATGTGACAAGGGAAGAAAAATTACCCCTTGACTGCCTATAAAGCAAGGGTGAACACCCGCTTTACTTGCGAAGGAATAGCGACCCACCCTTCCGGGGCGCTCCATCGAGAGCAGCATTTACCCGCGTTTTCAGGGCAATTTGGCGGCCGAACGAATACGAATTGAGCACCGACCATGAGCGACCATCCCTCCATTTTTATTTCCGTCGACGGCATCGACGGCGTCGGAAAGTCGACCCAAATTGCCACGATCCGGGACTCGCTCGAGCAAAAAGGATGTTCAATTGAACAGGTACGGGATCCAGGGTCGAGTGCAATCGGGACGCGTCTTCGGTCGCTCCTGCTGGAAAGTGAATTGCAGATGCACCGCCGAACCGAAGCCATGCTTTTTATGGCAAGCCGCTGCGAAATGATTGAGACGACGATCCGTCCAGCCCTCGCCGAAGGTCGCTGTGTTTTGTCCGACCGTTTTCTACTTTCGACGGTGGTGTACCAAAGCGTCGGCGACGCCTCATGTTCCAATGAGGCCGTCGCCCCCGAGATGCTCTGGGAGTTGGGGGCCCTGGCCAATGGCGGACTGCGGCCCGATCTGACGCTGTTACTCGACATGCCGGCTTCGCGCGCGATGGAGCGGATCGATCGCCCCGCCGATCGCATGGAGTCCCGTGGCGTCGAATACCTCGAAACCGTCCGCAGGCGGTTTCTCGACCAATTGCAGTATTCGAGCGACCGCACCGCCGTCATCAACGCCGATCAGCCGCCCGAGAAGGTGAGCGCTGACATCCGCGAAGTCGTTTCTTCAGTCATGTCCTAGCAGGGGATGTATTCAGCTGCATCGGCATGACATGGTTTTGCCGTCTTCCCCGAGCTGGCATGGGCCTGGGCAAGATAATGCGGGCAAAACAATCGGCAAGGCTCACCACGAAGCGACTGTGTCACTTGTCAAGTTGCGGAAGTCCCATTGGGGGCAAAACCGGCTGTTTCTTTGAGCTGTGTGTTCAGCCGAATAAGCATTTTTCTAGCACAGGCGATCAAGGCGACATTGTAGGGTTTTCCGCTTTGGCGCAACCGCTGGTAGAAAGTGGCTATGACGGGGCACCAACGTTCCGCGCTCTTCGCCGCCATGACATCGTTTTGCCCCCAAATGTTTTGCCGTCTTCCCCGGAAGGGCATCGGACTGGGCAAGACGATGGGGGCAAGACAATGAGTTAGGCCCACCACGAAGGGCTCGAAGAGCACGAAGCTCAGCAGGAATCTGTGAGCCTTCGTGTCGTTACTTTCTGAATGGTTGCCCTCTGCCGCGATCGGTAATTCAGCGGACCAACAAAGTGAAGGTACGCGCCGCGACAGCATCGACTCTCATGCCGGCATGACATTGTTTTGCCCCCGATTGTTTTGCCGTCTTCCCCGGAAGGGCATTGGAATGGGCAAGACGATGGGGGCAAGACAATGAGTAAGGCTCACCACGAAGACTCGAAGAGCACGAAGTTCAGCAGGAATCTGTGAGCCTACTCACTCCGTGGTTGCACGCCTCTACCACGATCTGTAATTCAGCGGACCAGCAAAGTGAAGGTACGCGCCGCGACAGCATCGACTCTCACGCCGGCATCACATGGTTTTGCCCCCAATTGTTTTGCCGTCTTCCTCGGAAGGCATGGGGACAAGGCAAAACGATGGGGCAAAACGATTGGCAAGGCTCGTAACTCTCCGTGGTTCACGGC
>JBCBOT010000578.1:0-3069 GCA_039821165.1 Planctomycetota bacterium | reverse complement strand
AAGCGTTGTCACCACGCGTCACACCTTTCACGTCCGCCACCGACGCTACCAAAGGTGGCAACTTCGACACCATGGGTCGGGGCCAGCTATCGATGAAGAGCGCATACGATCCCCAGCAAGTTTCGAGATGAGTGTTCGCACACTTGTTCCTCTCCACTATTTCGCTGCCCAAGCGGACCGTGCACCTGATTCGAATTTTTCGCTGGTTTTGATGCGTCCGATCAGCAGCAGTTTTCGAACCAATCGTTAGCGACTCCCGCTCGATCCGTATTCGAATTACTGAGCTGTCTGAAGTGCGAGCAAAACACTTACTGGGCACGACGACGATTCTCTTGTTGATGATTCCGCTGTCCGCTTATGCACAGCCGATGTCGGATTGGACTTCATGGGCGGGACCGAATAGAGATTTCTCGGTCGGTCTACCTTCTCAAAGCAAGATACTGAATCGCCCGCGACTCGAATGGGAACACTCCATTGGCTCCGGTCATTCAGCGGTCGTTGTGGAGGGCAATGCATGCTACTGTCAATTCTCGCGCGGAAAGACAGAATACGTTCAAAGATTGGATTTGAAGGACGGGCGACTCGTTTGGGAAGCGAGTTACCCCGTTGAGTTCGCGTCCGATCGCTTTCCAGGGCCACATGCGACACCCGCTCTTTCGAATGGGAGACTGGTGACTGCGAGCATCGACGGCGAGGTTCGCGCATTCGATGTCTCAACAGGGAACATCGAGTGGCGAGTTGACCTCCGTCGAAAATTTGCCACCACCATTCCACAGTCTGGATATGCCTCAAGCCCATTGATCGTTGGAGACCTAGTCGTCGTCACCACGTTGGGAAAAGCCCAGCGTGTCGAGACCGAAGACTTTCAGCCACCCGCTGAAGGCGATCCCCCGGGAGCGGTTGGCCTGGACCTCGCTTCAGGTCGCACCGTTTGGCAGTCTCCCAGTTTTCGTTCCAGCCATTCGTCACCCACCTTGATCGTCGTCGGCAAGAAACCCGTCGTCTGTGTTCACGGCATGTTTGACCTCGTCGGGATCGATCCACGTTCGGGCGCAATCCTTTGGACTCATCGATTACGAGACCGCGCTTCGGACAACGTCGCGTTTACCCCTCTCTGGGATAGCGAACGCCAGCAACTAATCATCTCGCATGGCTACTGCGACTTGGGTGCTCAGGCGATCGGCCTGAGTGAAGACGGCGGTCATTGGACAACAAAACAGAATTGGTCGAACCGGACGATGCGCATCGTGTACACGAATGCCGTGATCGTTTCCGACACACTGGTTGGCACCAGCGCTACCGCAAATAGCCTCCTCGTCGGACTAAATTGTCTCGACGGCAGCACACGTTTTCGTAAACGGGGCCTCACGAATGCGAATTTCATTCGTCTTGATCAGTCGCTCATGATCTTGGAAGACGAAGGAATGCTGCGCTACGGAACACTCTCGGAAAATGGTTTTGTGCAGCGCTGGCAGTTACAGACTTCAGCAAACAAAACCTGGACTGTCCCGACGTGGAATGACCGTCGGTTGCTCGTCCGCAGCAAAACGACATTGCAAGCGTTCGCATTTGATTAAGCGCAAACGCTTGGTCATCGATCCTTTTAGATTCGACGATTCTCCGCGCTCGAGTTTCCGAGTCTTCAAAAGGACAGCAGTCTCACGTATCAGCGTTCATTGGCCGTTCGAATGCACTCTGAAAAATCGAAGCAGCGACTCGAACGTAACAAGGCCCCCGACGAGGATCTGAAATCGTTGCGACTTGGTCAGCCAGTGCTAGGCGGTCGCTGAGGCCCAACTATCTGAAAACGTGGGAAGACCATTTTTAGGAGGCACCGCAAGAGCCGAGGTCACCCAAGACCAGCACGATAGGAACGTCTGTATTAACGCAGGATCCCTCGCGGAGGCTCAACGCGAAAGAACAGCCCCGTGAATCAAAGGCTTTGTTCGGTGCGGATGGTCCCATCCACTACACAACAGAGGATGTGAACATCCACGAGAACACAGGCGTTATGTGAGGTTTTCGGTTTACCCGAATCAGAAGGCGAAGCACTCGCCGAAGATGCCGCGTTACGCAGCATCGTGCCGTCTTGGTTCACTCTGGACCACGCTACCAAAGTCCTCGTTCAAGCGATCGTCAAAAGTCGCACTTCGACTTCGTGACGACGGATTGATACAATGAGAGAGTCGTCACAATCCTCTGCTGAGGTTCATTCATGTCCAAATCAGCCCAACAATTGATCGCCTCCGCCTTGCAACTTGATCCCAGGGATCGAGCCGTCGTTGCGAACGCGATTCTTGCAAGTCTGGAAGGCGGATCTGACGCTCAGGCGATGAGAGATCTGGCGTCAAGTAACGCCTATTCCATAAGCCGGTCTCGCCAATAAAATCATTAGGGGAGGAGGTTGCGAAGGGGAAGATTCGAGCGTAGCGATCCGCTCAAGCCCATGCAAATATTTCCCGCGCTCTGTTGATAGCTAATTACATTCCTAGCCGGCGCTATGCACCGAGTTTCAGACTTGCGATAGATGGGCATGGTTGTTGGAAACTTGTTAGCTACTCATGGGCCATGCGGGCGTACGACTCGCACCAACTACAGCCTTCTGGTGAAGCTACCGCTTGTAAACGACTGAGTGCTTCGTGTGGACGCCGTCTGAGCCATTCGGGGATTAAGGTCCGCAACTAGCCTCCCTAAATCCGAATCAAGCGTCGGTTGGTCCGCTTCCGCATTGGCGATGCTAGCAACTCCCTCAAGTAGCGTAATGATCTGCTGGTTCGTCACGCGTTCGTCGAGTTGCCGCATGCCGATGCTCGCCTTCAGTTCCGAACAGAAGTCGGGGGAGGAAGAGCAGATCCCGGTCACTCCCATGGACGGGAAGTACCTTCGTAGCACTGCTGCGGAAGAGGGCTTTGCGTGCCGGATGGCCCGAGCCCAGGGGCCTCATAAGACTAGTGATCGCCTTGGGCGCATCATCGCGGATACTGGACGTGCAGCGAAGATTGTCGTCAAGATTGACGCCGCAAAGATGGGAGCGACGAAGTACGCTTCGAGATATTGTCAATTGTTGTG
>JBCBOT010000577.1:0-3076 GCA_039821165.1 Planctomycetota bacterium | reverse complement strand
TTGTCTTTGATGCCGTTGGCATCAAAGACAAAACGAGGGAGGGTGAATTCACCAAAACCGCTCAGTTTGAGTAGCTAATGTAGCCGAGTCACTCGGATGCACGGACCGCATTTTCGTCCGCCCGGACAGCCCACTCAAACCGTTCAGCGGTCGTGTACTTGAGGTTGCTGACGTTTCTCTCGCCAAATTGGATCACGGTTTCTACTTCGACGACGAATCCCTGCCAATTGTTGTGTGCCCCATTCGTGACGTCGGTCGCGAATGGCGATTCGTTGTCTTTCATGCATCTGTGGTCGCTGGCTCGGCCTATGATGCTGGGACACGATCGGCAACGGCAGATCAACCGGCCAGCGACGCGTGGGACTTCGCCCAGACGGTCGCTTCCACCATCCCCGCACCAGCTGATGCCTACATTCTCGATGTATGCGAATCCGAAGGCGATCTTTGTCTGCTCGAACTGAATCCCTTTGGCGGTGCTGACCTTTACGCCTGCGATGCCCGTTCGATTGTTCGGGCATTGGCGGGAGCCGCCTCCGATAGTTGACCGTTTTGGCGCGTGCCCGGTCTTACAACAAGGTTTCTTGCGAATGGTCTTGGGTGTACGTTGGCTCTTTGACAACGGACCAAGACCTTGGTAGGAATTCCGTGTTCAAGCATCGTCCGCTCTTCGTTTGCGAAGGCGTCTTCTAGCCTTGCGTTGAGCGACTGACCGTGAATCCAAGCTCGGTGGCCACAGATGGTAGCCGCTATGGTTGTCTGACATACACTCGATTGGCAAACATCCATGACTGCATCGCCCGACGAGATTGAACGCCGACGCAACGCTGCAATCGACGCGATCCGTCGCGCTCACGCCACTGCCAACGACGAACACGGTGCGGCGCTTTTCGTGTCGCATCACCTTGACGAGATCGGCGAGAATTACTGGATCGAACATTGCGGTGTTGCAAGTCCTGATGCCACGCAGGTTTTCGACATCCTCGTTTTGCAATCCCACTGGGGCGAGGACGACGATGATGGAATCGATACGTTCGATTTTACGCTGCCAGACGAAGCGACAAACTACGTCCTCAGCGTTGAGTTCGATGAAGATGGAAACGTTGCTGGCGTGACCATGGAGAGTTGATCGTTTACTCGCAGCCTTTCCGGCAGCTCAAGCCCTAACAAGCTGGCTTTAGGTAACCTCCAGCTTGGTCTAGAACCCGTGGTATGGATCCCCGCGGTGCCTTCCAAGCCGCACACGTTTTCGGACGCCGCCAGATGGAACTCCACGCCGATTTGTTGTCGCTATTCGCAACAGCTGGCTGGCATTCTGATTGGAAATTCGTTGTTCCCACTGATAACTCGCATGATCATCCGGCGTTCAATGTTTTAAGTCGATTCGGCGGTTTACATCTCAAGCCTTACGCGGACTCTGGCGTGGAATGTGCAACCGCTGACGTCGACATTCGCCCGCTGGAGCATCGCTCGCCAACGGTTGACCGCTGGGAATCACATCTGGCGACCACGCTTGTCGGTTTTGCCTTGGCGTCGGACACGTATGCACAATTGTGGATCGCAGCAGACTCACGCGTGTTCGCATCCAACGACGTTAACGATTGCCTCGGATACGTTGGCGACGGTTTTAACTCGGCAATTCGCAACGTCCTGACTGGTGTTCGCCACCAGCCATTGCTCGCGCCCGGCGAGACCGGAGTCAACTACTACGGCGAGGACTATCACGCGGGTGATCCACGCGTTTACAACTGGCAATCCAGTGTCGGATAATGTGTTTTTTGGGTAGGCCTATGGCAGCCTTGGGCTGGGGCATGGCCTGGTACAGACTTTCGTGGGGCAGCCCAACACGCCAACGTTATCCGCACGAACCCCTCGGGGGCGTGACGTGTCTGCCGGTTGACTCCACTCGATTCTCATTATTTTCACCATGCCCGACACGATCAATTTCTACCTAACAGACGCTCCCTACGGCTTCTTCTCTAACTTTGCCGCTTACCCAATTGAAATTGACGGCAAGATATGGCCGACGTCTGAGCACTACTTTCAGGCAATGAAATTTGCGGGGACGCAGCATGAGGAAGAGATCCGCAATGAAGAATCGCCAATGCAGGCCGCCCGCATGGGCCGTGACCGCAAACGACCGCTTCGCTCCGATTGGGAGACCGTCAAAGATGATGTCATGCGAACTGCTGTGCGTGCAAAATTTGAGCAGCACAAAAACCTACGAGACGAACTCACATGCCAAAATTGTCGAACACACCACCAACGATGCTTACTGGGGTGATGGTGGCGACGGCTCAGGCCGAAACATGCTTGGCATCATCCTCATGGAAATTCGTGCTGAACTCCAAGCCTAATGAGCGGACAACGTGGTTTTGTGCCATGGTGTCGACAGACTTCGCCTATGGGCCATAGCGGTGGCACCTACCTTTAGTGTTCAGGCATCGCTCAAGCTTTGCCCCAGGAGTTGGGGCTGACGGCAACCGACGGAGCACACGAGCACCGAGCACGATCGTTCGGCTTGGCCCAAACCGTTGGAGCGGACCTCATGTTGACCCGGGCTGAGCCTGGGTGACCTCCCACAAAGGCAACAAGCAGTGATTCGGATGCCGATATCGCCGTCCAAGCCGCTGACGTTGCCGGACTCAAGCTATCCCGATGGCATTCATTAACGAACGAGCCGATGCTGGAGCGATTCACGACCGCACATGCGTATCAGGTCGCTGGTCAATACGCCAACATTGAGTTCTGGATCGCTGAGACGCTTCACGCACTGGATGCGATTGCGAACTACGATAAGCGCTTCGAGAGGATGTCGGCGGCTCAGCGCGAATGGATCGCCGCCCACAATGTTGTTGTCGGTTCGTACTGCCCGATGTGTGACGGCCAATGCGAGTTCGAACCTGACCTGAAGCCACCACGTGAACCCACGCCGATACCGTCCAAAGGTCGCAGCGACGCCACTCGGCGACTCAAAGATGCATTCTACTTTTTTGTCCTTCGATGTTATCGCATGAACCTCGTTGATGAACGGAGGTTGCGCGACATGTGCTCTCGCATAGGAACTTCGGTTGAGGCT
>JBCBOT010000576.1:0-3080 GCA_039821165.1 Planctomycetota bacterium | reverse complement strand
GCAACGCGTTTCTTGCTCGGCGCGAAACCATCGCCAAACTGCGGTGGGATCCAGAGATCAAGACATACGAGCACTGGGAGTTCTTCTACCGGGCCAGTCACCTCGAGAACCTGAAGGTCGCGGTAGCGGAAGACAGCATGGTCGTCCATGCCCACGTTGGTGCGAAACCCTACGGCGATCTGCGTTGCCGCCCGAAGTTCAGGAAGCTTGGCCTTCGCAAACACGGATTCCACTCACTTCGTTATCCCGGCGGAGGCATCGTCCATGCGTGACCAAGTCACCTTCTGCATCAAAACCATTCACCGTCCGCAGTGCTGTGCAGCTTTGGTTCGGAGCATTCATGAACACTGCGGCTCGAACCGGCCGGCGATTCAGGTGCTGGATGATGGAAAGCCAGAGCTTCGTTTCTCGACGAATTGCCCAACCGAAGCGGCCATGGTCGATGAACTGATCGAGACCGAATACGACATCGGCTTATCAGCTGGTCGCAATCGCTTGCTCGACGCAGGTGACTCGCCGATTGTTGTTTTCACGGACGACGATCACCTGGTGACCACTCGGACGCGATTGTCGGAACTGGTCGACAAACTGAATCGAAACAACGACATCGATCTGCTGGCCGCGCTCAGCAATAACGACGAGCGACCTCGGTTGCTGCGTAGCAACGGAACACGATTGCGAATCCATCGCGGTTCGCTGAAACAACGTGGTTCAATTCGATGGTGCCATTACGTTGGCAATTGCTTTGTAGCCTATCGGGATATCCTGCAAGCGATCCGCTGGGATGATGAACTCAAAGTCGAAGAACACTGGGATTTTTTCTGGCGATGCAAATTGGCCGGCGTGAATGTTGCGGTCGATGTCGAACATTCTTTCAAACACGAGCACGTTGATCCGCCCGGTTACCAGCGTCATCGACCGCAGTTCGTCAAACGCGGCCTCGAGAAGCACGGATTGGAGAAGGTGATCTGGCGATGATCGAATTGTCGGCTCTGGAATACCACCTCACGCACGGCTGCAATCTGTCCTGCCAGCAGTGTAGCCATTACAGCAACTTTCGGTTAGCCGGTGCGATGCCCACGCCCTCCGAAGCGAAGGTTGAATACGAAACGTGGAATCATCGCGTTCTGCCGCAGCGTTTTGCGTTACTCGGTGGCGAACCACTGTTGAACCCAAGGTTGATTGAGCACTTGCATCTGGCTCGCGAATGCTGGCCGCACTCGGACCTGATGCTCGTGACAAACGGCTTCTTCTTCGATCGACATCCAGGTTTACCCAAAACACTGGTTGAGATCGATTGCCGCTTGGAAGTCAGTCAACATGGGACGCACGAGGCCTACCTTGAGCAGTTCCGCAAAGCTAAGCAAACCGTCTGGCGATGGCGAGAAGAGTATCCCGGCATCCAGATCAAGATTCGGCAATCACATCGTGGGTGGATGCGGCAGTACCAAATCGAAGATGGCAAACCGATGCCGTTCGATTCGAGCACGAATGCTGCGTACAAGATCTGCATGCAGAAGACATGCACGCAACTATTCAAGCAACGATTGTGGAAGTGCCCCGCACTCGCTTACTGGTCGCAACTTGAACAGCGATTGAACCTGGAAGATATCCCTGAGTGGCAATTGTTCCGGGAATACAAAGCTTGCTCCGCTGAATGCAGCGATGCCGAAATCTTGGCCTTCCTTCGCTCGAAGGCAATTCCGCAATGCGGGCTTTGCCCAAGCAAGCGGGAGGCCTTTCACCATCCCGATCCAACTCAAAGGAGTGAGCTTCGATGAGCTTCCGTCCGCGTCGTCCTGACATTCCGCCTCCATGGCCAACGTTCATCCCACCTTTTGATCCACCAGGAAGCGAACCGCCGCCTCTTCCGCCCGAATCGGATCCACCGGGGGGTTCGAGTACCGACGACAGTACCTCAAGTTCCGAATCAAAACCCGACTGGTGGCCCGAGGATTGGCCGTGGCCGCCGGAACCCGAAGAGCCCGTTGAGATCCTCGCGCCGCCACCGATCCACACGTGGCCGCGACTGCCGCCCGACCATCCGTACCACGTCCCACCCGGCTATTCCGCGCCAGACAATTTGCCACCCGGTCATCCCGGCGAGTACTATCCCGACATGCCACCCGATCCCGTCATCTATCCAGTCGAAGATGACACGGGTTCTGTTGACGAAGAGAGTCAATCTTGACATAGTCACTCTTGCCAATAGTGAGGTTGATCGAGAGCAGTGCAGCAACGAACAGTTCCTTCGTTGCTTTCGATCGCTCCCGGTTGTAGTTCCTTGACCATCCATGCGTCCGCATTCTTGGGCAGGATGGGATATGGAGCGTCGAAGCCCTGTACGCCGGCTGGAGCAAAACCGAATCGCGAGTAGTAGTCGGGGTAGCCAAGGACAAAGACCAAGGCGACGCCCTGCGATTCGAGTTGGGTAAGTGCTTCGTTGACTAGCCTCGTACCGAGTCCGCTTCTTTGGTGATTGGACGAGATGGCGAGTGGAGCGAGTATCTGTGCGGACAATTCACTCGTTTCAACTCGAACTGCTGTGAAGATAACGTGCCCGATAATCTCGTCGCCTTGCTCGGCGACGAACGAATGGATTGGTTCTGCCGTTGGATCATCGAGCATCTCCGCTACGAGCGAGGAAATGACCACGCCTTCTTCACCGAAGGCGTCACGGTGTACGGCGAGGACTTGGTCGCGGTCTTCCGGCGTGGCCAAACGAAAGGCCGTTTCACTTGGTTTCATGTTCATCGAGTTGGTCAAAAGATTTCGTCTTCGCCTGTCTTCGCCTGGTTCTTCGTCATCGCATTGTACGATCTTGGACCTTTCTGAAATCATGCGAGTACAAATGCGACGACAGATTCGTTTGACTTCTGTGCGAAACGTGGCAGAGTTTTTTCTAGGCAGATGAAATAAATTCGCGACAAAGCGCATCTAGAAATGCACTGGTTCAAGGAAATCAGATTTTTCGTGAACCATTCGGAATGAAGAGCGTCTATTACCTCCGACGCAACAAGTCACATTCAATTTTGAATTAGCAAAGCGAGTAAGAACTTTCTGATGTTTTCCAAACAGCA
>JBCBOT010000575.1:0-3086 GCA_039821165.1 Planctomycetota bacterium | reverse complement strand
GAGGAAATCTCGAACTTCACCAACAAGCAGATTCTGGTTCAGGCCGGCACCTCCGTGCTCTCGAGTGCCAACCAGACTTCGCAGTCGATTCTGTCGCTGCTCCAGTAGTCACGTCCATCCTTCTTGGACGGAAAGATCGGGATCGGGCGCTGGGGGGCGCCCTTTCCCGGATCTTCCCGTTAGAACCCGGTAGAAATCATGTTCAGCATTGACGGCATCGTTTCCGGATTTGAGACTTCGACGATCATCGAGAGTCTTCTCGGGTTCCAACAAAACCAAATCGATACATTCAATTCCCGGAAAGCCGAGATCACGACCCGACAGTCGGCTTTCAAAGGGATCGAGGCGCAGTTGGTCACACTGCGTTCTTCTCTCGGTCGACTCAATCGTTCCGCGGGAAGCGTCTTCGACCAGAAACTCACCACCTCGAGTAACGAAGACATCTTGTCGGTTGCCGCGGATGGCAACGCCAACAACGGCTTCTACCAACTCACCGTGAACTCGCTCGCAACCGCCGAGCAGCTCGGTTCACAAGGTTTCACGAGCACCTCCGAGTTGGTGGGAACCGGAACTTTCACACTCTCTGTCGGTGGCCGTACGGCGACAACGGTTTCGGTCGATAACGGCAACAACACCGTCACCGGCTTTGTGAACGCCATCAACGATCAAGTCGAAGACGTCAACGCGAGCGTGGTCTTCGATCAGGGAGCGGGATCCTACCGAATACTGCTCTCATCGAACCTGACCGGCGCCGACAACACGATCACCATCTCAAACGGTCTTTCCGGCGGGACGACTCCCGACTTCTCTGGCCCAGCCGTGCAATCCGCCGCGAACGCCGTCGTGACTCTCGGCTCCGGCCCCGGCGCGATCACCGCGGAATACTCCTCGAATACCGTCGACTCGCTTATCGAAAACGTTACGATCGACCTGAAATCGGCTTCCGCAACAGAAACCGTCACGATCAACGTTCAGAACGACAACGAATCCGCTCGCGAAGCAATTGAGACGTTCGTCAACGATTACAACTCGGTGATCGAGTTCATTGAAGAGCAAACTCGCTTCGATCCAGAAAGCGGCAACGCGAGCCCGTTGATTAGCGTCCGGCAAGCCAGCACGATCAAGAACGAATTGCTCAACCTCGTCTCAGAGTCTGTTCCGACGGGGACCAGCCTTCGACGGTTGAGCCAAATCGGAATCGATATCGATACACGCGGTCGCCTCTCCATCAACTCGGCTCGCCTGGAGCAAGCGTTCAACGGCGAGTTGGATGGCATCGATTCGGGAGACATTCGCAAACTCTTCGGGTTGGACGGCACGTCCGATAATGCCGGCGTTCGATTCTTGGCGGGCAGCAACCGCACGGTCGACTCGTCAACACCCTATCAAGTCGATATCACGCAAGCCGCCGAGCAGGCGAGCATCACGGCGACCAACGCCGTCGCGTCGAGTATCGTGATCGACGATTCCAACAACTCGTTCCAGATCACGGTCGATGGCGTTGTTAGCGAGGAACTAACCCTCACCAACGGGACGTACACGGCCGAAGAACTCGCTTCGCAACTCGAAACGACGATCAACAGCTCCAACGAACTGGGCTTTCGAAACGTCTTGGTTGGCCTGTCGGGATCGAATGAACTGATCATCACGACAGAAGGCTATGGACTCTCGTCAAAACTCTCCAGCGTCACCGGTGATGCGTCGTCCATACTCGGATTTACCGGCATCGAAAGTGATTCGGGAGTCGACGTGGTGGGCTCGTTCATTGTAAACGGCCAAGCGGAGACCGCCGTCGGTACGGGGCGAATCCTTCGCGGTGAACCCGACAATGCGAACACGGCCGACCTGCAACTGGAAGTCACACTGACGCCGGACCGAGTGGTCGCTGGCGCCGAAGCCGAAGTTCTGGTCACCCGTGGCGTCACGGGGAACCTCGAAACCTATCTGGGTGATCTCTTCGACGCGGAGTCCGGACTCCTAAAGACCGTCAACGATGATTTCACCGCACGAGTGGACTCGATCGATGAATCGATCGCGCGTGTAGAAGCGTTGACCGAGTCCCGACGCGAGTTTCTGATTCGGGAGTTCACGGCGTTGGAGAGTATTCTGAGCGAGTTGCAAAACACCGGAAACATCATCTCCAGCCAACTCTCGACCATTTCCGCATTCGGAAACGATGACAACTAATTCGTTGGTTTAAGAAACCAACACACCTTTCGGAATCGCTCTTTATCAGGGAGGCATGAAAATGAGCGTCAACGTCTACAAGCGACAGAGCTTGCAATCGGGTTGGACCCGTGTTGATCTGCTTCTGGAGATCTACGACCGCGCCATCGCCGCGATCCAAAACTGCGAGGCGGCCGAGAAAGCCGGTGATGACGTCCTGTTCGGGAAACAGAGCGTGCTCGCGCAAAAGGCCCTGCTGGCGATACACTCCGGTTTGAAACCGGAGGAAGATGAAGTCGCATTTAACATCGCACGCCTGTTGCTCTTCGCTGCCGATGCCGTCGAAGCCAAGAACTATGGAGCCGCGGTCAAAGTGCTCCAAGATCTGCGGGGCGGATTCGCGGCCGTGGCGGAGGAAGCAAATCAACTGGAACGCGACGGAGTCATCCCCGGGTTCCCCAACGAGACCGGTGCTGTTTTCTAGCGGCGTGCACAAAGCCCGATCACGATCGTTGGATATCACGCATTCGGTCGGTCCATTGAACCGTGTTCTCAAAGGCCGAAGACCGATCTGATTTGCCCTGCGTGATACGGCGCTCGCGCGGTGATTGCGTGACGCGATTCCCTTCGATGGTCGAGGTCCGCCTGCATCCAGACCGAGGATGCCCTCGGCCGGAGCCTCTCGTTCCGATCACGTCAGCGATGGACCAGACTTTGAAACCAGCGCACACCGGCGGCGAGCGCCTTGCCGCTCAACATTTGCGCGTAGCACTCTGCCTTCCGGGTAACCGGACGTGTCAGCGCGTCAGCGAGGGAACAGCATGCCAAACTGGCGTACACCGGCGGCTAGCTACTCAAACTGAGCGGTTTTGGTGAATTCACCCTCCCTCGTTTTGTCTTTGATGCCAACGGCATCAAAG
>JBCBOT010000574.1:0-3091 GCA_039821165.1 Planctomycetota bacterium | reverse complement strand
GAGGGATTCAAGGCGTCGGCAAAGCCGATCCTGCTCGGCATCGATGAGGAACCAGCATCGGTGCAAGCGATTGGCGATGCAACCTGGTTGGTGTCCGGGCCGCCGCGAGTCTTTTTGAGCGTGACGGCGATCGATTTCGAGCGTCAGTTGTTCGAGAACGAAGTGATCACCGTCGAGGTTTCGAAGCGTCCGGATCCGGTCGAACCCGATGCGCCAGACAAGCCGGATGAGACGGACGACGCCGATCCGGTGCCGGATGATTTGGTTCCGATCGATTTGTTCGACAACATCGGCCGGCGATCGAACGAGTGGGCAACGGGCTTGCCTGGCCGGCGGATCATCGCGGGCTTCTACAAAACGGCCGCGAAGTCGTTGAACGCGGATCCGACCAAGACGATCGACCAGGTCGGCGAGCAATTGAACGCCGACGTCAAGGGTTCGATCGACGGTGCGAGCTACGGCGAGTTCATCGCCAAGCAACAAGCCGATTTGATCGACCGTTGGCCACTGAACCGATTTGTGTTGGCCGAGTACTTCCAGGCAGTCGCGGCGGGATTGGGGGCGGGGCAATGAGCAAAATCAATCCAGATTTTCGCGGTGCCGATGAAATCGCGGTTCCGAAGAACCTGCGCGAGATGTGCGGTTGGTCGGACAAGACCGATCCGGACGAGTCGACGCTGCTGGACATCGAGCAACGTTCGTTCGGGGCACTGATCGAAGAGACGCCGCAGACGTTCACGGAACGTCTCGCGAGGGCAGCGGTCGGCCCAATGCTGGAGAAGTGGAATCAGTTCCAGGCGGATCGCGGTCGATATCCAGGTTCGAACGATCTGTCGCTGTTGGATGAGTTCGTGCACGGTGCACCGCTGATCTGGCTGGCGCAATTGATTGGATCGTGTGTCTGCAGCAACACGTTCCGCCCATGGGTCGCGCGGCTGATGTGGCAAGTGATGTTGCTCGGCGATCCGTTCGAGTTTCTGGGGCGGAGTGAGTTTGGAGCGGCGAACTACTCGTTCTACGGTCCGTTCCAATACGGACTCGCTCGACAAAAAGCCAACATGACTCGGGGCGACGGTCTGTATTGCGCTCCGTTCACTTGGGCGCTGATGCAGGGCGTGTTGCGCTGTGACCAACCGCAGCTGCGGAGTCTGCTCAAGCGTGAAGGGCTGGCGGGCAAGAACGATTTGCCCGAACCACAAGGCCGCGATGGGATGGCGTTGTATCGCGATTTCGGGCGGCATCGTCATATCGGTTCGCTTCGGCAATACATCCAGTATCCGATGGCGGAGTCGCCGCAAGTCACATCCGCCCAACAACTGTGGGACCTGGCACTCGCCGGTAAACCGGCGTTCGTGTGCAGCATGGAAGCGATCCACAAGGTCGGCACGCACAAAGATGGGTTCGCAATCCACGCGCGGAACCCTCGTGACCAATGGGCTCACAACATGTCGTTTCAGGGCGTGTTTGTGGCATCCGACGGTGAACGCTTCTTCCGCGAGTCGAACGAGTCGTGGGGCGAGAAGCACATCTACAACCGCAAATTCGACGAGGTCGATCGAGCGTTTCGTACGGGCCGTTTGACGGTTCAGGCGATTGGTGAACTCGAAGGTCCCGAGAGCAGTCCGACGGTCGCGGCGTGACCTACGGACGACCAACCAACCCCTTTTGAAAGGAACGATGATGGAAACTGAAGTGTTAGGCGGCCCTGCAAAAACGCTCGCTGAATCACCCGAGAAGGTGAGCCTGCGAGAAGCCCTCAAGCTCACGTACGAAGGCGAGTTCGATTCGCAACTGTCGCGCCGGCAGCGTCGCAACGCACGGACGCTGCAGCGACGTCATACGCGAGCCACGCGACGGCGCCGTGAAGAGGATTTCTTCGAAGAGTTGCTTGTCGCGATGGAGGGGGACGACCGTTGCTGCCAAATCATGCCAGCCATCGCGTTGACCGCAGACTTCGATCAGGACACGCCCCTCGGTCTCAGTTCGGCGGGGCTGTTCGATCTGATCGACGGACTGCTCGAGCGAGTGCCCGCGATCATCGAAGCCATCAAGTTGTTCATGCAGTTGTTCGCGTAAATCGACCAGGGGCTTCGATGTTCGTGTTGATTGGCCAAACAGATGTCAGCCCGTGGGCTCAATTCGGGCTCGCGGGCTTGGTGATCGCGGCGCTGTTCGGTGTCTTGGGGCTGATTGTTAAGTGGGCCGTCGGGCACATCACAAGTCAAGCGACCACGCATCGCGAGGAGCGAGCCGAATGGCGGGCGAGTGATGAACGCCGGCAGACTGAATTCTGTGACGCCCTCAAAGATGCGAACTGTGCATTCGCGGAAACGGTCAAGGAGATCTCGAAGCAATGACGATCAACTACCTCGCCGATGTGAAGCCGCTTGAGGACGCGGGCCAAACAGATGCTGAGATCGCGACCGCGCTCGCTACGCTGACTGTGCGCGACATGCCGGTCGAGGCTCTGCGTCTCGTGATGCGTGAGCGAAAGCTGTGGCTCAAGGATCCGATCTCGCGGGCTCGTGATCGTGGCAAGATCGGTGTCGCCATGACTGGAGCGGGTTTCCCAGCCGCACTCTACGACGGTTTGGTCGAGTTCGAGGCGGCTCTCTACGACATGTCGGCCACGCATGTCTCGACAGCCTCTCGGATCGACATTGCTGGCGAGGTCGCCCAGGTGATCGGAGGCCTTCGTGCGTTGGGTGTTGTGACGGCCGAAGATGCCGAAGCGTTTTACACGGTCGGTGGCGGGATGAAGTACCCCGATGTCAACGCGGCAGCGATCGCGGCGGCTCGGCAAGAGCATGCGGACGAAGTCGTCGAGCAGTCTCGAATGCAAGTTGAGCAGTCTCGAATGCGAGACATCGATGCCCTTCGTGCCCGCATCGAAAACGACTTTATCAATCCAGCGATGGATGATGGATCGTCAACGGCTGCAGATGTCCAAGCGGCGATCAAAGCGGGGCTCTGATGGGTGTCACGTTACAATTCGATTCGGCAACGGGCAGCGATACCGCATCGAGCGGTTCGGGGCCGGCAGTCGCGCGGTCCGTCTCTGATGCTTCGACGTCGTCGGATGGATTGACCG
>JBCBOT010000573.1:0-3106 GCA_039821165.1 Planctomycetota bacterium | reverse complement strand
CTGCGCCTGCGCAGGAGGTTTTTGCTTGCGCTCAACTTCATCGGCCTTAAGCGTCTGTGCGGTCTCCATTGGGTCGGGCTGCTTCGGTATGGGCTTAGCCGCTTCGTTCTGCTGGGGCCTGGGCTGGGAGAGCTTGACGTCCTTACCCGGCAGCGACGACCTCTCCTCTTCCATATCATCGTAAGAAACGACTTCTTCGCGACCCTTATCTACCCGCGGCGGCTTGTCATCGTTCCCCAGGTCGAAGCGCGGCTTCATGCCAAGCAACACTTCGGTTAGCACTTTGTCGTCCTCTGTGATGGGGTCCTCGAACTTCATCTGAGCATCGATTTCTGGGGCCTTCGGCTTCAGCCGCTCGTACTCGATCGCCGCCATACGGCGCACGTTGTTCAAGGACTCCCGCTGTGTCTTCAGAGAACTCAATGTCGGATCCAGATCTTCAGCAAGCCCGCTTTTCTTATTCATGAGAAGCTTACCGTTCTCGAGGTGCTTGCTCGGCCTGAACACGGCATGCAATTTCTTAAGAAATCCTGCCCGTACACGCTTTCCTTTTGATGCAAGGTTTTTAGTTTCACTCATCAACCGGTTCCCAAGAACGCTTGTATACTCTGCATCCTCGATCAGAGCTTCCAGCTTGCTCAACGACTTTGGGTCACTCTGATATTCGAGTAGGGATTTTTGCGTTCTTTCGACCATCCCATTATATAGCTTGGTGGCGTTGGATAGGTTCCGCTCGATGATCGCGGACTTATTCAACATGTCGCGCGGATCTTGAGTCGTTCTTCTATCGAAGAACCTTTGCATACGGCTCCGCTTCTTTATACCTTCGTATTCTCTGCCAGTCTTGCGGTCGATATGTGTTTCATGTTCAATGTCAGTCACCTTCTTATAGATCTCTTTCGGGATCTTTACTTGGTGCCCAATATCACTTGGCTTGGCATCCCGAAGGTTCGTTGGTTTCTGAACGATCTTGTCCTCGAAGAAGGAACCATGGCCGCCGGGAACGCGAGCTTCCGGGGTCAGGAGCGAAAGCGCGCGATTGTAGCTCTCGTTCGCAAGCCCCTCCAGGTTCGCAGCCGTCCTGAGCGATGCATGAATGTGCCGCATGGCGTTGCTTTGGACGTCACCAGGAAGTTCATCGAAGGATTTGAGGCCCCGAGCATCCGGATGGCTGTCTTTGTATAATTGTAGAGTTTTCTGCTGCCCGTCTTGAATGTCCTTCGGGAGTAGATCGCGTAGCGACTGCACCTTGTTTGCGAGCTCGCGATAGCGGTGGTGTAACTCGCTAGCTTGATCTGACCCTGGAGCGCGGGAGGACATGTTTAACATCGTCAGTTCACGCTGAAGCCTGACGACGTCGGCATTTATATCCTCAAGTCTATTTCTCAACTCGGAAGGGGTAGAGGGAGAGTTTATATCATCTGTTAGGAACGTGCTATATTTATTCATTTCATGATTTGAATTATATGAAGTATCCCGCAGCAAAGCTGTATTTGACAGGTTATCCAGCCCAGATCCAGAATCTCCAAACTCCCGCAACATGTAGTTGCTCAGCCGCTCGATATTACTTCTACATACACCGCGGCTGAGATTTACTCGCGCGTCATCCATAACCTCCGCAGCTTGGTTTCAGAGATCCTTCTCATCCATGTCTGCATATTTTTCCGGATCGAGTTCCTTCAGATCCGTCATCACGGCCGAGAGCATACGCTCGACGCCAACGGAACGAACCTTCCAATGTTGTAGGTCGTCGCTTTCGCGGCCGTAGGGGTTCTCAATCGCCTTCTGAAACATATGATCGGCAAACTTCGCAATGCGATGGGTCGAACCACCATCTTCTTGAGAGTTTTGAACTCCGATATTTATATTTCTCTTCGTCAGGATCTTATCGATTTCCTTGAGATCGCTTAACTTCAGGTAAGATCCGGCAGCATCCTTGCCCATTGCCTTCATAATAAAATCGCCGACGGGCAGGTTATTGACTCTCTTACCGCCGAATTCATTGTTGATGGCATTCTTCACGACATCGATCGCTTGCCGACGCTCCTGCGCCTTGGTCTTCTGCTTGCGAAACGGGTTCGACCAGCGGCGCGTGCGGAGGCCCTTGACCATGTTGAACCGCAGCTTCGCCGAAGGCTTCGGGAGGAAGTCGGACTGATGATGTGCATCCTCGGCATAGAGCTTTGCGCGCATCGCCGTGTAGGTCATGTTTTGCGGGATCTTGTCGCTCATCGCTCATCTCCTCTCGCGTGCCGAGGCGTGCAGCTTCGCAGATTTTTTTCGTCAGACTCGAATGATTGGCGGACCATCTTCGTCCGAAACGGCGCTTGACTGGGTCTCTTCGTCGTCGCCTTCGCTCCGCCCTGTCGCGACCAAGGCCCTCAGGCCGACCGTGGCCTGCGCAAAACTGGCGATGGCGTTCTGGAGATCCACCGATGTGAGCTCGTAGAGCACAACGTCCTGCAGGAGGACGAATTCTCCGGAGTCCGGGTCTCGCGCAATGCGCGCGCCAGCGGTGTCTTGCCAGCCGAGGTTCAGGGCCAGCATGTCCATGCAAACGCTGTGGAGCACGTCTTCAGGAGGGCTGCCAATTTCAGCGGAAAAGACAAGCTTTCCGTTCGTGCCGTCATGGTAGAGCTCGACCCCATAGTCACCGTCTTCGTCCAGCACGACGAACCAGGCGTCGTCTTACTCGATCCCGGAAATCTCAACCACGTCGAGCTTGGGCCCGACCTCGGACAGCATGTTGCTCACGTCTTCGTAGTTTAGCACTGCCACTCTCCATGCTTCCGTACCCACCGCGCGAGCGAGATCTCTCGTCTTCGGCGCATCCAATTATTGGCGGGCGCTCAGTAGATCTGTGTGGAAAGTAGTTTGGCGAACAGAGGTAGGAGCGTGTCAACGATCACAGACGAATCGAAATTTGTTTTCTTTGCACTTAACTTGTAACTCGTACGGGTGGCAGTCCCGATCAGGCCATGGCCTCGACCTGGCAGAGCGGGTGCTCAGCGGAGCGCGGACTCGAGCGCGGCGGCTGCGCGATAGATCGTCTCCTCGCCCCAGCGTGCGCCCACGAGCTGCGCCCCCACAGGCCGGCCATCCGGCG
>JBCBOT010000572.1:0-3106 GCA_039821165.1 Planctomycetota bacterium | reverse complement strand
AAAGGGACGAGGTTTTCGTTGCCTTCGGCAATCAGGGTCGGCATGAAGCCAATCCCTAGCCCTCGCTCGATCGCTGAGTTCAGGGCACATTTGGACGTCGATCGAAAAACAATGTTGCGGGCAGGAACATGGATGCGCAGCCAGGCATCTGTGTCGTCTGTCCCAAAATTGGGATAACTGCAGACAAAAGCATGATCTGCTAAGTCTGTTAGCGTCTTCAGCTTGCCGTGATCCCGAACATAGTCTGAGCTTGCATAAAGGTTCATTTCCAGCGTCGTAAATATCTGCGCAGGGTATTCCGGCGTTGCGACGTTGTGCAAACTGAATGCAATGTCCGCGTTTTCGGTCGCAGTGTCATTCGGGCTATCGAGGTCGAGAAACGAACACCAGAGATCTGGATGCAGACGTCGCAAGGGCGGGAGTGCCGCCATCATGAGACACGAGAGAGAACTGGGCGCCGCAATGGTTATCACCGAACGAGGAGAGTGATCATCTGATGAGCGGCGCTCAAAGAATGCCTGGATGTCCTTATCAACGTGGCGCGCCACAGCGATGAGTTCTCGGCCGAACTCAGTTGGTAAGTAACCATCTCTTCTGCGGATGAAGATCTTTCTACCGACCTGTTCTTCGAGTGTCGTGATTTGGCGCATCAACGTCGAGCGATGCACGCCAAGATGCTTTGCCGCTCGAGATAAGGTTTGAAGTTCGCCAACCAGATATGCGGCCCGAATTTCTGTCCAGTTCAGATGGTTGATGATTGTTTTTTGTATCGAGCTAGACAATTCCACGCCTTTTTTAGCGCGCAATATCCCTGAATGGCTCCGCATAGAACAGCTACTCAAAAGAGCATCAGGTGTGCGGGCTGCGCGCTGCGCTCGCGTCGTTTGTGTTCCGTAGAGATACAGTTCACTGGATAGAGGGCTTGTGTGCATACATGCACATGCGTGTTGCGCATCAAGACATTCCGCTCCCTTCAAATTGCCGATGGCGGAACTAAGCTGATGGCGGGTGGCCGTGATTTGAAACGTTCTGAATAGAAAGTCGATCAATTGCGCACGCCGTCACCTCTGTCTTTGTTACGTGAGGACATCGTGTCTTTTGGAGTAGATCTCGCCGCATCCGAATGGGACGAGTTTGCAAGCGTCTGCACCGAAACCAGCTACAGAAAACGCGAAGTGATCTTCAGAGATGGTGTTGAACCCGATTATCTACTGTTTATCACCAACGGCGTATGTGCAGGGCAGGCCTCCCAACCTGACGGGCAGACTGTCGTGGCTCGTTTCTTCGAACCGGGAGATTTCTGCGCGAAGATTAGTTTCACAAGACGCGGGTCTACCAATGCCAATACGATCATCGCTGTGACGCCTGCTGAGGGTGTGCTGATTCCGATGGATCGTTGGCGGCGTGAACACTTGGAAGGTATGGGAGTGGGAAGATATGCGCGCCAGAAGATGATGCGTGCCCATTACTTCGACATCGATATTATACAGGTCAAGACGCTCAATCGGACAGTCGAGTCCTATGAGTTTCTGAGGGAGCATCAACCAAATGTCTTGCAGGCTGTTCCTCAGAACGTCATTGCTCAGTTTCTTGGAATAACTCCCGAAGGGCTCAGTCGGTTTCTAAGGACGAATCCTCAATATGCGGATCAATAAACCGGTAACGGTGAGTTCCGCCCTCTATTCGTCGAGCACGCGCTCTGGCAGGTGAATGAGCCCAGACGTGAAGTCGCTGAGTGTTTCGAGAGGCGACTTTTGCTCTGCGTCATCGGCGCTTTGAAGCGTTTGTTGAGCAAGTCTCGCCTGTTGCATGATCCTTATTAGTGTTGGGGACGAGGCAAATGCTGAATGTTGGGAGCCATCGCCGAGTTCAACATTCGATAGATCGATTACGGCAATTCCAAGATTTTGAAGTGTTGGAATATGGAGCCCTTCACCGACGCGCGCGTGCCCCCCTCGAAGCCTTTCGGAGAATTTCAGTGCTCCATCATCAGACGCCACGAATACGATAAAGGGGTCTGGTCTCGTCGAGAGTTTGCCAACTTGGCGCTTGAAAACGTCGACATCTATATCGGGTGATGCAAGGACGAGTGGCGAGACCGTATTGAGAATGTCATCACGTCCCATCAGACTTAGCTGTCGCAATCCCTCCATAACAAGAAGGGTGCCCATAGAGTGACCCATAATAAAAATGGATTCGGCGTCTGATTCAGAGATTTGTACCATCAGGTCCACAAATCCATCGCGCGAAAACTGAACGCTGTCTCTGTCGTATAGATAACCAAGTGTGTGCCCGTCGGATGGCCAGGAATAGTGAACCGGAACGGCGTCTGCTTCAAAGTCTGCCACCAACTGGCCGATGCGATAAACGCCATTTGAGTAGGGAACATTATATCCATGTACAAAGACGAAGACTGCTTTGGAGGGGCCTATCCGCTCGAGTCTTTGGTCAAGCGTATCTGCAAAGCTCGATGTGTCGAGCTGCTGAAACTCGGTAATCGCGAACTCCTTTTGTACTTTGGGAGTGGATGAAGGATAGCTGACCGATCCAGGGTTGCGATCGTCAGGCACCCAAATGGCCACGTCATTGTAGGACAGGCTTTCCGCGCGACCGTCGCCGTACCGTAAGAGTGGATCGTCAATGGGTTGTCGGCTGGTGACAACAAGGACCTGATGACTCGCACCAGCATCGCTGGTTGGCTGGATCAATAGAAGAGAAGAGGGTGCTGTGGAGCACGCCGTCATGAGCATGCTCAGCAAAACAGAAAGGTTGACGTATTGAACGAAGCGAGACGGAGAGTCTCCCCGGTTAGCCCTAAGCGGAACTGCTGGTAATTTCCGCCCAGGTTGGAAGTAGGGTTTCATTAGCGATCGGGCCATCCGAGTGTCGAGAGAGGTCAGCACCGCGTTTGGTGTCACCAGACCCGGCCTCCAATTGTGGTCACGAACAGTACGGCACGACAATTGGACTAAATGCACATTGGGGTAGCACTGAGCGCACATCTGAAATTTGGTTTGGCGTTTCCGTCCTCCCGGGTGGGGCAACGTATGGTATTGCCGGGAGATAGATTTTGGGAGTGATCTGACGCCTTCGGAGAAAGCTTGGA
>JBCBOT010000571.1:0-3156 GCA_039821165.1 Planctomycetota bacterium | reverse complement strand
GTTTTGTGGCACGGATTTCCGAGGGTCAAAGTTCAGCGAAACCAAGTTCTACAAAACGAAGATTTTGAAAAAGTGAGCTTGGCTAAATCACGTGATGCCTTCGCCAAACTTGCTCCGTCGAATTTGCATCCCTCGAATTCCCCGCGGAACAGCACACGGTCCATTACAGATTGTGTCGCGTCAAGTTTCGAACCAGAAATCGTCGCCCCCGAGAGGTCGGCGCGACGCAAGATCGATCTGTCGGCATCGTGAAGATGCGCTTTTTTCAACGTCGAATCGCTCAAATCGCAGCGTGACGGACTCCAGATCGAAGTCCCCGTCAGGTCCGCGCGTTGAAAGCCCGCGTTAATGAACTGCACGGCTCGCAGTTCCTGATCGCGAAGTCGTTGTTCGCAAAGATCAATGCCTTTGAGCTTGATCGCGTTTCGATCGGTGAGTTCCGTCAGTTCACTCAAGCGTCTGAGTCCACGGCTCCCCGCCTGCAACATGCCCTTCGCTTCCTTCGCCGATGGTTGCAAACGTTCTATAAAGTCGGTCAAGATTAAGAGCTCTACATCGTGCGACCGCGATAGAGATTTGATCTTCTGCTCCTGACGTGTGGTGAGACCGTTCCGCTCGGCGCAGACCACAAAGTTGCATTGCGAATCCGGGTTCGCCCGAACTTGCCCCCCTTCTTTTTCGACGATCGCGGCGAGTTTAATCCTCGGATGCTTCGAGTCGAAGCGACCGATGAATGCGAAGGAGACGCCTGCGAATCGCGCTTCATTCCATCGTTCCATATGTCATCGAATGATTAACAAGACTTGGGAATATGTGGGACTAATTGTGCGTGATGGTATCGATATCCCGCCAGTTGCGGGTCCGAACACGAGCAGTCCAGTTCTTGAATGACCGTGGCCCCGCGTACTCGATCTCAAAAACAAGCCGCTTGCCAGCGTACGAATCGTTCAGGGTTTCCTCAAGTGATCGCCAGGTACCGTGCTGATTAAAAGTCGCTTCCATCACGAGAAAGTTTGGGCTATCCCAGAAGCCGCCCGCTTCGTGAGCAAAGATGTGACCAGCGTTGTATTTCCGTGGAACTTGGTTGTGATCACCGATAAATCCGGCTTGCCGGTCACCACGTCGGACGCGGTACGAAAGTGCGTCGGTTGTATCCGCCCAAACACCTTCGGCACGTACGGTCCGACCCAAACTATCAACATCGAAGAGCAACTCGTTGGGGCCCATCGTCGCTTTGTATCGGGTGATTCCGTCCTTGACGTGCACCAATTCGAGGTCCCCCGATTTGACCAGCTTCTTCAGCCGCATCTGGACGTACTCGGCATTGTTGTGCGTGAGTATGCCGTCTAGTCCGACAAAATAGACGTGCTCAAAATCGACCTCTAGATTGAAGACCGAGTGTCGCGTCGACCGCTTGTTGATCGACTTGACCGTGGCAAAAACACCGGTCATCGTGCGCAGTGTTTCGCCGGGAGTCAGGTGTTCCGCACGCACATACCTCTGTTGATCCTCGGACCAGAATGGATGGTTGTGGGTTGTTCCGATGGATTCGACGCCCCTACCCTTGTTAACGATCAGATCAACGACATTCCCGGCGCTATGACGAAAGGTTGCCGTTACAACGTTCCCAAGGCCAGTATCGATTGACGGCGCCGGGCGGATTTTTAGAACGGCAGCGGGGCCCGTAATCGCGAGTTCTGGGAGATCCAATTCTACGATCGGGCACTCACCTTCCTCGCGTTCTAAGTCGCTAATCGCGTCGGCTATCGCGAGTTCACGAAATATCGGACGCAATGGCGATAGCGGCACGTGGCGAATTTCTGACGAATTATGGACCACGGGCTTCGCAAACGAAACGAGAGGATCAAACTCGACGTCGCCAGCCGGGAAATAACATTTTGATCGAACCCACGCCTCACTGCGTAGCAACTCCATCTGCAGTTCCGTGCCATCTTCCTTCGGCATAACGACCGTTAGCCATAACCACTGAGACCAATCTGGTTCGGTGCGTTTGCTCCGTTCGTGGTCCGTGATCTCCGGGTTCCTCGCGATCACTCGATCGCCCACCTTGATCGCCTCGATCGGCTTCGTGGTGTGACTCAGGTTGAAGAATGGGGAAGTGCTCGTGCGCGTGCTATTTGCATGCTGGATTGAGATCGCGTCGGCCCGTCCGCCCTTCGGGTATCTGCCCAATCGCCCCAAACCTTGCCAAATCAGCGCTAGTCCGATCACGATTGCAAATCTCGCAATAGTCGGTCTTTTCAGCGATTTGCGTTCTATTGTCGCATCGAATGTTGGATTTCGTTGATCGGACATGACGAGTCTTGATGGCAGGTAAGCTGGATTCTTTTATTGAAATGCGAAGCAGCGGCGAACGTTAGAAAGACAGCTGCGGAAGTGGGCCTTCAGGAAGAGCCCAGTGCTCGATGACTAAGTCGATCCAGTTCCAGTTCGCATCCGGGCTGCCGAACACGGGTCTTCCAAAACTCGATGCCCGACTGCGGAGACGAGGATCAGTCTGTCGCGACCGAACCGATCTCGTGCGTGCTTCAGTTATCGCCCCGGCAGCGATCAAGCAGGCTCCAAGCGTGATTTGCCAAGCACCGACCGACGAGAGTGGAGTGTCCATGGACCTGGGCAGATTGGCGGTGGAGAAAAGGCCGACCGCGGAGTTCTGAGGGATCCAAACTGGCGTTCCGGCAACGAAACACTTGACCAACTTCTTGGCGACCATCCCCGCGGGCACAGATGCAAGATTGCCGATCATCAGTGATGTCGCGAGGTCATCTGTCATCTGATAGGCGACTCCTACGGCCCCGCTGGTGATTGCGGCTCGCACAGCGGTCTGCCTCACCGCGTGAGAAACGCTGGCCCCGTTAAACAGCACATCATCGACGCCACCGCCGATCAGATTTCCAGCCATACTTCCAATCAGGTAGCCCTTCGACCCATAGGTCCCGTCGCCAATACCTACGCGATCGAGGAAGTTTCCAATCGCTTGGCTGCCCGAACCAACAATCAGGGATCCTGCACTTCCAACGGGGTCAATCGTTCCAAATGCAAACCCGAGTGCCGCACCGAACTGAATTTCCTCCCACGTCGCCACACGACCCTGAAGCTCAGCCGCAGCAACCGTGTCATTGACTCCGTCAGCCG
>JBCBOT010000570.1:0-3185 GCA_039821165.1 Planctomycetota bacterium | reverse complement strand
AGCCCCCGAACAACTCCCTCACGAAACGAGGACAACCGATTTGCGGGCTCCGATTGTCCGTTGCTGTCGGCATCACGCGCAACCGGCGGAGAGCTGTAGGGGTTGAGGACCAAGTTCTCGTTCCTAAACGCGTCAAGAATCCAGTACCGTCCGTCGATGCACGATACGCCATTCGCGCATGCGTTGGCTGTGCCCTACGTTTTTGTGTTGCGTCGTCGTTCGTCTTGGAGAAACGTCCGGACGATTTCGGACGCACCAGTCAAAATCCCAACAAATCCACCGACATATCCGAAATTGTGCATCGTCGCAGCTCGCAGAAACGCGGCGGAGTCTTCGATTTGATTGCCGAAAACTGTGATCCGCCGAACGTTCGCTGGGTCAATCAAAACAAATGAAGCTACAAGCGATAGCAGTCCAACGAACAGAGT
Source organism: Planctomycetota bacterium (assembly GCA_039821165.1). GTDB lineage: Bacteria > Planctomycetota > Planctomycetia > Pirellulales > Pirellulaceae > Stieleria. The sequence continues at coordinate 2,757 of JBCBOT010000570.1, read as the reverse complement.
CGTGGCAAAGACGATTGCATAAACCCTAAGCATGCACCACACGTAACTACCCGTCTCGCGGATGATCATTCCGAGCGGCAGCAGCAATCCTCCGATCAGCAATCCCATCCACCAGCTGGCCATGAAACCGACAATCGACGCACCAGACCGTGTCTCCAACGCGTATGTGATGTTGAATTGGACAAACTTGAACTTCGTGAAGTATTCGCTGGAGATTGACCACGAGACTTGATTATGGGCCGCTCCGTAGAGGCCTGCGAGCACGCATCCGAAGATGAGTAACGCCGAGGCTGAAAGAACACGGAACGCTCGAGACCTCATGGCGGCGTAATGGCAGTAATTGCGTGGGACGGTCGGAAGACACCGACTTCGGGAGTTTAGATTGTCGCGGAATCGAGGGCGACAAGCAAATCCATCCGGAGCCGTTAAGAGGCCTGTGGGCGACTAGCGACACGAAGAAAGAAAACGCGTCAGCGGGCCTCTGAGAGCCTCTCACGCGACAGGGGGCGTGCGTGTCTCGGCCTCAATCGCACGCGTATTGGCACGGTCCATCGCGAGGATCACCCGTACGGCCGCCAGAGACTCTCGCTCGGTCGCGTCGTCGTCATATAGCACCTCATGGCAGAGTGCCACAGCTTTGAGCCTCTCGGCCTCGGACATGTCCCAGTCCTGATTAACGGCACGCTCGACGAATCGCAACTCACCGCGTCTGTGGAGCCCTGACGCTGACCTCATGCCCCCAGCCCCCTGCATTCTACGCTCTGTGTGAGTTTTTTCATGGCTTCCATACGGACTATGTTTTGCATTATTCGGGAGGCTTCGCACCGCATGGGGTGGGGGCGCCCGTGAAAGGACCCGAACCGGGGCAGGGGGCTAGCGACATTCCCGTTTTCAAGGAGCCCGACGCGGTGGGGCTCAACTCACCACCGCATCGAACTCCGACTTGTTTCATGGCTGTGGGCCCCGAGGAAAGCAGAACCCAAAGCCACCCAGTTCGCTGGCACGAAGCTCACTTCAAACAACCTGCCGCGTACGCTGGATTCATTGACCTATCGCACCACGGTCAGTGCCAGGTTCGCGCATCCTGCAAAGGATGTCACGCTTATCCGATAGCCGAGCAGTGCTGGCACCTCAGCGCATCCGTTTTCGGTAAAGGTGATCGGTGTGCCCGAACGTTCAACGGGAAACCATGCCGCGCCATCCACTGTCGCTTCGAGTGCCGCCACTGATGCGACGCCCCATGTATCCGCCGTGACCGCAACGATAATGTGCTCGCGCTTCACATACTCTGGGATCACCCCCGCTTGTTCAGTTGGCCCGTTGCCGGATGCTTGAACGCTTTGTTTTCTTACATTCATCGATTCCCCCGCTGGTTGGCTTCGTCGATGTATGCCTTGTGCAACTCGGGGTTGTCTTTGATGACAGCCTTGACGGCATCTCGATGCGACATGTTGCGTTCGGCTTTGAACCGAGCAACCTCATCATCGAAGTCTTGCTTGGCGGTCCGCTTCACAACGGGATTGCCTGTCGGCTTGGCGTTCACCTCGGCGAGCATCTTGGCCCGCAACCCTGGATTGTCCGAGTCCACCCACCGAATCGCTTTGGCGCGTGGCATCCCTGAGTCAATGCACTTGGCCACCGCAGCCTTCCATCGCGCCGTTGCGGTGACTCGCTTGCGTGTTCGCGTGGATGTGGCGGTTTGCTTTTTCCTCGCCCGCTCGATGGCTTCGGCACGTTTCAGAATTCGCTCTGACATTTCAGCGTTCATTGGTTCGCTCCGATGGGAGTGGTAGGCGGAGTCGTCGGCGTGGGTGGGTCCGCATCAAGTCCGTTGCGAATTCGCCAGCCTTTGTGTGCTGCCTTCAGTTGCTCTTGGCGAGCTTCGGCATCTGCTTTTTGAGCAGCTCGCATTCGTTCAGCAGATTTTTCCGCGAGCGCTGTAATTTCTGGACGGAGCGTGCATTCAGACTCAAACAGGAGCGGATGAAGCTCCTGAAGCCGCGAGAGACTTCGCTGGACTTGCATCGCTTTAGAACTCTGGCTTGCCAGAGTGCGTTTATCTCGATTGAGTTCTTCAATCTGTTTCGTGAGGACAAAAATCTGCTCTAGAATCGCAAACCTTTTTTCACCTTGTTTGTCCGAGTTCTCGCGGCAAACAGTCGCCACGCCCTGGAGATTCGCGGCACGCTCAATCGCGTTAAGCAAGTCTACGTAGCGTTCTGGTGTGTACTTCAGGTCCACCAGCAGGCTAGCTAGCTCGGCCGCGTCGGTCGGCGTCGGTCCTCCGTTAGCGTCACGCAGAGCGATGTCGAGAAGGGCCTTCTCAGCGACCTCCTTCCATCGCTTCTCGGCTTCGGCATCGGATTCGATTAGTCGCTCTGCTTTGGTGAGTGTGCTGCTCATTCATGACTCCGTTGGTTGGTGATGCGGGAATCTACCAAGTTGGTTCACTAATTTTGCCACGTTCTGGCAAAACCTCTTCACTCGCCGTCCGGCGGTTCGATCACGACAAGGAATCGAACGCCGCAATAAACGCACTTCGCCCTTCTGGTTCGGCTTCCGTCCCCGTTGTCGGTGCTTTTTAGGTATCGCAACTTGGTTGCATGACATGCCGGACACGCGATGGCTTTCACTTCGATGATCGGTGCGTCATCCCACAACGATGGCCGTCCAGCTCGACGATGCATCCGTTCAATCTCCTGCAGCCGGTTGTGGATCCATCCCGGTCGTCGCTGCCGGTTCGGTGGGTGTTTCAAT
>JBCBOT010000569.1:0-3192 GCA_039821165.1 Planctomycetota bacterium | reverse complement strand
GGACTTTGTCGCCGACGGAGGCGGATTGATCGGGATTCACGCCGCCAGCGACAACTTCAATCGCCATCCCGAGTGCCTCAAAATGGTCGGCGGAACGTTCAACGGCCACCCCTGGGGGGCAGGCGGCAAATGGGCCTTCAAATTGAATGATCCGGCGCACGCTCTCAACAAAGCGTTCGATGGGAAGGGGTTTTGGCACACCGATGAGATTTACCAGTACAAACCGGAGTCCTACGTCGGGACCGGCGTGCTGCGTGTCCTGGTGAGTCTCGATATGAGCCAGTCTGCGGTGTTGGATCGCATCAAGGACGGACCGCGAGAGGTTCCCGTGTCTTGGGTCCGCGAAATCGGTGACGGACGGCTCTTCTACACCAATTTCGGGCATCGCGACGACACGTTTCGCAAGCCGGTCATCATGAAGCACTTGCTGGATGGAATTCAGTTTGCCCTCGGGGACCTCGAGGCGGATGCGAGGCCGACCGACCAGGCAAATCTGGGGGAGCCGGCGTTAGCGGTTTCTGAGTGACCCGCCGAGAGGGTGGTTCGGAGGGCAGCTTCCACGCTGAATCTTCACGTTTAAATTACCTAAAACTCGGCCGGAAGACCTTGCGCAACTTGCGTGACGGGAAACCCGCAACGATACTTCCGCAACTACGGGGTGCATTCTGAGGACACCAGGTTCTGAGAGAACAATGAGAAAGACTTTACAAACCATTTTCGGCATTATCGCTGCGGCATTTCTGCTCGCGGCTCCCGCGGACGCGGCGATCATCTACTCGATGGATTTTTCCACGCCTGGACAGGGTGTGACCCACGACAACAGTAGCGGTTCGACCGTCTTCAGCGCCCCGTCTCCCTTCTCCGGTGCGAACTGGACGCTGACCTACGACAGCACAGCGGTCTCGTCCGACGGAAGCCCCAATGAGTTCATCACGGACGTCCTTTCGGGCAACAACGGAATGCTCGTCCAAGACTGGGGTGGTGACGGAACCATCACCAGCGATGTGATCAACATCACCGAAAACGGAACCGTCGACATCATCGGGATCGGAACCGCCATCGGAACCGACGCCTTTAACTTCGTTGGTACCGAGGGCATCACCTGGTTCTACTCGCTTAACTCGGCAGCTCCCGTAACTCTGTATTTGGGTGAGACCGAACTCGGCGGCCCCGTTGCAGAAGGAACCGACATTGGCAACACCTTCTCCGGAATCGGCGTCGCCGCTGGCGACACCCTCGAGGTCGGCTTCACGGTCAACGTCAACGGTGCAAACGACGGTGCCTTCATCACGGCACTCGACGTGGATTTCATCACCGCGATTCCTGAGCCGTCGTCCTTCGTCGCTCTCGCCTTGGTCAGCATTCCCGTTTTGACGCGACGCCGAAATCGCAAAGGCTGATCCGGCCGTTCTCTATCGATCGAGCAAAACGCGAGGCGATTATCGCTTCGCGTTTTTTGTTGCGCTCTTCGGACCGGTTCGATCATTCTCGGCGGACCTGCCACGCTGCCAGCCATTAGTGATTCGGAACCATCAATCCCGCAAATGGCGAGTCATCGATGAAGCGATACCTGGTTGCGATCTTCTCCTGTGTCATGGTCGCCGCTGACTGCTCGGTGGCCGCGACCGCGCAGGAATCGGGCTCCGCGTCGACAAAAGGCGTCGCCGTCGTGGAATTGTTCACGTCGCAAGGTTGCAACAGTTGTCCGCCGGCCGACGTCGCACTTCGGCAAATCGAAGCCCGGGCGAAAGCCGACAACGCCTCCGTGTTTGTGCTCTCATTCCATGTCGACTATTGGAATCGACTCGGATGGACCGACCCCTACAGCAGTGAACTGGCATCGTACCGCCAACGGGCGTACGCTCGCGCAGCCGGAAGCACGCGGGTGTATACGCCGCAGATGATTGTGAGCGGGACCACCGAGTTCAACGGTTCGAACCGCGTTCTGGCCGCGAAAGCGATCAACAAAGCCTTGCGTGCTAAGGCGACGGCGTTTGTCAAGTTGGACGCATCGGCTTCGGAGGGTGGTGTCGACATTGATTTTGAGGTCACCGGTGCGGATGAAGAGTTTCTCTTGAACCTCGCCATCGTTCACACGCCGAACGCCAACCGTGTTCCTGCGGGCGAAAACGCCGGCCGCAAACTCGCGCACGTGAATGTCGTCCGAGCTTTCAAAGCGGTGCGGCTGACAGAGTCCGGCGGGAGTGCCCGCCTTAGCCTTCCCGAAGACCTCAATGCGAGCGACGCCCGATTGATCGCCTACGTTCAGAACTACAACAACCTTTCCGTCACCGGCGCGACGGCGATTGCGATTCAATAGCTGCTCAAACTGTTTTCCGCATCCGCGGGAACACGTTCACCCTCACGCCACGAGACTTCACAGCCCAACATCCTTTGGTTTAGGAAACTGCTCAGTTTGAGTCTAAACGACCGACGACACGTTCGACTCGCGAGTGGGTGCACCATCCGTCCACCGGTCACCCACTCGCGTTTCGGGCGCTTCTCATCGCGACCTCGCCCTCACACGAAGTCGTGAATTGATTTACACTTCATCTCTATGCAGTGGCTCATCCTTTCACAGTCAGACACCGAGGTCGCCGAACAAGCGGGTTTGCTCGACATTGTGTTGAGCGGCGGGATCGTTGGTGCATGCATTTTGATCGTCTTGTTGTCGCTCAGTTTCTTGGCGGCCTACCTCGTTTTTGATCAGGTGATGACGCTGCGGCGGCGCGAAGTGTTGCCCGAGGGGTTGGGCGAATCTGTGCGTCAAGCATTGCTGACGGCGCGAGTCCCTGAAGCGGATGCGTCGTGCCGTCGCGAGCCGAGTGTGCTCAGCGTGGTGATGCTTTCGGGACTCAGTGAATTGGAGTTCGGCTGGCGCGAAGTCGAAAAGGCTGTCGAGGATTCACTGGCGGAGCAGTCCGCGCGGATGATGCGCCGCATCGAGTACTTGTCGGTAATCGGCAACATCGCACCGATGGTGGGCTTGTTGGGGACCGTGACGGGGATGATCTTCGCGTTCCAGCAAGTCGCCGCGACGCGTGGTGCTGCCGGTGCAGGTGACCTCGCCGAAGGCATCTACCAAGCGTTGGTGACGACGGTCGGAGGGCTGGTCGTCGCGATTCCGTCCCTCGCGGCATACGCGATCTGCCGGAACCGAGTCGACACATTGATCGCAGACGTCGCGTTCCA
>JBCBOT010000568.1:0-3209 GCA_039821165.1 Planctomycetota bacterium | reverse complement strand
CCCGGCGGCGATTTGACTCTTGGCAAATGCCAGCGAAAGTTTGTCGCTGATGCCCATGACTTCACCCGTGCTGCGCATCTCCGGCCCGAGCACGATGTCCACACCGGCGAATTTGCGGAACGGGAAAACGCTTTCCTTGATCGACACGTGTCGCGGGATCGGTTCCGATTTCACGCCCAGTTCATCCAGCGTCTTACCCGTCATCGCGCGGGTCGCCAAATTCGCTACCGGAACGCCCGTGGCTTTGGCGACGAACGGAACGGTTCGGCTCGCCCTCGGGTTGGCTTCCAAGATGTATAGTGTGGGTTTGCCGTCCTCTTGCTTAATCGCGAACTGGATATTCATCAGCCCGATCACGTTCAACGAGGTCGCGAGTTTGATCGTCGCCTCGCGGATTTCTGCAAGTGTCGGTTGAGTGATTGAGAACGGTGGGATGGCGCACGCGGAGTCACCGCTGTGCACTCCGGCCTCTTCGATGTGTTCCATAATGCCCATGATGACCGCGTTTTCGCCATCGCAGAGTGCGTCGACGTCGACCTCGGTCGCGTCCTCAAGAAAGCGGTCGATCAGCACGGGTTGTCCGTCGGCGACGATGAACGCCTCCAGCACGTAGCGTTCGAATTGGGCTTTGTCGTAGCAAATCTCCATCGCTCGACCGCCGAGAACAAAACTCGGACGCACAAGCGCGGGGTACCCGACTCGCTCGGCTTCTTTTCGTGCCTCTTCCATGTTGCGAGCGATGCCGCTGGGTGGTTGCCGAAGGCCGAGTTCATCAATGAGTGTTTGAAAACGCTCGCGGTCCTCGGCGGCCTCAATCGTTTCGACGCTGGTGCCAATGATCGGGACGCCGCAATCCTTTAATCCGCGGGCGAGGTTCAGTGGTGTTTGGCCACCGAACTGAACGATCACGCCATCGGGGTTGGTGGCGTCGCAGATATTCAGCACGTCTTCGATCGTCAAAGGCTCAAAGAAGAGCATGTCCGACGTGTCATAGTCCGTGCTCACCGTCTCCGGATTGCTGTTGACCATGATCGACTTGTAGCCCATTTCGCGGAGCGCGAAACTTGCGTGGCAGCAGCAATAATCGAATTCGATTCCTTGGCCGATCCGGTTGGGACCGCCACCGAGAATAACGATCCGTTTTTGATCGTCCTTAGGTGGCAATTCGTCTTCGATTTCGTAGGTGCTGTAGTAGTAGGGCGTGTAGGCTTCGAATTCAGCCGCACAGGTGTCGACACTCTTGTAGACAGGGCGGACACCGAGTTGCAGACGTTTTTGTCTTACCTGACCTTCAGTCGACGAAAAGATGTGAGCGAGTTGTCGATCCGAAAAGCCATTGCGTTTCGCCAACCACATCGCATCGCGATCGATTTCATCGAGTGAACCCGACTCGATCAGCGCATTTTCATGTTCAACGATCTGGGAGATGTGGTCGAGGAACCAGCGGTCGATGTGGGTGACTCGGTAAATGTCTTCGACCGACATGCCTGCTTTGAGGGCGTAGCGGATGTAAAAAATACGTTCCGCATTGGGCGTTCCGAGTTTGGTCAGGATCGTGTGCTCGTCCGGTTGGTCGTCGGTTCCCCACAAATCTCGGGCGTCGCTGCCGAGTCCGAAAGCGCCGACCTCCAGACCCCGCATTGCTTTTTGAAGTGACTCACGAAACGTTCGCCCGATCGCCATCGTTTCCCCGACGCTTTTCATCTGCGTTGTCAGGGTCGAGTCGGCGTCTGGGAATTTCTCGAAGGCAAAACGCGGCATCTTGGTGACGACGTAGTCGATCGTCGGCTCGAAGCACGCCTTGGTTTTTTTCGTGATGTCGTTGGGGAGTTCCCAGAGGCGATATCCGACCGCCAACTTGGCGGCGATCTTGGCGATCGGAAACCCGGTGGCTTTACTAGCGAGCGCACTCGAACGACTGACGCGGGGGTTCATTTCGATCACGATCATCCGGCCCGTGACGGGATCGATCGCAAACTGAATGTTGCTTCCACCGGTTTCGACACCGATCTCGCGGATGACCGCGAGGGACGCATCACGCATCCGTTGGTATTCTTTGTCTGTGAGCGTTTGTGCCGGTGCGACGGTAATCGAGTCCCCCGTGTGAACGCCCATTGCGTCAAAGTTCTCGATACTACAAATGATGACGACGTTGTCATCACGGTCGCGCATCACCTCCATTTCATATTCTTTCCAGCCGATGATCGATTCTTCGATCAAGACTTCGGTGACCGGCGACTGATCAAGCCCGTTTTTGACGAGCATGTCGAAGTCGTCTTTGTTGTAGGCGATCGCGCTTCCGGAACCGCCCATCGTAAAGCTGGGACGAACCACGGTCGGCAAGCCGACGTCTTCCATCGCCTCACGGGCTTCTTCGATCGTGTGGACGATATGGCCGCGACAGACATCGAGACCGATTTTCTCCATGGCCGCTTTGAACTGGTAGCGTTCCTCGGCCTTGGCGATGACTTTGGCATTCGCCGCGATCATCTCCACGCCGTGCTTCTCGAGAACGCCATTTGCCTCGAGGTCCATCGCGACGTTCAGTCCCGTTTGCCCTCCCAGCGTCGGCAGCAGCGCGTCGGGCTTCTCGCGTTCGATCACCTTTTCGACCATCTGCCACGTCAGCGGTTCGATGTAAGTCGAGTCCGCAGTGGCCGGATCGGTCATGATCGTCGCCGGGTTGCTGTTGACCAAAACGACTTCGTAGCCTTCCTCCCGAAGAGCTTTGCAGGCCTGGGTGCCGGAATAGTCGAATTCGCAGGCTTGGCCGATGACGATCGGCCCACTGCCGATCAGGAGAATCTTCTTGATGTCGTCTCTTCGAGGCACTTCCAGAGTCCCAGCGGTAGAACGGGGGTGTCCAAATTTGGCGAAGAATATCAGATCAACCCACGACTTGCCGAGGACGGGTGAAGAGAAATTCCACTCACCCGTTTCACGCTAAGTCAAACCGCTTGTTGTGCCGAACGATGGCACTACGCGCTCGCAGGTTCGCCCGAAAGTGCGTCGGAATCGGGGGTTTCCTCTGCTCCGCCGGTCGCGGCAGACGATTTGTCCCAGAAGGCCAGGAAAAAGATGATCGCGATCGCCACGGCCAATCCCGCCGGTAGCAGCCAGAACATTTTTGCCCCTTCGAGCCAGCCCTCTTTGGTTGGCAACCTCGTGCTTGGTCGCTGGGGCGATTCGATCAAACTCGATCCGACCAC
>JBCBOT010000567.1:0-3237 GCA_039821165.1 Planctomycetota bacterium | reverse complement strand
GAGCAGACCGCGCCGAGCCAACCCAAACCCTCCAAGCCGAAGCGCGGCGGTAAAAAGAAGGACTCCGCCAAACGCGTCCCCGTTCAGTTCGAGCTGATCGAAGGCGCCGATAGCGTCCTCATCCGCGGGCCACGTGCTTCGCTCGATCGAGTCCGCCGAATGATCGAAGAAGCTAGTTCAAACAAAGACTGACCGTTCGATCAGCGATGGTCTCACGCATCACTCATGCCGTGGTTGGCACAACCGAGAGACGACGTGAACGACGACCGGGTCACCGCATGCTTCAACCGTCCGTTGTTGCCACCCACGACTCGGGAAGGTCCGTTTTGGTGTCACGCAAGATTTCGATGATCGCGGCATTGATTTCAACGCCGCGCGATTTGTCTTGCGGCTGAGCAGAAATCAGCCTGTCAAGCATTCGTTCGTAAACACGCGTCTTGAGTTGTGCATCCAAAACCTCGAACGACGAGGAGTAGATGAGGTAGCTGCATGGGTAACGGAACAGCCGTGTGGAAAGATCAAACTCGCGGAGCGAACGACCTTTGCGATCAAAAGGCCCGCGGGCAGCAAACTCCTCGCTGAACGAGGTCGAACCAGTCACCTTTCCGGACAGAGCTGCCTCATCGCTCAGAAGTAACGCATCGACGAGCCGTTCGGAAATGGTCTCGATGGCTTGGCGAACCGCATCCTCATCACCAACATGGCGGGCACGACGAATGTCATAGTGGGCCCGCGTCAATTCGTTATGAACGAACGTTTGGTGCTCGAACACCATTAATGCCACGACATCGCTGTGCGGGATCGGCCACCGCGACGATTCGAAATCCTCCGTCAAATCACTGCGTCGTCCACCATCTTCGGGAACAAGTGTTTCACCTTCGAGAAACGCGTTCCCACGATGTTTCATCTCGCCGACGTCACCGGTCACGTACCAACCGCCCCAGCGTTCCTCGAAAGGACTCGCGTGCGTCGTCTTGAAATCTGGAAGCAGCAGATTGATCTTGCCGCTTTCGCGCGTCATCACGCTTCGGACGGAGTGACCGGGAATGCGGCCTTGCTTTTTGGACGTCAAATGGCACGCCAAGCACGCCGAGTTGTGTCGACGCATCGCCGCGCCGCCCGAATTCATTCGGACCGTGTAGTACGCCGTGCCCAATGCCGGATCGGCAGTCGCGATCTCCAGCAACGAACTGCCCTGCACCCAGCCGACGTAAACATCATCATTGAAGTAGATCGCGCGCGGGTTCTGCGGCGAGATTCGTGCGGACTGCAAACTCGTCTTCGAAAACACAAGACACTGCGAGGAAACCGGGATACCCAATTCCGAGAGGATCGATTTCAAGTGTCCATCGCGGTAGCGATACGAGAGTGTTGTCTCCCCGGCACGAACACCATCGAAGAGCCGCGTGATCGGGTTGTCGCCCTTCGTTGACTCGTAGGAAATCGGCGGCTGGTTGATATCGCTCTGCGTCAAACCCACAATCGGTAACAGAGCAATCGACAAAGTCGCGATGAAGAATGAACGCATGGGCACGTGGATTTGTGCGTGGAAGGCGGGAATCGAGAAGCTCGACGTCTAGGTGAGCTTATGACGCAACGCCTGAAACGGCAACTGAGTCGATCAGTCGCGTGATTGCCGAATCTTGACGACGAACTGCTTGAATTCGCGATCCTGCTCAGGTGTGAGCGATTTTCGCTTGATCGATGCCAGCGCCGTTTCGCAAGCCGCAAAGTCTTTCATTCCCATGTACAGTCGAGCCAACTTGAGTTGACGCTCGGTGGCGTCGTCGGGGTGACCGAGGATCGACTTTTTGAGGGCGACGATGACCGCGGCCCAATGCCTGCGTTCGGTCAGTTCTTGGATCAGGTTGACGTAATCGGAGAGGGGCAACTGCTCGAGCACATCCTCGTCAGTGATCCCATCGAGAATCTTGACGGCATCGACCGGATTGCCAGACCCCAGAGCGCGCTGGGCTTCCTGGATGGCAGAATCCACCCTGACCCGTCGAGTGACCTTTTTGGTCGGCGTGCTCACGACTGCCGCGGCTTCCACAAACAGCTTTTGCTTCTCCCGCGCCGCTTCACGTTGAGCACGTCGCAGTTCCTTGGCTTTCGCTCTGCGCTCCGCCGGTGTTTCGGTGGGCTTTTCAGGAACGGCCACCGGCACGACGTCGAGGTCACTCTGTTGGAACGCACCATCGACGCTGACAAGGTTCAACTTGACGCACGCGACCCCAATCACGAACCCTGGGACGAGTCCGACGAGATGGATCGGTAGCCCACCTTTTTCAAAACCGGCAAGGACCCATTTGGCGATCTCCCAAATCACGTAGCCCCCGACGACGATGAGCATCGGTAGCACAAGTGGTTTGCTCGGATCGCCGATCCTGAAACTACTTCCGGGCGACCAAGCCAAACAAACGGCCAACAAACCGAAGATGGCCGTCGATGCGCCGACGGAACCCGAAAACTGCATCTTGCCACCGAGAGAACGACGCCGTTTATTGAACCGCGCTTCGGCCTCTTCGGCGGTCATTGTCAGGTTGTCGTTAATCCCCGTCTTGGTGCCGCTCGCCGCCGTCCCCGTCCCCGGTGTCGTGCTTGCTGTCGGGCTTTTGGTGACTCCCGTCTTGGAAGTGGTCGACGAGTATTGCTTGAAGTTACCGGTGCGCCGCTTCTTCATTTTGAAAAGCTGACCGGTCATGAGAGTCTGCTCGCCCATCGAAGAGACAAAGCAGACGGCAACAAGAACCGCGATGAACGGCCCCGAGCCGAGCTTGCCCTCAATGAATGCGCAAAACAGACCAAGGAACACCAGGTTGCCCACGAGGTGGATCATGCTGGTGTGAATGAAAGGACTTGTGATCCAGGTCAGCGGTTTGCCTGACGACACGGTGTAGGAGAGTGTCAGGCTATCGACCGTGTCTTGACTCATTCCGAGCGTCGCGAGTCCCAACGCGAGATTCACCACCAGGACGAAAAACGTCGCCAGCGGCTTGTGGTTCAGAGGCGATGTGGAACTGAAGGTGAACAACCCGTTTCTCTCAACGACTTGGGAGGCAGTTAAGCTGGTCCATTGTAATTCACGCCCCGGATGGCCATAGATCGTCTCTCGGCGAACGACCCGACAAATCGTGCTGAGCTGGAATCTGGACCGCAAGAAGCGGCCAGAGGCCAACGGGTCCGGCCCAAAGACCGAACGGGCCCCGACCCAACACAACGCCGAGCAGTGTTCAA
>JBCBOT010000566.1:0-3241 GCA_039821165.1 Planctomycetota bacterium | reverse complement strand
GGCATGTTCTTTGACCTTTCCGCTTCCCGGCACGACCATCGCGTCCACGCTGTCTTTGACGCGGTGGCCTTTCACGACTTCGGCGGCGGCTCGAAGGTCTTCGATGCGGGCGTTGGTGCAAGAGCCGATGAACACGCGGTCGATGGAAACGTCTTGCATTGCCGTTTCTGCGGAGAGGCCCATGTACTGCAGTGCATCTCGCGTCGTTTTTTGATCCGTCGCGTCATCAAAGTCTTTCGGGTTCGGTGTCTTTCCAGAGACTCCGATGACTTGGCCGGGGTTGGTGCCCCAGGTGACCTGTGGTTCGATCGCGGCGCCCTCGAATGAGAGCGTCTTGTCGTAGGTCGCCCCGGGATCGGTGGTCAGTGTCTTCCAACGCTCTACGGCGGCGTCAAAATCAGTGGGAGCTTCGGGAAGACCACGCAAGTAATCGAACGTTGTTTGATCTGCGGCAATCATCCCCGCCCGAGCGCCCGCCTCGATCGACATGTTGCAGACGGTCATCCGCTCTTCCATCGTCAAACGTCGAACGCAGTCGCCGGTGTATTCCAGCACGTAGCCGGTCCCCCCGGCGGTCCCGATCTGGCCGATCAGGTACAAGATCATGTCCTTCGCGGTGACGCCTTTGGAAAGTTCTCCATTGACGCGAAGTTCGAACGTCTTGGGTTTGAACTGAAGCAGTGTTTGGGTGGCGAGGACGTGCTCGACTTCACTGGTCCCGATCCCAAATGCGAGTGCCCCAAAGGCACCGTGAGTCGCAGTGTGGCTGTCACCGCAAACGATCGTCATGCCCGGTTGCGTGTAGCCGTTTTCAGGGCCGATCACGTGAACGATTCCTTGGCGAACGTCCCCGATGTCGAAAAGCTGAACGCCGAATTCCGCGCAGTTCTCGCGCAGGGTTTCGATCTGCTTGCGGCTGATCGGGTCCGCAATCGGAAGCGATCGGTCCGAGGTCGGGACGTTGTGATCCGGCGTGGCGAGTGTGCGTTCCGGTCGGCGGACGTTTCGTTTCGCGATTCTCAGTCCCTCAAAGGCCTGGGGGCTGGTCACCTCGTGAACAAGGTGCAAATCGATGTACAGGATCGCGGGGCCCGTCTCAGGCTGGTGAACCACGTGCTCGTCCCAGATCTTGTCCAGGAGTGTGCGGGGCGTATTGTCGGCGATCATCAGAACAGTTGGTAAGGGAGGGGATTGTTTGGCCGTGATGCTGGGCCCGGTTTGTGACGGCCTGGGACGCGACGCTGGGGCTGTCCTCCGTGGCGGCCGTTTTGCGTCTACGTCTGCCGTGCGAGGCTCGCATCGCGTTCGCGGCACAACATCGGTAATAGCGCCGCGCCGCAGGGGAGCCTAGACTTTCTGTGGCGAAGCCTCGATTGTCAAGAATCTAACTCTCAACCCAAGGATCGCGAATTCAACTTGAACGCCCGTAGAGGCTGCAGATTGACCCCTCAATCGCCATTGTTGTGCCCGTTCCGCTAGAGCGCGTCCGCAGTCTGAGGCACGTGAGCGATTCGCAGCAACACGAGGGTTTGTTGTTCAAGTTGATCGACATTCTTTCCTCCGAGCATTTGGCGTCCGAGACCACGTCGCGATGCCGTCTCGGTGATCACGAACAGATCTCCTTCGCCGCCCGGGAGATCGAATTCCAAACGCTCAAACGACCATGCGGGTCGACGCACGTCGATTCTCATGGCGGCACCACCGGCGATGAAGCTCTGTTTCATTTCGCCGTGCTGGACCTCCGGTCGAAGTCGCAGACGCATCGTCCGCGCCGCACGGCCACGCTCGGCCGTCATCGCGAACAAGAATTGAGGGTCACGCAACGTTTCGCCGATCAGGTGCTCACCATCATGGAACAGGACCACGTGCTCGCCTTCAATCGGGCTGCGGACGGGGAGCTCCTTGCGTTTACCGATACGAAGCGGGATTCGATCGGTCCCTTCCGACTGGTGACTCGCCACCGACGCGGAAGCAAGAAACTCATCGATCACGTCGGTCGGGTTTTGTGCTTTGAATTGTTCAACGCGGGCTTCAAGACGATCATGTTGAGCGACACGGCCAACTCGTAGTCCGTTCCGCGCCAGGAGTGTCCGCGTCTCCGCGGGGATCACCGTCTCGTCAACCCATTGCCAGATCGACTGCAATTGGTCGGGGTCGGAGGGGTCGAATCGGAGTTGAACGAATTGGGATTCCACTTCAATCGAACGCGTCGTTCGTACAGGTCGGTTCGTTGCAGCGCCCTCGTGCTCAAGCTCCTTGGCGCGCTTCGTCCACGAAGCGCAGCCGCCGCAGCCAAGCAGCAACAAGGAAATCAGGAGGAGGATGCGGTTGGGGTGGATCACAGAGTTTTCGATGAGGAGAGTCGATCGCGGGCTTGTTGATTTGCTAGCGTCGGGCGGTTGTACGAAACACCGAACGTGCGAGCACCTGTTCCGAACCCGACGTTGGCACGTATCTGTTTCAGATCGACGACGTCAAGTGACACCGGTTCATTTTCCTCTTTTCGTGAAACTCGACTTTCACTAAAGTCCGAGCCATCCCGCTGGAGCCGTGTTGTGCCGGGATACGCACACCCATCGGCTCAATGACTTTTGCTGTGGCCAAGGAGGTGCCCGCCATGTTGCTTGATCGCGTTGACATTGATCGTCACGGCCCACTCTCTCGTGTGGAACTCGGTCCTTTCTCCGAGCAACTCAATGTCGTTTGCGGACCTGAGGGTTCAGGCAAGACTGCCATCGCACGATTCATTCGAGACTCTCTGATTCGTCGCAATTATCCGCTCGGCATGATGAGTTCCTCGAGCGGACGAGTCGTTTGGGCAGACCGAAACGGCAAGATTCACTGCCGTCGCGAACAGGACGGAACGAACGGTGGTCGCCGAACGATTGAGTTTGAAAGCCGAGGGGAACACCAGCACCGGTTCGATTGGTTGCACGATAGCTGGATCGATGGCATCGCCGATTCGACAGATGCATCACGAGCACTCGAGTCCATTCGCATCCCAGAGTCGATTGTCGATGGGATCATCACCGACACCGCCGTGACGAGCGTCGCGCGGGTGGTCGAAGCCTGTCTCCGGAGCGGACTGACCGATCCCGCGCTGTTCGCAACGCTTCCCATCGCCGGGACTCGTGTGAGCGGACTTTCGCCAGAGCAAACAACGCAACGTGAATCAGAAAGACTGATCCGCGACGAGTTAGCTCGCATCGAATCGGAACTCGCGTCCTATGGTGGCGTTGAT
>JBCBOT010000565.1:0-3257 GCA_039821165.1 Planctomycetota bacterium | reverse complement strand
CCATTCGTTTTGTCTTTGATGCCGTTGGCATCAAAGACAAAACGAGGGAGGGTGAATTCACCAAAACCGCTCAGTTTTAGTAGCCAGCCCCCGCTTCTCCCCGTTTGTCGCAGCAGTGCCATGCTTCGTGTCTTTGCGTGTTTTTGCCTGACGTTTGTGTTTGCGTTCTCCGTTTGTGCTGCCCAGCGGCCGAACGTGGTGTTGATTCTGATGGACGACATGGGCGCGGTGGATCTTTCGGGGGAAGGCAGCTCGTTCTACCGGTCGCCGCGTATCGATAGTATTGCGACCAGCGGCATGCGGTTCACCAATGGCTATGCCACGTGCTGTGTGTGCAGTCCTTCGCGGGCGAGCATTCAACTGGGCACGTTTCCTGCGCGGAACGGCATCACCGATTGGATCGGCGCCGCCAGTGGAATGGCATGGAAGCGACCCTATCGTGTGCTTCCGGCCGACTATGTGCACGCGTTACCCGCCGACGAAACGACGATCGCCGAGGCGCTCCGCGAAGCCGGCTATCGCACCTTCTTTGCGGGCAAGTGGCATCTCGGTGACAAGGGTTCGTGGCCTGAGGACCACGGTTACGAAGTCAACAAGGGCGGCCACCATCGCGGCAGCCCTCCCGGCGGTTACTTCGCACCGTACACCAATCCGGCGCTGGAGAGTGGTCCCGACGGCGAGTCGTTGCCGATGCGATTGGCCGAAGAGACGGCCAGCTACATCAAGTCGCACAAAGACGAATCGTTCTTCGCGATGTTATCTTTTTACAGCGTGCATGGTCCCGTGCAGACGACGAAAGAGCTTTGGCAAAAATATCGTAAGCTGGCCCCCGAGCGTCCTGGCGATGCACCGCGATTCAAGATCGATCGGACGCTCGCAGTCCGGCAAGTGCAAGACCACCCGGTCTACGCCGGCATGGTCGAGACGGTCGACAATGCGGTCGGTGTGGTGCTCGATGCACTCGAGGAAAACGGTCTTGCGGACAACACCATCGTGATCTTCACCAGTGATAACGGCGGCGTTTCATCCGGGGATGCGTTTTGCACGAGTAACCTTCCGTTTCGTGGTGGGAAGGGACGCCAATGGGAAGGCGGGATCCGCGAGCCGTACTATGTTCGTTTCCCAAAGGTCATCAAAGCGGGCTCGGAAAGTAGTGTTCCCGTCACCGGCGCCGACCTTTATCCGACGATCTTGGATCTTTGCGGTTTGCCGCTTCGGCCCAAGCAGCATGTCGACGGTGTCAGTCTGAAACCTGTGCTCACTGGGGGTGAGATGGAAGACCGTCCGCTGTATTGGCATTACCCGCATTACGGCAATCAAGGTGGTCAGCCGCATGCGATCCTGCTTGAAGACGGATGGAAACTGATCCACTACTACGAAGACGGTCGAAACGAGTTGTATCACTTGGAGAGTGATGTCGGCGAGACAAGTGATGTGATTCGCAGTCACCCTGCGCGTGGCGCGGCGATGTGGCAGCAACTCGATCGGTGGCTTGATGAAGTCGGTGCGCGTCGACCGGTTCCCGACCCTCGCTACGACGCCGAGAAGACCGAGGCTTGGTGGAAACGCAACCACACACAAGGCATTCAAAAGCTAGAAGCCTTTCACGCCAAAATCCTTACCGAGAACTGGCAACCCGGCGCCGATTGGTGGGGCAGCCTGCGATCAAGGGATTGAATCTCGTCCAGCAATCGTTACATGCCGCATAGGCTTCCGGGTTTGTCCGTTTGAGTCGGTAAAGTCGTTTCTGCTTGGCGGCTGTAAGTCAACGGAACCATAGAGTTGCGTATGCGGCGAGGTCCCCTCAGTCAATGAGTTTTCAAGGTTCCACGCGAATTGATTTGACGAGGTGAGATTTCGACTATGCTTGAGTAGGTCTTGGATTGCTCGTGGAGGGCAAACGAGCGCGGCCAGGACCCTCTCACTGCGAACTTGATTCGCACCGCGCGATTCGGTTCGCTTTGGTTTCTCATTGAAGAGGTCAAAGATGGCGTTGGAATCGAACCAGAATCCGGAGCGCGGAGACTCCGATGGAAGTGAGCCTTCCACGGTCGAACGCTTTTTTTGCGGCGTTTGCGAGTTCATCTTTCACTCCAAGCTCGGTGTTGCGGACGTTCAATTGGTGGATTACGTCAGCGACCTGATGTTGCGGTTCGTTCGGTCTGATTCGGTCTACTCACTGCGGCAAAGCGATGGTCGCAGGACGCGTCATGTCGTCCAGATGGTTTCGGATGCCGAACGTCGAATCGGACTGGCCAAGCGCGAGGTGTATCGCCATGTCGGAGACTTCACATTGTTTTGGGCGGGGGTGTATCCCGAGAGCCTCGCGAATGAAAAAGAGTCCGCCGGAGGTTTGATCGACTACAAGGCGCAAGGCAAACGGGCGTACGCGATCGCGGCGGGAATCGAAGGCGGTGAGGATCGACCGCCCTGCGATTTGATTCACCGCATGAGCGAGCAGTTCGAGATGTGTGCCTATGGACTTCGCGAAGTTCGCCGCCAATGGGAGAGCGGCGAAGACGGGCGAGGCCTGTTGTTGTCGTAGGGCCAAACGTCGAATTCTGCGGCAACGAACAGTTGCAGCGAGGGTGTGTTGATCTTAGCCCCAAGGCCGAAGGCTGCCGAAGGCTGCAATGTTGAGGCCGGAGGCTGGTACATGTTTGCCGGTGGTGTAAACCACCGGTTTCTGTCGATGACAGCGGGAAGGGTGTGTTGGTCTGAATCCAAAAGCCGAAGGCTGCAGTGTTGAGGCCGGAGGCCGGTACATCTTTGCCGGTGGTGTCAACCACCGGTTTCTGTCGGGAAGGGTGTGTTGCTCTGAATCCAAAAGCCGAAGGCTGCACTGTCGAGGCCGGAGGCCGGCATATCTTTGCCGGTGGTGTAAACCACCGGTTTCTTTGGCCAATAGAGTCGAGCCCAGCGGGCGGCAGATGTTTCTTGGTCCGCCTTGCTGGTGTGTGTCGCCCTCCGGGCTAAGCGTTGAGAGGAGAGCTGTCCCGGCGGCTTCCACCGCTGGCATTTCGTGTGTCGCCCGCTGGGCTCGATGACAAGAGGCAAGCTCTCCCGCCGGCGATGATCAGATGATTGCGGGATTGAATCAGAGCAAGGCTCCAAAGCTGATTTAGCGAGAAGGGTGTGTTGGTCTGAATCCAAAAGCCGAAGGCTGCACTGTCGAGGCCGGAGGCCGGCATATCTTTGCCGGTGGTGTTAACCACCGGTTTCTTTGCTGACTTGAGTCGAGCCCAGCGGGCGGCACA
>JBCBOT010000564.1:0-3317 GCA_039821165.1 Planctomycetota bacterium | reverse complement strand
CGGCGTGGGCTTGCGTTTCATCGAGCGAGCGACCTCTCGCGCCGTCTGTGATTTTCTGTTTTGATGATCGAGTTCGGCGCCAGCGGCGACCAGTCGTTTGGCGATCTCGCAAAGCGCTTTCGTATTCTTGATGGTGGATCGCACCGTCTCGAACAAGGGCGTTTCACCACCCGGGTCTTCTTGGTCAACGTCCGCTCCGGCCGCGAGAAGCACCTCGGTCGTTTTCACAAAACCTGACTTGGCAGCGCGGTGCAATGCCGATTTCCCTTTGCCGTCCCGGTGGTTCACGTTAGCCCCGGATGAGATCAGGTATCGCACTTGCTCCGGGTTGCCGCCCCGATCGCCACGACAAAGGTAGACCAATTCATCGCTGAGGTTGAGCGACGCGGCTCCGCCGCCGAAACTCTTGATCAACCGGTGTAGGTCGCCGTCATCAGGCAAACATGTGGCCTTGGCTGGATCGGCGTTGTTTTCCAAAAGGAGTCGCACCATCTCGATGCGGTCTCCCGCTGCAATGAAAAGTTGTTTCTCCCAACCGTTGATGACGGCGCCACGATCAATGAGGTAGCTCGCGACTTCGACGGTCCCACCGCGGAGTGCGTAGCAGAGTGGCGTTGCCCATGGAGCCGGCGCGATGACATAGCCGAGGCCGCTTGGAGCGTCATCGTCCATCTCGTATTGAGGATGGCCTTCGTTGACACGCTTCTTGCTCCGGCCGAGTTGTCGCTTCAACTCGTCAAGATCACCCAGAAAGGCGGCCGTGTGCGCGTCGAGTACCGCACCTTTGTCGAGCAGGAAGTCCGCTACGTCATGATGGTTCTTGAATCTGGCGATGCAGTAACAACTGACCTCGACAAAATAGGGGGTGTAATGGGAGCCACACGCGTTGATGTCAGCACCGCGCCGCACCAAGTACTTCACCATGGGCAGCTTTCCACGATGCGATGCTTCCCACAGCATGGTCCGGCCGTGCGAACCGATCGTCTTCACCCACTTCGGTCGCTGCTTGAGGATTTCCCTGACGCGTTCGATATCACCACGAGCCGCGGCGGCGACACCGATCTTAAGAAAGTCGCTGACTTTGCCCGGGAATTCGATCATTTGACCTCGAGACGGACGCCATCGAAATCCGCTGTTCCTGTCGCGCCAAAAAGGCCGACACGAAGGATGGCTTCGCGGGCGGTCACCGGAACGCGAATGATTCGACTTTGTGATTTCCAATCACGCGTGCCACGGAATGGGCCCAGGGTAAACGTTCCAAGGTCGCGTCGAAGTTCGTCGTACAGCGTGATTGCCACGGCGGGCATCGCGTCGGGCGTGGGCCCCTTTTTGATGTCTTGCGTTTTTACCGAGCAGCTCAGGCGGACTTTGGAGACTTCGCTGCCATCGATCGCGATGCCTTGGAGCAGGTGTGAGTTTCGGCCCGGAGTTTCGTTTTGAAATCGCACGAAATACTTACCGTGAGGTGCGGTGACGCCATCGCGTGATCGTTTGAGTTGGGTGACTTGGCGTCCGTAATACCAGCCCGGAACAAAGTCGACCAAATCGGCTTCGTCGCCCTTCGGTAACGCTTCGAACTCACCGTTGACTGCGATCGGGTTCGCGGGATCTGGCAAAACTTGACGGCCATCTTCGGCTTCGCCCGTCATCGGAACGAAGAGCGTCGGGCGGAGCGCTTCGCGCTCGAGTTTGCCATCCTTTTTGATCATCCGGTAAAGCGTCTGTTGATAGCGTTCCCCGACCGGGATGATCATCACGCCGCCTTCGCGAAGTTGATCGATCAGCGGTTGCGGCACGGACTCGGGGCTACAGGTCACGATGATCTTGTCGAACGGCGCGGCGGTGGGCCAACCCAGAAAACCGTCACCGACGCGCGTGGAAACGTTTTCGTAATCCAACCGCGCGAGTGTATCGGCCGCCTTCTCGCCGAGCGCACGGACGATCTCGATCGTGTAAACCTGCTCGACGAGCGGACTCAATACGGCGGCTTGGTAGCCGCTGCCCGTTCCAATTTCGAGAACCTTATCGGTCGGCTGGGGATCAAGTGCCTCGGTCATCGACGCGACGATGAATGGACTGCTGATCGTTTGGGAACTGCCGATCGGTAACGCCATGTCGTAGTAGGCGCGGGGGCGTTGGCTCGGCGGAACAAATTCGTGCCGAAGGGTTGCTCGGAGCGAATCCAAAACCCTCGTGTTCGTCACGCCGGCGTTGGCGACGCGAGTCTCGACCATTCGCTCGCGTTTATCTTTGTACGAATCAGCCGCACGCGAATTCGATGCGACGAGAGCCAGCAAGACGACGGAGAACCGAAGCGGGAATCGGGACATGAGCAGATGCCGCGCGAGTGTGAGGAATGACCTCCACTAATTTAGCTGCGCTTGACAAGAATGGCACGCGATTCTTTGGTGGCCATGGCGGCCAAACGGCTATTTCGGTTTCGATGGCAGTCGAATCTTCGTCGCTTCGGCCGGCGTGTTGCTTCCTTGCAATGATTCCAGCGTGCGCATCAGCGTCTGCAGTTCGCGGACGATTTCCGGGTTCGACTCGGCGACATTGTTCCGCTCCCCCACATCGGTTTTCAGGTTGTACAACTCGTGCACGGGACGGCGATCTTCTTCGATGGCATACCCGTAGAAGTGCGCCTTCGGTTTGAGGTACTTCCAGTCGCCACGTCGAACGCCGGCATCGTGAAAATAAAAGAATTCGCGACCGGTCTCTCGCTCGCCGAGTAAGAGGCCTGTTTGATCGATGCCGTCGATCGGGCGGTCCGTCGGAATTTCAAACCCACAAAGGCTGGCGAGTGTGGGAAGCACATCGATTGTCGCGAAGATGGCATCGGACTCACGCGCCGCGGGCACTTTCCCGGGCCAGCGAACGATGCAAGGAACGCGGTAACCGCCTTCGTAGCAAGAGCCTTTTCCGTTGCGGAGCGGACCTGATTCGCCCCAGAAGACGGCGCCTTTGGGGTGGCCTTTTTTCTTCTTCGTGTACCTGTCCTGATTCCAAGGGCCGTTGTCGCTCGTGTAAACGACGAGTGTGTCTTCGCTAAGCCCGAGTTCGTCCAGCGTGTCGAGCAAACGTCCCGTTTCGAAATCGAATTCCTCAACGACGTCACCATACAAGCCGCCCTCAGATTTTCCGCGAAAGCGATCCGACGCATCAATTATGGTGTGCATCATGGTGTGAGCCAGATACAGCACGAACGGATGATCTGGGTCACGTTTATTTTTCAGCCACTCGATGCTGCGATCGGTATAGAGGGTGATCAATTCACCCATCTCGCGACTCTCACCCGCCGGCATGTTGTTTTGATG
>JBCBOT010000563.1:0-3317 GCA_039821165.1 Planctomycetota bacterium | reverse complement strand
CCGAATCAGGCAGGTCCTCCCAAACCAGTGAGTCCGTCTCGCCCTCGGGAACGGTGATCACACTGCGATAGTTAACGATTTCGCCGATCGCAACATCACTGCCAGACGTCGAACTCTGATTGGTGGCGACGACGGACTTCGCCACGGCGACTTCATCGATCACCGCCGTCGCAATCTCGGTGAGATCCGTTGGCGTAAAGTCGGAGCCTCCCTCGACGCCCGCGTAATTGAACACGGTGGCGGTGTTGACGATCGACTGAGCCGGGGTGGCGGAACTCGTCACCTCCAAGTCGTAGGTCAGCACCAGAATATTCTCGCCACTGGTGAGCGAAAACATGTCGAGTGCGCCCCCCGCCGTGCCATCGGGCTCGGCGGATGTGGCTCCAGGGTCGGTGAGTTCAACACCGCCGGCCGGATCGAACAAACCCGTGCCGAGAGTGGTGAAAGGCATCGACGCCCCGGTCCCGTCGGTGAGCCTTAAGTTCAAGCCACCGCCTGGGACGGCGAAGCCGGTGGGAAGCGTGTCCCGCAAACGAACGTCGAATGCCCCCGTATGGCTGCTTCCCGTATTCTCGACGATGATCGCAAACGTCACCAAGTCACCGGCGTCGATCTGACTGACATCACTATCGATCGGTGCCGAGGCAAGGTTAGTCGAGTTGATCGTCCCGCCACCTCGGTAGCCACTGCTTCCCGGCGCACTGAATGCAACGGGGCCAACGACAGTCGGTGAAAAGACCGCAGCCGGATTGTTCGTGGAAACGATTCCTTTCGTCACGCTCAACGCCGGTTCGGCGAGCTGAATCTGAACGATCGCATCATCCACAATTGACCCGTCATTCGTCGAATCCTGTGTCCGCCGAACCTGGTTCGTTAGAAACAGTCCATCGGCAAAGGGCTCGTCGTTCGCGGTCACCGTAAAGAGGATATCGATGTTCGAAGCCACACTCGGGTCGACATCAAAGTCACCGTAAGTGAACCGCAAGCTATTGGACGCGGTCGTGCTGATTGCAGGAACGCTACCGAAGATCGAGCGGAACGTATCTGCGGGCCCAAACTTGGCGGTTCCTGCAGCGGGAGTCGCCGAGTCGACGACGTCCACGAACGTGGTGACCTCGCCTGCGGTCAGGACCGGCAGCGGCAAGAAGTCTTCGAGAGCAAGGTCTTCGACATCCGAGGATGGAATGCTCAATTGCAGTCGATAGGTGATCGTCGAACCCGGAGTGAGCTGCAGGGGGCTCGGGAGGGTCGTGTTCCCATTGATTGCGTAAATCGACTTCGTCAGCGTTCCCCCGGCGATGCTCAACGCCGCGGCGCTCGTATCGGCTTCGGTCTGCTCAACAGAAAGATCGGCAAAGTTCAGGACCGTCCCATTGATGGTGACGTCGTTGTCGAGTCGATCACCCTCGTCGACGGAAGCATCCAACGACGGAAAATCATCGCTAAAGTCGTCTTGAATGACGGCACGAAAAACGAGTGTTCCCGTCGTCGCCCCGGCATCGAAAACAGCGCCACTCGGGTCTGCACCGCCCGTTCCCAAGGGAGGAACCTGGCCTCCGAGCACGACGCGGTCTCCACCCGCGCGCAGATCCAGTTCCGCGCTGACGTCAAAATTGATTTCTTGCGAGCCATCGATCGGGGCGACCGGTACTGCGGCGCCGGTAAAGTGATCCCTGACAGTAAAGTTGGCGGGCGAGATGTTTCCGCTGCTCACCAAACCGTGTTCGGTGACTGACAATTGAGGCGAAAAACTCGTGTCAAAACGCAAACCATCGGAGAGGACATCATTGAGCGTGATGTCGTCGAACGCAAAAAAGTCTGAAATCTGGAACTGGATTGTGTAGGCAACGGTGTCACCACCGCTGAATCCATTTCCTCCGACGTCGTTGACCAACGCCACGGATTTTTGTGTCGCGATCGACTTGGCATCAAAAATAGCCTCTGGACCGACCGGATCACTGACCGCGTTGTCGGTCCCCGACGGATCGCGTGCATCGATCGGCGCCCAATCACCCGTGAAACTGGCATCGTTGCTGGAAAGAACGTCATCGCCGCTGACAGGACTTAAAACTTCCAGGCCATCTGCGTCTCGAAACGGCACGAAGTAGGAAAACACGATCCTCGCGTCGGTGGTCGACGTCGTCCCGGTCACGGTTGGCAGATTGACCACCAGGTCGTTGTTGGGAGCGTTAATCGGTGTCGGAGAGGGGAAGTTCGTGGTGGTCCCCGACGGCGTGATGGTGTCGACCGAAACCAGTTCGATGTTATTCGGTAACAGATCGATGATGTCGGCATCGGTGATGGTTTGTCCGTCGGCGATATCCACCGCAATTTCATATTGCCGCGGAAAGTTCGGCCCCGTGGCGGTTTCGTTCTCGGGCCCGATGTAGGTCTTGGTGAGCTGCACGAGCGTTGGCGTGATGCTTGCCGAAGGAGTCCACGTATTGGCATTCGCGGAAACATCGCTGAGCAACGTCGGATCCAGTGCGGTCGGATTATCCAAGGCGTCATTGCCGTAGCGAAATCCACTTCGGGCACGAAGCGTCAGAGGAGTCGCGAGGTCCGCAAGATTTGAGACGTTCGTTTCAAACGTGATCGTCGCGGCAGGCTGTGTCGCCGTGAAGGAACCGAATGGCAATTCGAAGACCAAGAGCTGATCGCCCGTCGTCCCCGTGACAATGAGTGGTGCTCCCGCACTGTCGACTGCGTAGGGGTGCGTCACGGATCCGGTCCCGCCGCCATCGTCGGGAAAAACCAAAACCGTCGTTGTCACGGGGGCCCCGAGGTAGTTCGCCGAGCCGCCGACGTAACTGATCCCGTCCGTTCCGACGCCGGCAACGCCGTCGGCACCGTTTCGTGGCAAGTAAACATCGATGAACGGCCCAAAGCCGGGGTCCACCGGATCGGCATTGTCAAAGGAGACCTGGATCGTCGCCGGTTCACCGATCATGACTTCGGCCGGCGCGTTCACGGAGACGGCCGGAACCGCGACCAACAAACGCCGTCTTTCGAGCGACTCGAGTCTCAGCTTGCGATGTCGCTTTGCTTTTCCGGCGGCGCGACGAAATCGATTACGAATTTCAAAGACCGAGTCCATGATTCCAACATCCTTGTCGGATTGAATACCAGAGTGTGCTCGAGACGGACGGCGTAAGGACAGTCGACGTCAATAATCCAAACGCAGTCCCAGGTTGATCCCGTGAACGAGGACCGTTCCGTTCAGGCCGCCAATCATGTCCCGACCACAATCGACTCGGGGAATATCCCGCCGGTTTCCGCCACGGCAGGTGTCGATCCGCGATTTGCGTATCAAAACG
>JBCBOT010000562.1:0-3325 GCA_039821165.1 Planctomycetota bacterium | reverse complement strand
GCGTGCAAGCCAACTGGAGGCGAACAAACGCGGACGCGGATTTCCATTGCTGTTCGTCGCCTGTACCGCTCTCGTCAAAAGGAAGGCTTGCCATGAGGGAGCGTTGCAACTGTGACAACTTGGAGGTCGGGATCGAATCCCCGGATAGCAACTCTCCGATCGCCACGTGGGTCTGTTCGATCGAAAGGATGTTCGTCGTTGTGTCACGACTCGCTGTGCGTGAGACGTTTCGCACCTGTTGGTCGGAGCCTTCCGACAGCCGGTCAAGAATCGCACCAGCATTGCGATACCGCGTCAGCGCGAACTCCGAGTCGCCCGAGAGCCGGAGTGCGTCACCGAGCCGAACCATCAATCGAGCCTGCTCGAGTTGTTGCTCCGATTCGCTTTCGCTCGCTTCCTCGACGAGCCGCGTGTAATGTGCAATCGCTCGCTGGAGCAAGGCGGCACGATGTTCCGCGAGACCGGGATGGAACTCAAGCGCGCCGCTCAATTCGACGAGCCATTCATCCGCCGCATCGCGGGCGTCTCGCATCCTTGCCAGGGCGATTCTGTGAGCCGCTTCGGCTTTCTGCTTTTCTTGTTCCGCCAGTTGCCGCGCCCGAGTCTCGTCACGATGTGCTTGTTTGATCACGACTCCAAAAGCGAGCGACAGGACAAGCATCACCGTGGCACTGGCAGCGATCACTCCCGCGAGCATCCGGTTGCGGCGGCACCAACGCGAAACACGGTCGAGAACGGTGTCGGGGTGAACCGAAACACTCTGGCCGAGCATCCAACGCTGGACATCGGCCGCGAGTTCCTCAGCGTCGGCGTAGCGTTCGTTGGGGTCGCGTGCCATTGCGGTCTCAACGATGGCAACGAGCGGGGGCGGGATTCGCGTGGCGACTTCTTTGAGCGGTTGACGTTCGGCGTCCGCAGCTCGCCGAAGGACCTCTTCGGTGGTGCGACCGCTGTGAGGGTGTGTGCCGACGAGAATTTCGTAGAGGATCACACCGAGTGCAAACACGTCGGAACGTTCGTCCAGCCGGGTGACTTCACCGCGCGCCTGCTCGGGCGACATGTAGGCCGGAGTCCCAACGACCGTTCCTTCGCATTCACTGCTTCGTTGTGAATGTCCTGCCACATGCGGACGCTTCGAAACAGGGGCGGTGTCACCACCATGCCGCACCGTTGCGTCGTGCAGTGCTTGTGGTTCGGGGTTCTCTTCGATCGTTTTTGCCAGCCCCCAGTCCAAGACAATCGTTTCGCCGAAACTCCCCACCATGATGTTGGCAGGCTTGAGGTCGCGGTGAAGGATTTTCTGATGATGGGCGTACGCGACGGTGTGACAAACATCCAGAAAGCGTTCGAGCAGAGGCAGGACCCAGTCTTCGAGGCGACCGGCATTCGAAGATTCCGAATGGACGCGTCGAATCAGCGAGTGCAGGGTTTCGCCGCTGAGCAACTTCATCACGTAGTAGGCGGCATCGTCTTCGTCGCCCAGTTCGTGCACCGGCACAACGCCGGGGTGTTGAAGTTGGCTCGTGATCCGCGCTTCGTGAAGGAACTGCTCGCGCAGGTCTTCATCACCCTCGGTGTAGCCGAGAATCCGTTTCAGCGCGACGGAACGATCGAGCTTGAGGTCGACGACTCGATCGACGACACCCCATCCGCCGCGTCCGAGTTCGCCTTCGGCCTGATAGCGGTCGAGTCGCTCGTAGTCGAAATCGAGAATCGGCTCGGCGGGACGCGTTTGCTGATCACCGAACTCGCTCTTTCGGCGCGACGATTCCAGCGAAGGCGTTTGCCGACGTGAGCCACCGATCGTCGCTTCACCCGCATTGCCGTATTCTCGGACCCCGCGGATTGTTGGGCGAGGGCTGTTTGGCGAACTCATCGGACGCGTGCTGCCTTTGCGGTAGAGGTGATCGATCATCGAACCGTAGATCATTAGGTTCAACGAAGGATCGCGCGTCCGCGTGCGGCTTCTTGGCCGTCGGCTCAGCGATGCGTGAGATGCCGATCAGTCGGATTATTCCGCCGAACTCAATCGAACGAAAACGCTAGAGCCCCAATCGTTGCCGAGCTTCCTCACCCCACGCCGAGTCGGGGGCGAGCGCGAGGCATGTCCGCCAGTGCTCGGTCGCTTCATCATTTCGGCCGACTTTGTCGAGCGTCGTCGCAAGCGAATAGTGGACGTCGGCGTAGTCGTGATGCATTTTGAGTGCGCCACGAAAAGCCGCGATGGCGAGGTCGTTTTGTCCGAGTTCAGCGAGCACGCCGCCCAAGCTGGCACGCGCTTCGA
This sequence comes from Planctomycetota bacterium, assembly GCA_039821165.1. Taxonomy (GTDB): domain Bacteria; phylum Planctomycetota; class Planctomycetia; order Pirellulales; family Pirellulaceae; genus Stieleria. The sequence continues at coordinate 1,041 of JBCBOT010000562.1, read as the reverse complement.
CGAACTCGGGGTCGACTTCGATGGTGGCGTAGTACCGCTCACGAGCCGCGAAGAGAAGATTCATGCGGTAGAGCAACTCACCGATCTGGAAACAGATGTCGGCACGCATGCCGTCGCGGGCGAGGATAGTGTGATAAATCTCGACGGCACTCTCGAGGTCATCGCGATCCTCGGCTTCGTAGGCCGCAATCAAAAGTTCGTCGGTCTCCATCGGAGTGACGGCGCGAAGCATCGGTGGTTGATCGGGATGACGAAACGCGACGATCTCATCCGGTTCGTTATCTTGTGTCGGGAGTGTGTCCTCCTCCTCGGACGTGGCCTCAAAGTTGAATCGCATCTGCCCGCCCGGTTCGACCAGCCCGTCACCCTGGCGAAGCAAGACCTGCTTGCCTTCGACGAGGATCGAGAGTTGATCCAATGGGCGTCGCATGTTGGGAAGGATTTCGACAAGATTCACCAGGCGGTGTTCGATGGCGGATGGGCTCGCGCCCTCCGCGATCCAGCCCGCCAAACGTTTCGCGGTCGCGACCTCGGCGTAGTCGAAGTAAGGCAGCTTGTGAACGGTGGCGACCGGCGTGATCAAACCGCGCCGGTGCCATCGCCGAATCACGCGAACCGAGACGTCCAGGAGATCCGCGAGCATCGCAGGCGTGTGATAACGACGTACCGAAGACTCGAGGTCGACGAGTCCGATCCGATGCCAGAGCTCCGATTCGTGAAGGATCTCTAGCTCTCCGCGAGCCGCTGCGTCGAGTGTCGCTCTTCCCAGTAACTCCGAATGCGATAGTGGAGGCTCTTCGGCGCCGATGACGACCCAATGCGGAGCGGATTCGCCGGAGAGGATTGCGTTTCGCCTCGTGAATTCGACGACGCGTGCGTGGTAGGACGCGAGCACATTACCGGCTTCGCGATGATTCATGCTTCCGAATCGTCCGACGAACGCAACACGTTTTCCCGCGACATCGTGATCACGTTGATAGGTCTCGGAGACTTCGCCCACGCGATCGGAATTCGACGTTTCGGAATCGCCACCGGCGACGA
>JBCBOT010000561.1:0-3339 GCA_039821165.1 Planctomycetota bacterium | reverse complement strand
GAGCGACAGCTTGAAACGGTCTACCGATTTGCCGCCGAAGTTTGCTACTTGATCGGAGTCGCGACGCACGGATGCCGTCGCCACCTGTGCGAACTTACAGCCCAGAAAGCCGGAACGGATGCCGACTCGGCTCACACGCTACATCCTGACGGAGATCCTCAAGATTTTCGTCGTTGCCTTGTTTGCGCTGACGCTGCTGATATTGCTGATCGGCATCGGCAAAACGTTGCTGCGCGAGGGGCTCGGCCCGGTCGCGATCCTGCAATTGCTGCCGTTCGTCCTTCCGATCGCCCTGCAGTTCTCGTTTCCCGCGACCGCGTTGTTTGCCGTATCGTGTGTTTACGGACGGATGGCGGGCGACGGCGAAGTCGCGACCGTAAAAGCCTCGGGCATTTCGCCGATCAAACTCTTGCAACCGGCTCTGTTTTTCGCGTTCATGCTGTCGCCGCTTTCGGTGCTGATGAGTGACCTCGCGGTCTCATGGGGCCAACCCGGCGTGAACCGGGTCGTGATGCTCTCCATCGAAGACGTCGTGTACCGAAAGATGGAGGCCCAGCACTGTTACACCGATGACAAGTTTTCGATTCACGTGCGCGACGTGCAGGGAAAACGTCTCATCTATCCGACGGTCACCGTTCGCGGCGGTGGCGACCCGATCAAAATGCGAGCCCGCGAGGGTCGCCTGAGCTTGGACCCCGAAAAAGAAGCGCTCAAGCTGGAACTCACGGACAGTCAGTGGGACCGTGGCGGCGCAATCCAAGGCTTTATCAATGGAACGACACCCGTCAGCATCCCGCTCTCGCGCGCGATGCGAACACCCGACCAAGCGAAGCGGCGACCACGGGAGTTGCCGCTCCGAGTGATCGAAGTCGAACGGCTACGTGAAGATGCTCGCGCCCACGCACACGGTGGGGCACTGGCCGCACACACCGGATTCGCGCTGCTCTCCAGTCGCGTCGATTCGATCGCGGGTCGATCGGGAAGAGCCTACGAGTCGTACTTGACCGAAAGTCGCAACCGCCTGACGCGGCTGCGTGTTGAACCATGGCGTCGATGGGCCGAAGGGTTCAGCTGCTTTTGCTTTGTCATCATTGGTGCACCGCTCGGGATGATTGCCCGAACGAGTGACTACTGGACCACATTTGGGATGTGCTTTTTGCCGATCATCGGTCTGTACTATCCGTTGTTCATCCTCGGGCTCGAGCAGGCAAAAGAAGGTGGCATTCCGCCCTACGGGGTTTGGATCGGCAACATCATGTTGTGCGTCATCGGGGTCATCCTGATTCAACGCGTTCGGCGGTACTGACTGGTGGGTTTTCAGCCCGACCGGGACGGGTGGTCAATGGTATGTCAGCCGATAAACTGGCCGTCTCACTGTTCGTGATTCACTTTTCACTCCGACTACCGGCGTCTTGCCGCGAATGGGTCTTCGATGTCGTCCGAAGCTTGCAAGTTACTCCTTCAATCGATCGCCGACCGTACGTGCTCTGTCGGTGTGATCGGTCTCGGCTACGTCGGTCTGCCACTGATCGACGCTTTCACCAACGCCGGCTTCAAATGCGTCGGCTTCGACGTCGATGCGACCAAAGTCGATGCACTGCTGGCGGGCAAGAGTTACATCAAACACATTGGTGACGACAAGATTCAGGCGTGGCTGTCGAAGGAACTCTTCGACGCCACCAGCGACATGTCGCGTTTGTCCGAGCCTGACGTGCTGCTGATCTGCGTGCCAACCCCGCTGGACTCCGCCCGCGACCCCGACCTGCGTTATGTCGAAGGCACCTGCGAAGCGATCGCCAATGTCCTCCGCCGCGGCCAAATGGTGGTGCTCGAAAGCACGACGTACCCCACCACGACACGCGACGTGATGGTGCCCATTCTGGAATCGAACGGACTCTCGTCCGAACGTGATTTCTTCGTCTCCTACAGCCCCGAGCGTGAAGACCCCGGCAACCCAGATTTTTCGGCCGCGGGCATTCCCAAAGTCGTCGGCGCGATCAACGAAGACAGCCTCGCGTGCGCGAAAGCTTTGTACGAGTCCGCGGTCGCTGGTGTCGTGCCGGTTAGCAGTTGCGAAGTCGCGGAGGCCGCAAAGGTCCTCGAGAACATTTACCGGGCCGTCAACATCGCACTGGTCAACGAACTGAAAGTCCTTTTCGATGAGATGGACATCGACGTTTGGGAAGTCATCAACGCGGCGAAGACCAAACCGTTCGGATTTCACGCGTTTTACCCGGGCCCCGGTTTGGGCGGCCACTGCATCCCGATCGACCCGTTCTACCTTTCCTGGCTCGCACGAAAGCAAGGCAGCAACGCACGGTTCATCGAACTCGCGGGCGAAGTCAACCGTGCGATGCCGCAGTACGTTGTCTCGCGCACGGGCGAATTTCTGAACGAACATTCCAAGCCGATTCGCGGCAGCAAGATTTGCTTGCTCGGCGTCGCTTACAAGCGAGACGTCGACGACCCGCGTGAAAGCCCGTCTTTCGAATTGCTCGAACTGCTGCTCGAACTCGGGGCCGATTTGACATACAGCGACCCGCATGTCCCGTCTCTGCCTTCAATGCGTCACTACAACTTGCCCGCCATGACGAGCCAAGAATTGACGCCCGAATTCTTGAAGTCACAGGATGCCGTGTTGATCGCGACCGATCACACCGCGTTCGACTACGACCAAATCGTTCGTGAATCGAACCTCGTGATCGATACTCGCAACGCAACGGCGAGCGTCAACGATGGCCGCGACAAAATCCGCAAGTGCTGAGACGCCATGGTGCTTCTTCGCGGTGAGATCGTCGTGCCTGACAGTGTTTCCCAGCTGACTCAGTGACGTGCGCCAAGCAGTGTCTCCGCTTGCAATTGTCTTGCCAGCGACCTTTGCTCGGCATCGTCTCGGCTCCCATGATCAGACCTACGCCTATCACTGACGCCCGGCAAGGCTGTTCCACCGATGAACGTCCTCCTCATCGAACCTTACTACGGCGGCAGTCACCGAGCGTTCATCGAATCACTTCGGCGTCATAGCGAGCACGCGTATTCTCTCGCGACGCTACCAGCCCGCCACTGGAAATGGCGGATGCGTTCGGCACCGCTCACGATTCTCGAATCGGTCACAAACGCGATCGATGAAGGTGGAATCCCCGATGTTGTGTTGTGCACCGACATGCTGGACCTGCCGACGTGGCAAGGCTTCGTCGCGCGACGAAAAGACCTCGCGCCGCTGCTCGCTGTTCCACTCGTCGTCTACTTTCATGAGAACCAATGGGCCTATCCAACGGCCCCGCCCGCTCGCGTCGACCATCACTACGGCTACACGAATTTATTGTCGGCGATCGCCGC
>JBCBOT010000560.1:0-3353 GCA_039821165.1 Planctomycetota bacterium | reverse complement strand
CAACGATCGCTTCCTTACATCGCTTGAGATTCTCCCCAGCCTCGTTGCGGCGGCAGGCTCGCAAGTCCGTGATGACATCCACTTAGACGGCTACGACTGGTGGAATGCCGTGCGGGGCGCGGATTCACCCCGTCACGCAATGTTCTGGAAACGTCGAGACCATCTCGCGGCACGCGTCGGCCATTGGAAGTGGGTTTCCAAAGGCAAAACGGGTGGACTGTTCAACCTCGCCGATGACATTCACGAAGCCAACGATCAGTCCGATGCCCACCCCGAGATCTTGGCTCGCATGAAGAAGCGATTCTCCGAGTGGACAGACGAAATGGAGTCTGCCGAGCCGCGCGGACCGTTCCGAGACTTCTAGGTTGGTGAGGCTGTCGCTCTCCGCCGATCGACGCAGCGCCAGCCACAACGAGAGAGCCAACCGATGACCAGAGCTGCGGGTAGGTACAGCATCAGTGCTCCATACATGGAAGGCAGAACGATCATGGCAATTTCAGATGCACCGATCGTCCAACCTGCTTCCTGCCGCACGATCAGACACGTGAGCGTCGTCGAAACGGCCATTCCCGAAAGCACCAAGAGTCCGATCTCGACCCATCGGCGCTCGGGGGCTTCGTCAAGAAACGCAACCAATAAACGCACGGCAATGATTGACACGACGACGCCCACAACGGCCATCAAAAAGATCGCCAGACAAAACTCTTCAGCAGTGGGTAGCGCGACCAGCCCGCAAGCGATTCCGATTAACGTTGTGAACTCAAGAAGCGTTTGAAGCCCAAGCGGATTCGCCTTCTTTCCATCGAATGGAGAATGCGTCAACGTCCAGGGCGTCATCAGTTGCATGATGAGCACGGCCGTACCGCATCCAAAGAGGAGACCGAGGATCCCATACGCGACGGGAACCGCAATCGGCTCGCCCGGACTTGCGAGCATCAATCTGATTCCGATCCCCGTTGCGACGCATCCCGGCACGAGGGTAAGCGACGTCAACATCAAACGTTTGACAAGCGTTCCCCCACAAAACAGCGGGACAACAATCGCAAAAACCGCGACCACCATGGTGGGGGCGAGTACCGTAAAGAGATAACAGATTTTGAACGCCAACGAGGAATTATCGAGATAATCCGCCAAGCAGATCCCGATTGGCGGAACCAACCCCGCGACAACGCCGAGTACGCCGACGCCGAGCAGACCAAAGAGCAGGCTTTCGATCGCGCTTCGGCGAGCCAGATCGTCCGCTTCCACTGACCGTCCACCGTTGCTCGTTGATTTGCGCCAGGGACCCAGCGTGGTTTTCGCAGATGCTGTTTCTAGGGGACCACTCATCACGGTTCTTCACCAAGCGAGTTCGTTCTCCGTCATTCGATTAGGTACTCTATCGCAGTAGAACGAATCTGATCCCCGTTCGCGATACTTAAGAACCAATGCGATTCTGTGTTTTTCTCCCACTGATCCTGGCCTGCTTCCCGGTCGCCGCGCAAAATCTCGAGAAAAGACTCGGCACGATCCCGATCGAACGCCTTGAAAAAACCGCGCGCTTTCTGGGAGACCCGGTTTCAGGCGCGTTGCTGTTTCACCGTCAGGAACTTGGCTGCACGCAGTGTCATACGCTGGGCAAAGGCAGTCGCTTGCTCGGCCCTGATCTCTCCACCATGGGTGATCGATCGACCGTTCGACACGTCATCGAATCGATCTTGGCCCCATCCAAACGCATGGAAAAGGGTTACGAGTCGAAGCAGTTCCTTTTGGATTCCGGCGACATCGTTTCGGGGATGGTCCGTGGGCAAACCGAGGACACCTATCTGGTCGCGGTGCCTGGAAAGGAAGAGCCACAGACCGTTGAAAAGGATGCGATTGAGGCTGAAAAGTCTTCGAATTCAATGATGCCCGTCGGCCTCGTCAACCTTTTGGCGAACGAACGCGACTTTTATGACCTCGTGAGTTTTGTGACCAAAGTTGGATCGTTAGGTCCCGATCGGGTCGCGTCACTGTTGCCGGAGGCTTCGCTGATCGCACCGCAACCGCTACCGGCGTACGAGAGCGATCTGGACCATGCCGGCTTAATCGGCTCGTGGAATCAGGCATCGCTCAACAAAGGTCGAAGACTCTATTTGTCGATCTGTGCGAACTGCCATGGGACACACAATGAGAAAGGATCACTTCCGAACGCGTTGGCATTCGCATCGGGCAAGTTCAAAAACGGCTCCGACCCGTTTTCGATGTACAAGACGATCACCCATGGCTACTCGATGATGCTTCCTCAGCGTCAACTGGTTCCTGAGCAAAAGTATCAAGTCATCCAGTACATTCGCGAAGACTACCTGCGCGAACACAATCCGTCTCAGTACAGCAAAATCGATCGGGCCTATCTCGCAAAACTACCGAAGGGTTCACAGCGAGGTCCCGCTGCAAGTGTCGAAGAACCATGGCTGGACATGGACTATGGTCCGTTCTTGATCAGCACCTACGAAATGGTCGGCCCAAACACCGGACGTCGACTCGGAATCACCCCCGAGGAGCAGCGACTGGCCGCCCGTGAAAAGCGTCCGCCGAACGAACAGTGGGCCGACAACACGAACTTCGCGTACAAGGGGATCGCGGTTCGGCTCGATGTGGGGCCCGGCGGAGTCTCCAAGGGCTCGCATTGGATAGCGTTCGACCACGACACGATGCGCGTTGCCGGGGCATGGACCGGCCAGGGCTTTATCGATTGGCACGGTATTCTGTTTGACGGTCGACACGCGATTACCCCGCGGACCGTTGGGCAACAACATTTTGCGAACCCTGCCGGTCCCGGTTGGGCGCACCCCGAAACAGATTCCTTCGAAGATCCCCGTCTCGTCGGCAAAGACGGCAGGCCCTACGGACCGCTGCCGCGCGAATGGGCCCACTACAAGGGCCTCTACAAACACGGTGATCAGGTCGTGATCTCCTACACCGTGGGGGCCACTCCAATACTCGAATCCCCGCGGATGCGAACTGTAGATTCGACGGCGACTTATGAACGGATCATCAACATCGCGCCCCACGGTCGCCCTTTGACGATGCGTGTCGCGCACCGCGAACAGGCAGTGAACTTCAAACAAGCGAAAGAGGGAACGGTGCGACTCGTCCCCGCCGTTCAGCCACGTGACGAACCGGCCGCCACGCAACCGAAAGCGTTTGCGTTTGACGGCACAACACACATCGAACTCGGGGATGCGGATGTGCTCGAGATGCGTGATGAAGACTTCACGCTGACGGCGACGATCAAAACGAAGCAAGACGGATCAATCTTCGCCAAGACAGAACGGGAAGGCTCGTGGGTGCCCGATGGAAAGACTCTGTTTATTCGTGGGGGTCGACTGTGC